>JAHWJH010000265.1 GCA_019348555.1 Actinomycetota bacterium
CCCGGGCGGTGAAGCCGAAGGTCTCGAAGAAGTTCTTGGTGTCCCGGTTGCCGGGAAGGGCCACGGCATCCACGCCGCAACAACCGTGCTCGCCGCACCACCTGAGCACCTCCTCGATGAGCGCCTCGCCCACCCCCACGCTCCGGGCGCCAGGCTCCACGAACAGATCGCTCACCACGCCCAGCAGGTCGCCGTTGCGCAGCCGCTCCAGGCGGACGCCGGCGTACCCCACCACCACCTCGTCGATGGTGCCGGCGAGGAGCAACTGGCCGTCGTCGTCGAGGCTCTCTTGAAACGACGCCAACGCCGGCAGCGGACGGGTCTCCCGAGACGCCCAGATGACGCCGCCCCGCTCGCCGATCTGCTCGGCCACGGCCTCCCCAGCCAGCCGGGCCAAGGTCGCCAGGTCGTCGCAGGTGGCCAGGCGGGCGCCTTCCACCTACCGGCCCTGGAGCTGGGCGATCTTGTTCAGGATGGTCTTGCGACCCCGGTGGGCGTGCTCATAGGCCCGTACCGCCTCCAGCTCGTCGTTCGACAAGCTCGAGAGCCGGGGCAGCACCTGGGACGCCGAGAGTGAGTCGTAGTCGGGGATGGCCAACCCGGCAGCACCCGGCCCGTTGCCGGTACGAGGCACCGGAGGAGCGGCGGGAGCAACGATCGGCCCGTCCGACGGCGGTGGGGGCGGCGGCGGACTGGTCGCCGGCGTGGAGGATGCCTCAGGGCCCGGGCTGGGCTCCGAGCGGTCGAGCACGCCGAGTTGCTCGAGCGTGGCCTGAGCCGAGGCCACGGCCTGCTCCAGGACCTTCTCTGCCTGGGACCGTCCCTGGGACACTGCCATCTGCCCGACCATGCGGGCCACGCCGACCTGAGGGTCGACCTGGCGTCGACCCCGCTCGACGAGCCCAGGTACCAGGTCGCGCGCCGACAGCGCCAGACCCACGGGTGCGTAGACGAAGAGCTCCACCACCCGGTCGAGCGGAGACTTGGAGTCGTTCACAGCAACGATCCTTCCCGATCTTCGCGATCCACGAAAGTCAGCCGTGCGGCCGGGCGACCGGCACGCAGATCAGACGCAGTCCCGGCACAAGAGCACTTCACCCTCGGCCAGCTGGCTGGGATGCTTCACGAGGAAGCACGACTGGCACACGAACTCCCCGGGCGCCCGGGGGCGCACCTTACCTCCCTCGACCTTCTCCTCGGTCTCGGGGACCTCGTCCTCCTCGTCGTCCTCCTCGTCGTCGGCGCCGACCAGACGGGCCGTGAGAATGGGGTCGAGGTCGGCCGCGCCGGCGTCGGGGTCGGGTTCGTCGTCGTCGTCGTCCCCTCCGTCCTCCTCGTCGCCGGCAGGCTCCGCCACCTTGGCCTTGCCCCGCTTCGCCGGGGGCGGCTTGACGATGCTGTCCTCCTCGGACTCCTCGTCGTCGGAGAACTCCGCGTCCGGGAACTCCTCGACGCTGTCGTCGTCGTCGAGAACCTCGTCGTCGTCGTCGAGGACCTCGTCGTCGTCGAGGGCGTCCTCGTCGTCAGGCGCGTCGAGGCTCTCGTCGGTCTGGTCGTCGTCGAGATCGTCGGCCATGGCTCCTTCGATGGCAAGAGGCGTGCGAGCGGGAGAACCGACGGCGGACTCTATCCATTCCCAGCCCGTGTTCGTCCATCCGGGCCCTGCACCACGGCGGCGTCGTTTCCCACCGGGGCCGGGGCACCAGGGGCCCGACCGAGACCGGCGAGAAGGGTGCCCAGCGAGCCTTTGGGGCCGTCGACCGTCCCGGACCGTCGCGGAGAGGCAATGCCTCTCTGTGACGGGCCGGCGCCTGAGACGTTTGCTACTGAGCTCGCTGGGCTACCCCGCCCGGGCCTTCTCCTCGGCCACCCGAGTAAAAGAAGGCCTGACCTTCTTGCCACGCCCCCGGCCGGCGTGTCAACCGACGGGGCCGGGGCAAACGGTCACCGTGACCAGCATCGACGCGCGTCGAGGCTGGTCAGGGCAGGCAGAAAAAACCTGCCTCGGGATCAGAAGTGGCGGTCGCGGAAGGCGAGGAAGCCGCGCGGCGTGAGCGTCTCGAGGACGTCGACCTGGGCGACGATCGTCTTGAGGATCGCGAGCAT
>JAHWJH010000266.1 GCA_019348555.1 Actinomycetota bacterium
GGGACATGATCGAGTCGGTGACGTTCGAGAAGACCACGTACGCGCAGCTGCCGAACAAGTTCGAGGCCGGCACGCCGGACATCGCCGGGGCCATCGGGCTGGGCGCGGCGATCGACTATTTGACGGCCGTCGGCTTCGACGCGTTCCATGACCACGAGCAGCGGCTGCTGCGGTACGCGACGGAACAGCTCGCGCAGATCCCCGGCCTGCGGATCATCGGTGCCGCCAAGAAAAAGGCCGGCGTCATCTCTTTCGTGCTCGAGGACCCGCCGCTGTCGGCGATCGACATCGGCACGCGGCTCGACCGCGAGGGCGTCGCCGTGCGCACCGGGCACCATTGCTGCCAGCCACTGATGGACCGCTTCAAGGTGCCGGCGACGGTGCGGGCGTCGTTCGCGCTGTACAACACCGAGGAAGACGTCGACGCGCTGGTGGCGGCGTTGAAGAAGGTCCGCGCGGAAAGCGGCTCCCGCCCCGCGCCGGGGCCGCAGCGGGACGACGCGGCCCCGGCGGAAGTGCAGTTCCCCGACGCCGCCAAGGCTTCGCCGGACGCGGCCGCCGACGAACTGGCGGACGTGTTCGAAATGCTGGGCGACCGCGACGCCCGCAGTGAGGACCGCCAGCTCCTGCTCGACGCCGTGCTGGCCGCCACCGACCGGCTGGTCGTCACCTACGCCGGCCGGGACGAGCGCACCAACGCCGAGCGCCCGCCGGCGGTGCCGGTGGGCGAGCTGCTCGACGTGGTCGACCGCACGGTGCGGACCGAGGCCGGGCCCGGGCCCCTGGCCGACGGACGGGAGCAACCGGCCAGCGAACGGGTCGTGGTCCACCATCCGCTCCAGCCGTTCGACGTGCGCAACTTCACCGCCGGCACGCTCGTCCCCGGCCGGCCGTGGAGCTTCGACGCCGTGGCCCTCGACGGCGCCCGGGCGCTGAGCAGGAAGCGTCCCGACGAGCCGCCGCCGCCGTTCCTGCCCGCCCGGCTCCCGCCGGCGCCCGGCGACGTCGTCGAGCTCGCCGACCTCGAGCGCTTCGTCCAGCACCCGGCGCGGGCCTTCCTCCGCCAGCGCCTGGGCATCAGCGTGGCCGACTACTCCGAGGACGTGGACGACGCCCTGCCGGTCGAGCTGGGCCCGCTGGAGCAGTGGGGCGTCGGCGACCGCCTGCTGGCGGCCCGCCTGGCCGGCGCCGAGCCCGAAGCCTGCGTGGCCGCCGAGATGGCCCGGGGCATCCTCCCACCCGGCGCCCTGGCCCGGCCCGTCCTCGACCGCGTGTGCCCCACCGTCGAGGACCTGGTGGCCGCCGCCACCGAGCTGACAGGCGGCGCCGGCGACCCGAGGTCGATCGAGGTCGCCCTGCCGCTGCCCGATGGTCGGTTGCTGGTGGGCACCGTGCCCGGCGTGCGGGGAACGCTGGCGGCGACGGTGGTCTACTCCCGGGTGGGCCCCAAGCACCGGTTGGCGTCGTGGGCCCGGTTCCTCGCCCTCACCGCCGCCTCCCCCGACGCCGGCTTCGAGGCCGCCACCGTCGGGCGCCGGCGAGCCGACGTCCGGGGACGGGCCCGGGTCACCATCGCCCGCATCGCCGCCTTCGGCGCCGACGGCGCCGACGACGGCGACGACGGCGACGGCGGTGACCCCGAGGCCCGGCGGGCGCAGGCCCTGCTCCACCTGGGACGCCTGGTCGAGCTGTACGACCGGGGGATGTGCGAGCCGCTGCCGCTGTACTGCGCCACCTCGGCCGCCCACGCCAGCGCCAGGGCCGCCGGCAAGGATTCAAAGGGCGCCGAGGCCGCTGCCCGCAAGGTGTGGGAGTCGGACTGGGACTTCCCGAGGGAGGACAAGCAGGACGAGCACCTGCTGGTGCTGGGCGGCGCCCGTCCCTTCGGCGACCTGCTGGAGGCGCCGCCGGGCGACGACGAGCAGGGCGAGGGCTGGGCCGGCGACGAGCCCACCCGCTTCGGTCGCTACGCCCGCCGGCTGTGGGACGGGTTGCTGGAGTTCGAGACGTTGGTCGACCGGTGAACGCCACCCGCGGGATGGTGGCGGCCGGGGCGGGGGACCTCGGCGCCGGCGCCGTCCCCCCCTTCGACGTCTGCGGG
>JAHWJH010000267.1 GCA_019348555.1 Actinomycetota bacterium
GCAGCACCGCACGGGCCGCCTCGTGCAGCGCCATGTGATGACGCCGGAACGCGTCGATGTCATCAGCCGGCTCATCCTCGGGGAGGGGTTCGCCGGTGTCGGTCACGGCTGCCGGGTCCGCCGTCGCGCCGCCGAGCGCAGCGGCGAACTCCGCGTCCCAGTCGGTCTCGGCGGCCGACTGCTTCAGGTGCATCCCGGGCGCCTGCAGCAGCGCGCGCTCCAGGTCCTGGATGACGGTGAGCACGACGTCGGTGGTGGTCCGCACCCCGGGGGTGGTGATCAGGTGCAGCGCCTGCAGCTTGCGCATCGCCATCGCCATGATCAGCTGCGGGTCGCCGAGCTCGGAGACCGCGCCCCGCTACCGGCGCCGTCCTGGAGCTCGGGAGACGGCGACGGCCCTGATCGCCAAGGAGGCGGCGGCTCCGGCGGCGAGGGCGAGGGCGGCGACCGCCACAGCAGTGGCCAGGTCGTCGCCGAGGCCCGCCACCCGGGCGGCCACCAGCACCACCACCACGTGGGCGACGAGCACGGCGGCCAGCACCCACGAAGGACGGGGGAGGCGGTGGCGGTGGCGGTGCCGACCGACGAGGCGTCCGAGGGGCTCGGCCACGAGCATGCCCAGGCAGGCCAATCCACCGACGAGGGCGGTGTCGCGGAAGGTTCCGCCCTGGGCGACCGTCCACGCCAGCAGAGCCGTGCTGGAGAGCGAGCCGCCGGCGCCGAGCGACGCCAGGCTGGCGGGCCATCCGAGCACGGCCAACGGCAGCGCCGCCCCGACCACAGGAAGCGCCTCTCTGGTCTCCGGCACGGTCAGGAACACACCGGCCAGCGACACCACCATGAGGACAGGGCCGAGGGGCCGGACCGACCAACGACCGTCGAAGTCGGCCACCAGGGCTCCTCCGCCGGCCACGGCCACGCCGACGGCGAGAGGCGCCCAGGCCTGGCTCACCTCGACACCGGTTGCGACCAGCCATGCTCCGGGCAGGGCGAGCACAGGCAGGAGCGACCGCAGCCGCGGCACGGCGTCGACGACGACGCCGGCGACGGCGAGGGCCACCAATCCGGGCACCAGGCCGGGCACCGGACGCTGCGACTGGAGGAGAGCGGCCACCCCCGCCGCGGCGATCAGCAGGCCCGCCACCGGACAGGGCCGGCCCCGGCGCCTGCGCCACAGCGCGGCGACCACCACACCGGCGAGCAGGGCGAGCGCGCCGATGGCGAGCCCGTTGCGAAAGGATGCCTGAGTGAAGGTCTCGAGGACCCGTTCGGGGACCACCCGAGATCAGGCCACCGAGCGGGAGGTCACCTGTTCGGCATAGGACCTGATCGAGGCCAGGGCCTCGACGACGGCGTCGATCGCCTCGAGCGGGAGGCGGGCGAACATGGGGAGCGAGAGGACCCGTCCGGCGGCGTCGTCGGTGACCGGCAGCTCGGCCGGAGGGAGGTGGGCGTAGGCCTGCTGGACGTGGACGGGGGGATCGAAGTAGCAGCGAGTGTCGATCCCCTCGGCGGTGAGCGCCTGGCGGGTGGCGTCCCGGGAGACCCCGAAGCCGTCGTCGACGCTGATGGTGAAGTCCTTGTAGGTGGAGATGTCGCCCTCGTCGACCACCTGTACCGAGATGCCCTCGACGCTTTCCAGGCCCGCCCGGTAGCGCTGGGCCGCCACCCGGCGGCGCTCCAGGTGCTCGTCGAGCATCGCGAGTGACTCGAGCGCCATGGCGGCATGGAGCTCCGACATCCGGGCGTTGATGCCGGGGAAGCGGCAGTCGTAGTCGCCGGGGTTGCCGTAGTCGCGCCCCAGGCGCACCGCCTCGGCCACGTCGTCCCGGTGGGTGGCGACGAGACCCCCTTCGCCCCCCGCCACCAACTTGGTCGGGCTCAGGCTGAACACCTCGGCGTCACCGAAACCTCCGATGGCGCGCCCCTGGCGGCTGGCTCCGAGGGCATGGGCGGCGTCGAAGACCAAGGCGCTGCCGGCATCGGCAGCCAGTGCCTCGAGCTGTTCGGCGGGGCACGGCGCGCCGAAGACGTGGGTGGCGAGGATGGCACCAGCACCGTCGAGGCGCCCACCGAGGTCGGCCACGTCAGATCGGAAG
>JAHWJH010000268.1 GCA_019348555.1 Actinomycetota bacterium
GGCGGCCGTGACCCGGTCGAGGCCGTCCCGGCGGCGTCGCGCGGCACGTCCCACCGCAGGCCCGGGCGGCACGAGGTCGTGACCTGGTCGGCCCCGTTCCAGGTGCTGCGACCGTCGGGACCCTTCTCGGCGCTGGACCGCCACCGGGCGTGGCGACCCTCGGTGTTGGAAGGCGACCGCGGGGTCCTGCGCATGTGGTACGGAGGCCACGACGGTGTGGCCAGCCGGGTCCTCGCGGCGGAACAGCGGCCGCGTGACGGCTGGTCGCGGCAGGGCGTGGCCGTCGACGCCGGGCTCGCTGGCGCGTCGGATGCCGACGGGACCGGCTCGCCGTCCGTGCTCCGCACCGCCGACGGCTACCTGTCGGTCGACGAGCACGGCAGGACCTCGGTCACCGGCGTCTACGCCGCCGGCGACGTCACGCCGGGGCTCCAGCTGCTGCAGGTGGCGGCGGCAAAGGGCGCGACCGCCGGCGTCGGTTGCGCCATGTCGCTGCGCCAGGAGCCTCCCCTGCCGAACGGGCCCCGGCGGGCGCCCGACGTGGGCGACGCCCTGGACGAGCGCTAGCAACCGAAAGACCGTGCTGCTCGTCGGGACCTCGGGTTGGCAGTACCGCGACTGGCGGGGGACCTTCTACCCCCCGGGCGTGCCCACCCGCCGCTGGCTCGAGCACTACGCCGAGCGGTTCCGCACCGTGGAGGTGAACAACACCTTCTACCGGCTGCCGCCGGCGGAGACCTTCACGGCGTGGCGGGCCACCCTGCCCGACGACTTCGTGATGGCGCTGAAGCTGAGCCGTTACCTCACCCACTACAAGCAGCTGCGGGAGCCGGAGGAGCCGGTCGAGCGGTTCCTGCGCCACGCCGCCCCGCTCGGGCCCCGCGTGGGCCCGCTGCTGCTCCAGCTGCCCCCCACGCTGGCAGCCGACCGGTCCCGCCTGGCCGACGCCCTCGACCGCTTCCCGGCCTCGGTGCGGGTGGCGGTCGAGTTCCGCCACCCGTCGTGGTTCGACGACGAGACCCTGTCGCTCCTCGCCGCCCGCAAGGTCGCCCTGGTGCTGGCCGACCGGCGGTCACGGCCGCTGGGCCTGGTGGAGCGCACCGCCGACTGGGGCTACCTGCGCCTCCACGAGGGACGGGCCAAGCCCTGGCCGTGCTACGGCGACCAGGCCCTGGGCCGGTGGGCCGAGCGCCTGGCGTCCCGGTGGGGCCCCGAGGACGACGTGTTCGTCTACTTCAACAACGACCCCGGTGGGTGCGCCGTGCGCGACGCCTGCCGCTTCGCCACCCTCGCCGAGCGCCAGGGCCTGCGACCGACGCGCGTGCCGGCTCTGTGATTTTCGCCGGCGATAATCCGCCGGCGCCCGTTGCACGGAGCTGGACCAGCGGTCGTCGCTGCTCCGCCTGGCGGACTCCGCAGCGTCGCCAGGCGCCGTAGGCGCCGCGCCGCCGGCCACTCCCGCCGCCGGAGGCGGCCCCTTCTGGATGGCGGCCAGGGAAGAAGAGCGCGGAGGGTGCCGGCTCCGCCGGCGCCCGGAGCACGATCAACTCGCCGGAGTGGAGCGAGCGCAGCGAGCGAACGAGGGCGAAGCTCTCTGCGTTGCCGGCCCTCAGTAGGCTCATCAGGTGCCCGAACTGAGGATGGTGCCGCTAGCCAAGGTGCCTTCCGGCTTTCATGCGCGGGTCCTGGCCGCTCGGCTGGGATCGGAGGGTGTGGTCACCCAGCTCCGTGGCGGTGGCGTCGACGGCCCGTACCCCATGGGGGCCGTGGAGGTCCTGGTGGACGAGCCCGACCTGGCGCTGGCCCGGGAGCTGCTGCTCGTCGACGAGGTGGAGTCGGCCTTCGACGACGACGACGACGACGGCATCGACGCCGACGGTCCCGGCCGTGTCGTGCAGGTGTCGCTCTGGCTGGCCCTGTTGCTGGTGCTGGCCCTGGTGGTCCAGGCCTACGTCAGCACCGTGGCCTAGGGCGACCCCGTCATCCCAGCAGGCGGGTGAGGGTCTCCTCGTCCAGCCGCCGGAAGGCCCGGCGCTCCTCGCTGCGGCTCAGCACTGCCACCTCGAGCTCGCCGGCGCCCAGGGTGCG
>JAHWJH010000269.1 GCA_019348555.1 Actinomycetota bacterium
ACGACGACAACTCACGCTGCCCCGCCCGGGCGCGGGCCTCGGCGAGCACGTCCTCATCGATGCTGAGCGACACCTTTCTCCGACGGAACACAGACGGAACGAGCGGCCCGCTGACCCACGTTTCCGCAGGGCAGCGGGCCTCCCGTCCTAGATGTCGTAGATCTGTTGCGACAATCCCTTGACCTGCGGCGGAGGACGAAAAGGGCCTCTGAGCAGGGAAGACGCATGTCCGGGAGTAACCGCCGTTGCCCATCATGGGCCGTCCTCTGACGGCCCAGAGACGGCCCAAAGAATCGAGACGGCGTGCCAGCTTGGGAAGCTCATCAGAGCCATCGCCGTGACCTGCGTCGACTTGAGAATCCCTGCTCAGCGGCCATTTCGGTCTACCGCCACTGCCCGCCAAAACCGTCTCGTGACCGTTGCTTAGGTCACGTGGCGGTCACGCCGAGGCTCACCGGCGGCTCCTGCCGGCTGGCTGTGGCGCTCGTGACGCGGGGCCGGGGGCTTGCCAGTACCGTCGCAATATGGCTAAATAGCTAAGTGACCGAAGAGAGCGCCAGCGTGTTCCGGGCCTTGGCCGACCCGACCCGCCGACAGATCCTCCAGGACCTCCGGGAAGGCGAGAGGACGGCCGGCGAGATTGCCTCCCGGTTCACCATCAGTGGGCCCTCGATCTCACGGCACCTTTCCATCCTCAAGGCGGCGGGTCTGCTCACCGAACGCCGCAAGGCCAATCGCATCTTCTACGGCCTGGTCGAGGACCGCCTGGCCAACTGTGTAGGGGGGTTCCTGTCCGCGGTGTGCCCGGAGCAGGTGGTCCTCAGGAAGCGAAGGGATGCCGGGAAAGAAGCGGGCGCCTCGTGAGGGCGCCGACGATCAAGGCGACCATGCAGCGCCGCATTCTGGTCAACTACCGGGTCGAGCGAGCGACTCTGGCATCGCTGCTTCCGAGGCCCTTCCGCCCCGCCTTGGTCGGCGGCTACGGCGTCGCGGGCATCTGCCTCATCCGCTTGGGTGGCGTCCGACCCGACGGGTTGCCGCCGGCGCTCGGCCTGACGAGCGAGAACGCCGCCCACCGGGTGGCGGTCGAATGGGATACGCCGGACGGCCCGGCAACCGGTGTCTACATCCCGCGCCGGGACACGTCATCGCGACTGGGCGCACTCCTGGGCGGACGCTTCTTCCCTGGGCGGCAGCACCGGGCCGACTTCCGCGTCGACGAGGGCGGTGGCGCCTATCGGATCGAGGTCTCCAGCCACGACGGCGAGGTCGAGATCAGAGTGGCGGCACGCCGGTCAGCGGTGGTGATGCAGGACTCGGTCTTCGCGAGCCTCGACGAGGCCTCGGCGTTCTTCCGTTGCGCGCCGCTGGGTTACGCCGCCACACCGCAAGACGGCGTCTTCGATGGAGTCGCCCTCGCCGCCGAAGGATGGGGAATCGAGCCCCTCCGCCTTGACGAGGTTCGGTCCAGCTTCTTCGACGACCCCGATCGCTTCGCCGCCGGAACGGCCGAGCCTGACAGTGCGTTTCTGATGGCCGGCGTCGACACCATCTGGAGCGCCCAGCCGGTTCTGGTCGCCCCGCTGGACGGGTTGGCGGTCCCATCCCCTTCGGGACAACAGCTCGCGCCGTGATCATCCTCGGCTACATCGGCGTGGCCCTTGTGGTGGGAGTGGGTGCCGCGATCGTGGCCGTCGTGGCCTCCAGGGCCTCTCGTCCGGTCAGAGTGTTCCTCCGATGCCTGCGATGGGGCGTCGCCACGGGCGCGGCGACGGGAGGGGTGGTCGGTGCGCTGGTGCTGCTGGTCCCGGGACTCGTTGATGGCGACGAGCGATCGCTGGTGCGGCTGACCCCTGTGGGTGCGCTCTATGAAGCCGTCCTCGGGCGCGCCAGCACAAAGGGGTCAACGGCACTGTGATTTCCTCCGTGTCGAACTCGAGCACCGGGTGTTGCTCGACGGCGCATTGAGCGGCTCGACGTCGATATGCGGAAGGTTGACATGAGGCAACTCCCGCATCTTCACCCGACCGTGAGGCGCTCACGCAGCAGCGGCTCCAGCAGTCCCACCACGGTGTCGATCGGTGTGTCCTTC
>JAHWJH010000026.1 GCA_019348555.1 Actinomycetota bacterium
GTCTGGGTCACGCCCAGGCTCACGGTGCAGGGGACGACGGGGACCACGGCGTGGGCCGGCGTGGCGCTGTACAGCACGCTCGTGGCCAGGACCATGGTGCCGGCGAGTGCCGCCCGGCGGGCTCGGTGGTGGTGTCGCTGGTTCATCGGTTGCTCCTTTGGGGGGGCGAGATTCGCCCGCACGAGAACCGTACGCCGGTCGTCAGAAACTAGCAACTAACTTCTAGAATTCGTCGGGTAGAGTGCACCCATGCCGCAGTGGGGCTTTCTCACCAACCACGCCCGCGCCCTGGTCTGCATCGCCCACGACCCCGACCTGCGGCTGCGGGACATCGCCGATGCCCTCGGGGTCACGGAACGCAGTGCCTACGCCATCGTGAACGATCTGGCTGAGGACGGCTACATCGTCAAGGAGAAGGACGGGCGTCGCAACCGCTACCACATCCAGGGGGACCTACCGTTGCCGGAGTCCGACGAGCAGGCACCGTCGGGGCTCCCCGTGGCCCAGGAGCGGACCATCGGTGAGGTACTGGACCTGCTCGCCGACGCCGGTGGGCCTCGCCGGCGAAGGAGCGTCGGCACCTGAGGCTCGGGTTCGGACTGGGAGCCGCTTCATGGTCCGGGACCCGAAGGGGCGAGGGGCGTCCCTCGTCCATCGGGCCCAGATCACCGTGAAGGCTCGGTGGACGAAGCGTCTCCATCCCGCCCAATGGGTCCTCGGGTCACAGCTCGTCGACGGCGAGGGTCGCCTCCGCCCGGCGCATCCTTTGCCATCGCTCATTGCAGTCAACGCTTGCCGCCAAAGGGCTGTAAGGCCTGGTCGCGGCAGGGACCTGGCGGGGCGGCCAACATCTTGTTCCAGGGGTGTGGTCCCATCCCAGGCTCTGCCCTGAAGAGCTCGCCTTTTGAGCCCTCGGCGCAGGCCATCCGCAACTGGGTCACTCAGGCGGACGTCGATCGCTCCCGACGGCCGCATCGACATCGCCTGGTACGACTTCCGGAACAGCCCGGTCCCCGAGAGCGATGCCGACGGACGCGGAGGACGTCTACTTCGCGCCGCTCGAGCGGCACGGTCCGGTGGTAGCGCCAGCCGTCGAGGGCGCTGGTGGCCTGCCGGTGTGGGCGGTGGCACTTGCCGCGCTTTCGCTCGGCATGGGCATCACCGCCGTGGTCGCCCTCGCTCTCCTCAGGCGTGTCGGCCCGGTCTCGAGGGCGTACGCGGGCCAGCCAGCGGCACACGGTGGCCGAGTACGAACCGACCGAGGAGGGGGGACCGGAGGAGGGAAGCCTCAGGCGCAGGCCCGGCAGACCCCGATGAGGTCGAGCCGGTGGTGCTCCGAGGTGAAGCCGGTGAGGTCGGACACCTCGGAGATGGCTCGGGCCACGCTTCGCTCCACGTGCGGCGAGGCGGTGAAGTCTTCGACCACGCCGCACGCCGAGCAGATCAGGTGGTGGTGGTGCTCGGTGAGGTCCTCGGCCAGCTCGTGGCGGGCGAAGTCGTCGGTGGTGACGACCCGCCGCACGACGCCCACCTCCTCGAGAACGGCCAGGTTGCGGTAGACCGAGCTCTGCGCCAGCGTGGGTTCGGAGCTCAGGATGTCGGGGATCGACAGGGGCTGGCGAGCCTCGGCCAGCAGGTCGACCAACGTGCGACGCAAGGTGGTGAAGCGCTGGCCGACCGCACCGAGGCGCTCGGCGGCGGTGACGTGGAGCTCAGACACAGCGGCGCTCCCGTTGGTGGTGTCGACGCCGCGGCGAGGTTTGGGCATGCGGCCACGCTAGCAGCGGCTCTGAGAATCGATGAGAACCGACCTGGCGCCACCAGGGCCGGGAGACGTCTCCTCAGCTCGCCGACGGACCCTCGACCCGCATGCGCCGATCGCGGTAGCGCCTCGACATGGTCTCGTTGGCGCCCAGGATGTCCGGGAGCGCTTCTGCCACCGACGCCCACGCCGGGCCGGGGATGGCGCTGTAGAGCTCACCGTCGGCGAGCGCGGTGCTCAGCCGGTTGCCGGCGCAGCCGAGGCTCATGGCGGCCTCACCGGTCTGCATGGCGATCGGCAGCACGGCACAGCCGGGTCGGCCGGCTGCGGGCGCCGTCATGGGCGTCACCCCAGTTCGCAGTGCCGCCTCGTGCAGGAGCATGGCCTGGGCGGGCGTGGCCGCCACCACCACCACGTCGGGTGTGAACGCAGCCGTCTCCACCGGGGCGTAGGCCACGTAGGCCGGGGGCTCCCACACCGTGGGGATCGAGGGCACCTCCGAACGGTCGATGTAGCCGGCCTCCGCCATGGCGTCGATGGTGTCGGCGAGCTCCGGCGCCCGGTCCTCGGGCAGGGGAATGCCGTGGACATGGGCGCCGACGGCGCAGTTGTAGTGGTCGGCGGGAACGGTGTAGAAGGCCTGGCCGCGGCGGGCATGGCGCCAGAACGTGCAGCCGGCGGCCACCGGCCCACCCGACCACGCTGGGATGCCGGCCGGCTGGTGCTGCAGGAAACCGATGGCCACCGGGGAGCCGTCGAGGCCCAGCGCAGCTGCCACATCGAACGAGGTGATCGGCATGGTGAGACGTCCTTCCGTTCGGCGATCGGGCGCAATCTATCCCCGTCGCTCGCCCGACGAGGACCCTGCCGCCGATCGCTACCCTCGGGGAATGGCAGGGGCGGAGACGACGCTGACCGAAGCCCCCTCCGGTGAGCGAGGCGACGTGCTGAGGGGCATGACGGTGGGCATCACGGCCGATCGACGCTGGCTCGAGCAGGCCGACCTCTTCCGCCGCCGGGGCGCCGAGGTGGTGCACGGGCCCACGCTCGCCACCATCGACCTCTCCCGCCAGGAGGCCCTCCGCCAGGCCACCCTCGACGTCGTGGCGCGCCCGCCCGAGCTCGTGGTCGTCACGACCGGGATGGGGCTGCGCCTCTGGCTCGAGGCAGCGGCGGGATGGGGCCTCGGCGACCTCCTCACCGGCGCTCTGGCTCAGGCAGCCGTCCTCGCCCGGGGGGCCAAGGCGTCGTCGGCCGTGCGCCGCGCCGGCCTCGAGGTGGCGTGGCGGGCGCCGCGGGAGACGATGGAAGAGGTGGTCGACCACATCGCCATCGAGCATCCGCAGCGTCCACGGGTGGCGTTGCAGCTCTTCGGACCCGAGGCGCACCCTTCCACCGCAGCGCTGAGGTCGCTGGCCGGTGAGCTGGTCGAGATCCCGGTCTACCGGTGGCGCCTGCCCGACGACGACCAGCCTGCTCGGGCGCTGGTGCGCGCCGTGACGGCCGGAGAGGTGGCTGCCGTCACCTTCACCAGCCAGCCTGCCGTCCACCACCTGTTCCGCATCGCCGAGTCGATGGGTGAGGCGGATGCCCTCCGGCGCCGATTCGACTCGGAGGTGCTGGCTTCCTGCGTGGGCCCGGTGTGCGCCGAGTCGGCAGTGGCCGAAGGCATAGAGCGACCGGTGTGGCCGGAGCCGCCGCGCCTGGTCGCCATGGTGCGACAGCTGACCGATCTGCTCGTCACCCGATCGGGCTGATGCCCCCGGCCTCGTGAGATTGTGAAGGTTGGCACACCGTCCTACGATGACGGGGTGACGGCCCGACAACCCCGCCGCCGCATTCCCGAGGCCACCGTGGCCCGGCTGCCGGTCTACCTGCGAAGCCTGCTCGAGGTCGCCGCCACCGACACACCGACCATCTCCTCGGAACGCCTTGCCGAGATGGCCGGCGTCAACGCCGCCAAGGTCCGCAAGGACCTGTCGTACCTGGGTTCCTACGGCACACGGGGCGTCGGCTACGACGTCGAGTACCTGTTGTTCCAGATGAGCCGGGAGCTCGGCTGCACGCAGGACTGGCCGGTCATCATCGTCGGGGTCGGCAACCTGGGCCATGCCCTCGCCAACTACCGGGGCTTCAGCGATCGTGGCTTCCCGGTGGGGGCGCTCGTCGATGCCGACCCGGCCAAGGTCGGCGAGCGCGTGGGCGAGCTGGTCATTCGCCACATCGACGAGCTGCCGGCCATCGTCGCCGAGCTCGGCACGTCGATCGGGGTGGTGGCCACCCCGCCGGCGGCGGCCCAGGACGTGGCCGACCGCCTCGTGGCCGCCGGCGTGTGCTCCATCCTCAACTTCGCCCCGGCCGTGGTCGCCGTGCCGCCCGACGTCTCGCTGCGCAAGGTGGATCTGGCCGTCGAGCTGCAGATCCTGAGCTTCTACCAACAGCGCCGATCGCCGGGGTCGATGGTGGCCGCCGCCGTTCCGCCCCCGCTGGCCGAGCCCCAGGCCGATGTGCTGGTGCCGACCGTGGTGCCGGCCACGCTCGCCGTCACCCTGGAGGCCCCGAGCTGAACGCCCGAAGTTGGCACGCTGCGCGTAGGTTGGAGATGCTGGGGCAGCACCGGTCGGCCTGCTGTGCCGGAGGAAGGAAGCGCGGATCCACGTGTCGGTGATCGTCGTCGGGCTCAACCACCGGAGCGTGCCCCTTCCTCTGCTGGAGCGGATGACCGTCCCCCGCCAGCGCATTCCCAAGGCGCTCCACGACCTCCGGGGTCGCGACGACGTGTCGGAGGCGGTGGTGCTGTCGACCTGCAACCGCACGGAGATCTACGCCCACGCCGAGCGGTTCCATGGCGCGGTCGGCGACATCCGCGACTTCCTCTCCGAGCTCGGCTCTCTGGCTCCCGAGGACTTCGCCGACCACCTCTACCAGTTCCACGACGCCGGGGCCGTGGCCCACCTCTTCACCGTGGCCGCCGGGGTCGATTCGGCGGTGCTGGGGGAGACCGAGATCCTGGGTCAGGTCAAAGGGGCCTGGGAGCTGGCGGTGGCCGAGGGGGCCACCGGACCCGTGCTCAACATGCTGTTCCGCCACGCCCTCGAGGTGGGCAAGCGGGTCCGCACCGAGACGGCGATCTCCCGCCACATCACCTCGGTCTCCCAGGCGGCCGTCGCCCTCGCCGTGGAGCGACTCGGCTCACTCCAGGGTCGGCGCGTGCTCGTGCTCGGGGCCGGCGACACCGGCGGGGGGATGGTGGCGTCGCTCTCCGACGCCGGCGTGAGCGAGGTCCTCGTGGCCAACCGGACGTGGGAGCGGGCCGAGGCTCTGGCGCTGCGGGTGGGCGGTCGAGCGGTACGCCTCGCCGACGTTCCCGCCACCCTCGCCGAGGTCGACCTGCTGCTGACCTCCACCGGGGCGTCGTCGGTGCTGGTCGACCACGGCGACCTCGAACCGGTCGTCGCCGCCCGGGCCGGGCGCCCGCTGCTCATCGTCGACGTGGCCGTTCCCCGCGACGTCGATCCCGGCGCCGCCGAGCTGCCCGGCGTCACCCTGCTCGACATGGACGACCTGCGGGCCTTCGCCGAAGGCGGCCGGGTCGAGCGACGCCGGGAGGTGACCAGGGCACGCGACCTCATCGACGACGAGGTCTCGCGCTATCGCGAGGCGATCACCACCCGCCAGGTCGCCCCGCTGGTCACGGCCTTGCGGAGCCGGGTCGACGAGCTGCGGGCCGCCGAGCTCGACCGCCACGGCCGCCGGCTCGACGCCTCCCAGCGCGAGCTGGTCGAAGCGGTGACCCGTGCGGTGGCGGCCAAGCTGTTGCACGAGCCCACCGTCCGTCTCAAGGACGCGGCTGGAACGCAGCGGGGCGAGCGCCTGTCGGAGGCCCTGCGCGACCTGTTCGATCTGTAGGGACCGCCTCCGGGCGGGGAAGGGGAGGTCTCGGTGGGCGACCCGGGCCGCATCGCCGTGGCCACCAGGGGCAGCAGGCTGGCCCGGTGGCAGGCGGAGCACGTCGCCGGCCGCTTGCGGGAGGCGCACCCCGGCCTCGAGGTGGAGCTGCTGATCGTCGACACCTACGGCGATCGCGCCCTCGACCGGCCCATCTGGGAGCTCGGGGGCCAGGGGGTCTTCGTCAAGGAGGTGCAGGCGGCGCTGCTCGACGGACGTGCCGACGTGGCCGTGCACTCGGCCAAGGACCTGCCGTCGAGCCCGTCGGTGATGACGCCGGGCCTGGTCATCGGCGCCGTTCCGCAGCGGGGCGACCCCCGCGACGCACTGGTGGGACGGGCGCTCGACGACATCCCGCCGGGGGGGGTGGTCGCCACCGGGTCGACCCGGCGACGGGCCCAGCTCGCCGACGCGCGTCCCGACCTCATCTTCACCGGGCTGCGCGGCAACATCGACACCCGCGTGGCTGCCGCCGAGCGGTTCTCGGCTGTCGTCGTCGCCGCCGTGGCGCTGGAACGCCTCCGAATCGGCGGCCGTGCCGCCGAGGTGCTGGCGCCCGAGGTGGTCCTGCCCCAGGTGGGCCAAGGAGCGCTGGCCGTCGAGTGCCGGGCCGACGACGCCGCCACGGGGGCGTTGGTGGCGAGCATCGACCACCCGCCTTCGGCCCGAGCGCTGGCGGCCGAGCGGGGGTTCCTCGCCACCCTGGGAGGGGGCTGTGAGCTGCCGGCGGGGGCCTACGCCGTCGAGCGCGCCGACGGCGGCCTGTGGCTGCGAGCGGTGCTGGCCACCCTCGACGGTCGCCAGGTGTTGCGCGACGAGGTCCACGTCGAGGCCGGCGCCGATCCCGCCCGGGCAGGCCGCCTCCTGGGAGAGCACCTCCTGAGCTCCGGCGGCAGCCACGTCCTCGCCGGATGACAAGGGCCCGGCCTGTGACAACGCGGGGAGGTCCGTGTGGCCGGCAATGGTCGGCGCCGAAGGCGCCCCTCCCTTGCTGGCCGCATGAGGAAGGTGTTCAGCGCGCAGGGCGCCGGCTCCCCCGGCGCCCGGAGCACCCTCAGGCTCGTCGTCGAACCTCCGGTTCGACGACGAAACCATGACCGTCTACCTGGTGGGCGCGGGACCTGGTGACCCCGGGCTGCTCACGGTCCGGGGTGCCGAGGTGCTGGCCCGGGCCGACGTCGTCGTGCACGACCGGTTGTCGGTGGCCTCGCTGCTCGAGCTGGCGCCGCCGGCGGCCGAGCGCATCAGCGTGGGCAAGACGCCCCGTGGCCCCAGCACGCCCCAGGACGAGATCAACGCCCTCCTGGTGGACCGCGGCCGGGCCGGCCTGGAGGTGGTCCGCCTCAAGGGCGGCGACCCTTTCGTGTTCGCCAGGGGGGCCGAGGAAGCCGCCGCCCTGGCCGCCGCCGGCGTCGCCTTCGAGGTGGTCCCCGGGGTGACCTCGGCGGTCGCCGTTCCCGCCTACGGCGGTGTGCCCCTCACCGCCAGGGGGCTGGCCACCTCCTTCACCGTGGTCACCGGCCACGGTGACGGCCTCGGCGCCACCGCCACCGACTGGGAGGCCGTGGCCGGCGTGGGCGGCACGATCGTCGTGCTGATGGGCGTGGCCACGCGGGGCGAGATCGCCGATCGCCTGCTCGCCGGTGGGCTGGCGGCGAGCACCCCGGTGGCCGCCGTGCGCTGGGGCACCCGGCCCGAGCAGCACACCGTGCGCACCACGCTCGGCGGCCTCGCCGAGGCCGACCTCGAGTCGCCGGCGGTGATCGTGATCGGCGAGGTCGCCGGCCTAGACCTGGCGTGGTACGAGCGCCTCCCCCTGTTCGGACGCTCGGTGGTGGTCACCCGGCCCCGCCACCAGGCGGGCGCCCTGGTCGAGCGCCTCCAGCGCATGGGAGCGGGCACCGTGGAGCTCCCCACCATCGAGATCGTCGACCCCGCCGACGGAGGTGCCGCCCTGCGTGCAGCCGCGGCCGTCGTGGGGTCCTACGACTGGGTGACGTTCACCTCGGCCAACGCCGTGGCCCGCTTCCTGCCCCTGCTGCGCGACGCCCGCGCCTTTGGCGCCGCCAAGGTGGCCGCCATCGGCCCGGGCACGGCCCAGGCGCTGGCCGAGGCGCGGGTGGTCGCCGACCTGGTTCCCGAGCGGTTCGTGGGCGAAGGCCTGCTGAAGGCGTTCCCGCCGCCACACCCGGGCGGGCGGGTGCTGCTTCCCCGGGCGGCGGTGGCCCGCGACATCCTGCCGGAAGGCCTGCGGGGGGCCGGCTGGGAGGTCGACGTGGTGGAGGCCTACCGCACCCGTCCCACCCGCCCAGCGCCGGAGGCGCTGGCTGCGGCTGGCGCCGCCGACGCCGTCACCTTCACCTCCTCGTCGTCGGTGGCGGGCTACCTCGAGGTGGCGGGGCTGGCGGCCGTGCCCCCGGTGGTGGCGAGCATCGGCCCCGTGACCTCCGCCACCGCCCGCAATCTCGGGCTCACCGTCGCCGCCGAGGCCGATGTCCACACGCTCGACGGCCTGGTCGACGCGCTGGTCCGAGCCCTGCCCCCCCGGTAGCGGCAATCCCGTTCTGGCCGACCCGGCGCAGCGGAAAGCGGCGCGATCCGCCGGCCGGAAGGCCAGAGGGGGAGCGCTGAGATGCGCCGCCATAGGCTGGGCCGGTGAGCTTCCCGGCCCGGCGTCCCCGTCGACTCCGGCGCACGCCGGCGATGCGGCGACTGGTGGCCGAGTCGCGCTTGTCGGTCGACGACCTCGTGGCCCCGCTGTTCGTGCGAGAGGGCATCGACGAGCCGCAGCCGGTGCCTTCCCTGCCCGGCGTGGTGCAGCACACGCGCGAATCACTGCGCAAGGAGGTGGCGGCGCTGGCCGATCTCGGCCTGCCGGCGGTGATGCTCTTCGGCGTGCCTGCCGCCAAGGACGCCGAGGGCAGCGGCGCGTGGAGCCCTGAAGGCATCGTGCAGGTGGCGCTGGCCGACCTGCGCCACGAGGTCGGCAACGACGTCGTGGTCATGGCCGACCTGTGCCTCGACGAGTACACCGACTCCGGCCACTGCGGTGTGGTGGCTGCCGATGGCAGCGTCGACAACGACGCCACCCTCGAGCGCTACGCCGAAGTGGCCCTGGCCCAGGCGCGGGCCGGGGCTCACGCCGTGGCCCCCAGCGGGATGATGGACGGCCAGGTGGCGGCCATCAGGCGCGCCCTGGAGCAGGGCGGTCATCCCGACGTGGCCATCGTGGCCTATGCCGCCAAGTACGCCTCGGCGTTGTACGGGCCCTTTCGCGACGCGGTGGGCGTCAGCATCGCCGGAGGCGGCGACCGGCGCTCCTACCAGCAGGATCTCCGCAACCGGCGGGAGGCGCTGGTGGAGGTGACCCTCGACGTGGAAGAGGGGGCCGACGTGGTCATGGTCAAGCCGGCGCTGGCGTGCCTCGACGTCATCGCCGCCGTACGGGCGACGGTCCAGGTGCCCGTGGCCGCCTACCACGTGTCCGGGGAGTACGCCATGGTCAAGGCCGCCGCCGAACGGGGCTGGATCGACGGTCCGGCCGTGGCCGTGGAGCAACTCGCTGCCGTCAAGCGCGCCGGAGCCGACCTGATCGTCACCTACTTCGCCCGCGAGGTCGCCGAGTCGCTGTGATCGACCCGCCGACCAATGCCTCGTTGTTCGAGCGGGCCCAGCGACGCATCCCCGGTGGGGTGAACTCGCCGGTGCGTGCGTTCCGCTCGGTCGGCGGCACCCCCTACTTCGTGGCCCGGGCCGAGGGGGCTCATGTGTGGGACGTCGAGGGCCGCCGCTACCTCGACTACGTGCAGAGCTACGGGGCCTCGATCCTCGGCCACGCCCACCCCAGGGTGGTCGAGGCGGTGCGGGCCGCCGCCGTCGACGGCACGACCTACGGCGCCCCGACCGAGGGCGAGGTGCTGCTGGCCGAGGAGCTGTGTGCGCGGGTGGCCGGCCTGGAGATGGTGCGTCTCGTCTCGAGCGGCACCGAGGCCGCCATGTCGGCGCTGCGCGTGGCCCGAGGCGCCACCGGGCGGGCCAAGGTCGTCAAGTTCGCCGGCTGTTACCACGGACACAGCGACGCCCTGCTCGCCGCCGGGGGCAGCGGCGTGGCCGACCAGGGGCTGGTCGACTCGGCCGGGGTGACGCCCGCTGCGGTGGCCGACACCGTCGTCGCCCCCTACAACCGGGTTCCCGACCTCGACGACGAGGTGGCGGTGGTGATGGTCGAGCCGGTGGCCGCCAACATGGGGCTGGTACCGCCGGCTCCGGGGTTTCTGGAGGGGCTGCGCGCCGCGTGCGACCGGGTGGGCGCCCTGCTGTGCTTCGACGAGGTGATCACCGGCTTCCGACTCGGCCGCGGCGGAGCGAGCGCTCGCCTGGGGGTCCAGCCGGACCTGTGGTGCTTCGGCAAGGTGATCGGCGGAGGGCTCCCTCTGGGCGCCTTCGGCGGCCGTCGGGACGTCATGGAACAGCTGGCGCCGCTGGGGCCCGTCTACCAGGCCGGCACCTTGTCGGGGAACCCGCTGGCCACCGCCGCCGGCCTGGCCGTCCTCGCCGAGCTCGACGCCGCCGCCTACACCATGCTCGATGGGCGCGCCGGCGAGCTGGCGACCATGCTGGGTGACGTGATCGCCGACGCCGGGCTGCCCGTGCAGGTGCCGCGGCTGGGCCCGCTGGTCGGGGTGTTCTTCGCTCATGCCCCGGTGAACGACTACGACGACGCCCAGGTCGCCGCCGGCAACGGCATCTACCGGCGGTTCTTCCGGGCCATGCTCGACCGCGGCGTGGCACTGGCTCCGGGTCCCTACGAGGCGGTCTTCCCGAGCCTGGCGCACGGCCGCAACGACCTCGAACGCACTGCCGACCTCGCCGCCGCCGCCGCCGCCGAGGTGGCGGGTGCGATGGGGCCGGAGGGGGAAGGGCAGGCGACATGGCAACCGCTCCAGCCCTCGACCGTCGCGTCCCGCCCGCTGGCATGATCTCGCGCCGTCGTCTCGGGGCGCTGGCCACCGCCGTCGAGGCCAGCGTCGACGACCTGGTGGCCCGCGACGCCCCGGCTCGGCTGTGGTCGCGCGACCACACGCTCTGGCAGGACGATCCCAAGGAGGTCGCCGACCGCCTTGGCTGGCTCGGCGTGGTGCAGGAGATGCGCGCCGCTGTCCCGGAGCTGGAGGCGTTCGCCTCCGGCGCCGCCGCCGAGGGGTTGCGTCACGCCGTGCTGCTGGGCATGGGCGGGTCGAGCCTGTTCCCCGAAGTGCTGTGGCGGACCTTCGGTGCCGCCCCCGGCTGCCTCGACCTTCGGGTGCTCGACACCACCGACCCGGCGGCCGTGGCCCGCGTGGGCGACGAGCTCGACCTCGACGCCTGCCTGTTCGTGGCGGCGTCGAAGTCGGGGACCACCATCGAGACGTCGAGCCAGCTGGCCCACTTCTGGGAGCTCACGGGGGGCGACGCCCGTCGCTTCGTCGCCGTCACCGACCCCGGCACCGAGCTCGCCGTCCTGGCCCGGAAGCACGGCTTCCGGGCGGTGTTCGAGAACCGCCCCGACATCGGTGGCCGCTACTCGGCCCTGTCGCACTTCGGGCTGGTGCCGGCGGCGCTGCTGGGCGTCGACATCGTCGGCCTGCTGGCGTCGGCCTCGGCCATGGCGGCCATCACCGGAGCAGACGTCGACCCCGCCACCAACCCGGCGCTGGTGCTGGGCGCCACCATGGCCGCCGGTGCACAGCACGGTCGCGACAAGCTCACCCTCGAGCTGCCGCACGAGATCGGCACCTTCGGCCTGTGGCTCGAGCAGCTCATCGCCGAGTCCACCGGCAAGCGGGGCATCGGGATCGTGCCCGTGGCCGGGGAGCACCTGGGCCGGACGGAGGCCTACGGCGGCGACCGGCTGTTCGTGTTCACCGGCTACCGGCCCGGCCTCGACGAGTTGGCCGACGCCGGGCACCCGGTGGTCGAGCTGGCCTACCGCCGTCCCATCGACCTCGGTGGCCTGGTGTTGCTGTGGGAGCAGGCGGTGGCGCTGGCCGGCGCCGTGCTCGGCATCAACCCGTTCGACCAACCCGACGTGGCCTCCGCCAAGGAGGCCACCGACCGGGTCCTGGCCGAGGGCTTCCCCGCCATTGCCACCGTCCCGCTCACCGAGGTG
Source organism: Actinomycetota bacterium (assembly GCA_019348555.1). Taxonomy (GTDB): domain Bacteria; phylum Actinomycetota; class Acidimicrobiia; order Acidimicrobiales; family CADCSY01; genus JADDRA01. The sequence continues at coordinate 11,859 of JAHWJH010000026.1, forward strand.
CTCGACCGGGTCCGCCCCGGCGACTACCTCGCCATCCAGGCGTTCGTCGATCCCGGCGACGCCGAGCTGCTCGCCGGGTTGCAGGAGGCTCGCATGAGGCTGCGTGATCGCCTGGGAGTGGCCACCACACTGGGGATCGGGCCGCGCTTCTTGCACTCCACCGGCCAGCTGCACAAGGGCGGACCCCCCACGGGCGTGTTCGTCCAGGTGGTGGGCGACGCCCCGGTCGACGTGGCCATTCCGGGCAGGCCCTTCGGGTTCTCGGCGCTCATGCAGGCCCAGGCCGCCGGCGACCTCCTGGCGCTGCAGGCGAGGGGTCTGCGGGCGGGGCGGGTGAGCATCGCCGAGCTCCTGGCGGTGGCACGGTGAGGCTGGGGATCGTCGGCCTCGGGCGCATGGGGTCCAACATGTCGACCCGCCTCGAGCGGGCGGGCCACGAGGTGGTGGGCTACGACCGCGATCCCGAGGTCTCCCAGGTCCGCGGCATCGCCGAGCTGGTCGAGCGCCTCGGCGACGTGCCGCGAGCGGTGTGGACGATGGTGCCGTCGGGAGACCCCACCGAGGCCACCATCGCCGAGGTGGCCGATCACCTCACCGAGGGCGACGTCGTCGTCGACGGGGGCAACTCCAACTACCACGACTCCATCCGCCGGGGCGAGCAGCTGGCGGCGCGGGGCATCGGCTTCGTCGACGCCGGGGTCAGCGGGGGGGTGTGGGGCCTGGAGGAGGGCTACTGCCTCATGGTCGGCGGCACGGCCGAGCACGTGGCCGTCGTGCAGCCGGTGTTCGACGCCCTCTCGCCCAGCGAGGGGGGCTTCGCCCATGTGGGGCCGATCGGTGCCGGCCATTTCACCAAGATGGTCCACAACGGCATCGAGTACGGCCTCATGCACGCCTACGCCGAGGGCTACGAGCTCCTGGCCGCGGCTGACCTCGACATCGACGTCGACGCTGCCGTCGACGCCTGGCGCCACGGCAGCGTGGTGCGTTCGTGGCTGCTCGACCTGCTCGTTCTCGCCCTGGAGGGCGATCCGGGGCTGGCCTCGATCGCCGGACGGGCCCACGACTCGGGTGAAGGGCGTTGGACGGTCAACGAGGCCGTGCGCCTCGGGGTGCCGTTGCCGGTCATCTCCGCTGCCCTGTTCGCCCGGTTCTCCTCCCGCCAGGTCGACTCGCCGGCCATGAAGGTGGTGGCGGCGTTGCGCAAGCAGTTCGGGGGACACACCGTCGAGACCGTGGAGCAACGGCCGAGGGAGGCGGGAGGCGAAGCCCGAGTCCGGGAGGGCTGAACCAATGCACTGTGACGCCCTCGTGCTCTTCGGAGCCACCGGGGACCTGGCCCGCAAGAAGCTCCTCCCGGCCGTCTACGGCCTGGCCGGGCGGTCGCTGCTCGATGGCATCCCGGTGCTCGGCGTGGCGTCGTCGCCTTGGGACGACCAGCAACTGGTGGCCTACGCCCGCCGGTCGGTGGCCGAGAGGCGGGGCAGCATCGACGAGGAGGTCTTCGCCAAGCTGGCCGCCTCCATGTGCTACGTGGCCGGCGACTACCGCCACGAGGACGTCTACGACGTCCTGGCCGAGCGCCTGTCGGGCTACGACCGGCCTCTGATCTACCTCGCCATCCCCCCCGAGTTGTTCGACGACGTCATCACGGGCCTGGCCCGGGTGGGCCTCAACGAGCGGGCCCGGCTGGTGGTGGAGAAACCCTTCGGACGCGACCGGGCCTCGTCGGCCGCCCTGGCGGAGTGTGTGGCGTCGGCCTTCGCCGAGGAGCAGGTGTACCGCATCGACCACTTCCTCGGGAAGGAGTCGGTCGAGAACCTGCTCGTGTTCCGTTTCGCCAACTCGCTGCTCGAGCCGGTGTGGAACCGGCGCTACGTCCACAGCGTGCAGGTGACCCTGGCCGAGACCTTCGGGATCGAGGGCCGTGGGTCGTTCTACGAGGAGGTCGGCGCCCTGCGCGACGTGGTGCAGAACCACCTCCTGCAGGTCGTCTCCCTCGTCGCCATGGAGCCACCGGTGGCGGCCGATGCCGACGCGTTGCGCGACGAGAAGGTCAAGGTGCTCCGGGCCATGTGCCCCCTTGATCCCGCCGAGGTGGTGCGGGGCCAGTACCGCGGCTACCGCGACGAATCCGACGTCGACCCCGAGTCCGACGTCGAGACCTACGTCGCCGCCCTGTTCAAGATCGACTCGTGGCGGTGGGCCGGCGTGCCCTTCCTGGTCCGGTCGGGCAAGCGCATGGCCGCCGCCGCCCTCGAGTGCGTGGTGAGATTCCAGGCACCACCCCGGCTGCTGTTCGCGCCCTCGGGTGGCACCCAGCCCGCTCCCGACCTGATGGTGTTCCGCCTCGGTGGCGACGAGGGCGTCACCTTCCATCTGTCGGCCAAAGCGCCCGGTGACGAGCTCGAGACACGCCAGGTGGACCTCGACGTGTCGTTCGACCGCGTCTTCGGCCCGCGCCAGGACGCGTACGAGCGGCTGCTGGAGGACGCCCTGGAGGGCGACCGCCGCCGCTTCGCCCGCGCCGACAGCGTCGCCGAGGCGTGGCGGGTGGTGCAGCCGGTGTTGGACCGGCCCGGTCCCGTGCACCCCTACGAGCCCGGCACCTGGGGTCCCCCCGAGGCAGCGGCGTTGGCCCGTCCCTTCGGGGGCTGGCGCGACGTCGGCGGCTGATGGGTGCCGTCCTCGCCGTCGACCTCGGGGGCACCTCCATGCGGGCGGCCAGAACCGAGGCTGACGGTGCGGTCGGCCACCGCTGCGAGGTGCCCACCCCCCGCACCCCCGACGCCACCCCGCTGATCGCCCTCATGCGCCAGGTGCTGGGCGCAGGCACGGTCGACGCAGCGGTGGTGGGCGTGCCCGGACGGGTCGACTACGGGACCGGCAGGCTCGAGCACGCCCCCAACCTGCCGAGGGGCTGGACCGCCGAGCTGACGGAGGACGGCCTGAGCCGGCGCCTCGGCATCGAGGTGGCGCTGGCCAACGACGCCGACCTGGCGGCGGTCGGGGAGGCGTGGTTCGGCGCCGGTCGGTCGTACCGTGACGTCGCCTACCTCACGGTGTCGACCGGTATCGGCGCCGGGGTCGTGACCGGTGGCCTGCTCGTGCACGGGCGCCGTTCCCTGGCCGAGGTGGGCCACACCATCGTCGACTGGCGAGGGATGGCGTCAGGCTGGGCCACCGTGGAGCAGCTGGGCTCCGGCACCGCCCTGCGGGTGCTGGCCGCCGAGACCGGTCTCGACGCCGACGGGGAGGAGGTCGAGCGCCTCCGGCGGGCCGGTGACCCGATCGCGTCGATGGTGTGGGACCGGGTCGTCACCGTGGCTGGCGCTGCCGCGGTGAACATCGCCCAGCTGTTCACCCCCGACGTCATCGTCGTCGGTGGTGGCGTGGGGCTCGTCGGCGAGGCGGTCCTCGGGCCGATGCGCGATCTCCTGGCGACGTGGGGCCCCGTCGGGCTGCCGGCGCCCATCGACGTGGTCAACGCCTCCCTCGGCGACGACGCCGCTCTGGCCGGAGCCGCAGCCTGGAGCCGGGCGTTCAGCCCCGAGGCCGCCAGTCGGCCTCTGGAGGCTCGACGCCCGGGTGACTTCGGCCGCTCTCAGGGCTCGGGCCCCGTGCCGCCGTCCGAGCCGGCGCGGTAGAACGTGACGCGGCCGAGGAGGGTGACCCGATGGTCGACCTCGGTCGGGTTGTCGAGCCTGGCTTCGGCCATCAGCTGGGGGATGCGCTCGCCGAAGTTGTCCCGCAGTCGCTCGATCCGGTGCGCTCGGCGGGTCATGAACCCGTCCGAGGGGTTCGTGGAGCCGCCGAAGTCGACCAGGTGCAGCGAGCCACCGGGTCGCAGGACGCGCCGCACCTCTCGCAGCGCCGCCAGCTTCTGCTCCGGTTCCAGGTGGTGGAACATGAGGGCGGACAGCACACTGTCGAAGTGCTGGTTCGGGTAGTCGAGGGCCTCGGCGAATCCCCGGTCGAGCTGGAGCGGGAGGCCCTGACGCTGGGCCTTGGCTGCCGCCCGGGACAGGGCCTTGGGATCGGGATCGAGTCCGACCACGTCGACGTCGGGATGGCGACGCTTCACCAGCAGGCACAGGTTTCCGGTCCCGCAGCCGATCTCGAGTACCCGCTGCCCCGGCCGGAGGCCGGCCTGGTCCACCAGCGTGCGGTGGAACGACCCGACGCCGAGCAGGCGGGTGAAGCCGTCGTAGAGGGGGAGCAGCCGATGGTGACCCATGGCGGGCAGGTAGCCATGGCGGTCGTCGGTCGCCTCGGTGACTCGTTCGGTCATGGGGTCTCCTCTCCGGCGGTGGCGCGCCGGGCGTCCTCGTCGCCTGGCCTGTCAGCTTCTCCCGTCCGCCCCGCCGGGCCAAGGGGTGATCCTCGGTCATCCTCGGACGATCTTCGGACATGCCGGCGCCACCACTGAGGACACGGCTGAGGAGTCGGCGGGCGGATGGCCCGCCGATGTACACCTACGACCGCGTCCCGGGCGTGCCTCCGGTGAGCGTGCTGCGCTTCGACGGAACAGAGCTTCTCGACGACGGGCAGGTGACCGCTCACGCCCACGCCCACGACTTCCTCGTGCTCGCCTACTTCGAGCGGGCCGGCGGCGCGCTTCACCTGGGGTCCCGGACCTGGTCGATCGAGGCGGGCGACGTCTACCTGATCGCCCCTGGAGAAGTGGTGGGAGCCGCTGAGGCCACGAGGATGCATCAGGCCACGGGGTGGGCGATGTTCTTCCCGCCCGACCTCCTCGGCGCCAGCGCGCTGGGGGCGAACCTGTCGTGGCGGTGTCACCCGCTGCTGTTCCCCTTCGTCCGAGGCACAGCTCAGGGTGCTCAGCGCCTCGCCGTGCCACGCAGCGAGCAGGCGTCGTGGTCGGATCATCTGCGGGCACTGGCGCGGGAGCTGACCGAGCGGCGGGCGAGCTATGCCGACGCCGTGATGGGCCGCGTCACCTTGTTGCTCGTCGAGGTCTCCCGCCTGGCGGCCGACGTGGTGAGCGATCTCCGCCTCGACGGACAGCCGTTGCTCGCCGAGGTCTTCGCCGTCATCGAGGATCGTTACCGGCAGCCGCTCTCGCTCAAGGACGTGGCCGGCGCCGTGCACCTCTCACCAGGGCACCTGACGACCGTCGTGGGCGACAAGACGGGGCGGACCGTGCAGGAGTGGATCACCGAACGGCGGATGGCCGAGGCCCGGCGACTCCTGGTGGAGACCGAGCTCGGTGTGGCCGAGGTCGGCCGCCGGGTGGGCTACCCCGATCCCGGGTACTTCGCCCGGTCATTCCGGCGCAGCCACCACGTCACGCCCCTCGCTTGGCGCCGCGCCGGCCGTCTTTGACAAGGCCGTGGCCGGGCCGGCGGGACACTCCGAGCCGGTAGGTCGGTCCCTCCACACTGCCTTCTGGCCGGCGGATCGTGCCGCTTTTGGGTGCGTTCGGCCGGCCAGAACGGCTCTTGACGCCACGTACGTGCCGGTCGGGCACGTCGCCGAATCGCGAACCGGTGAGGCACCCGGCGATTTTCGGGTAGACGGGAGGGATGTCGCAGCATCCCCCGATCGGTGAGGTCCGCGTGGTCGACGACGTGGCCGCGGCGTTCGGCGGCCTGGTCGCCGACGAGGCCCCCTCGACCCTGGCGCTGTCGGGGGGCACGACGGCCCGGCGCTGCTACGAGGCGCTCGCCGCCCAGCCCGGCATCGATTGGAGCTCCACGACGGTGCTCTTCGGCGACGAGCGCTGGGTCCCGCTCGACTCGCCCGACTCCAACGAGGGGATGGCTCGCCGCGTGCTGCTGGATCGGGCCCGACCGGCGGCGGTGTGGTCGATGCGGAACGCGGGGGCCACGCCGGAGGAGGCAGCCGACGCCTACGACCGGCTGGTGAGCGCGCTGACGGTCCTCGACGTGGTGCACCTCGGGCTGGGGGACGACGGTCACACCGCTTCGCTGTTCCCCGGTTCGCCGGCGCTCGACGTCGACGACCGGGTGGTGGTCGCCACCGGCGACGATGCCCACCCCCACCGCCGCCTGACCCTGACGTTCGCCGGCATCGCCCGGGCCGACCTCGCCATCGTCACCGTGAGCGGGGCCACCAAGGCCGGCGCCTGGCGGCGGGTGTGCGGGGGCGAGGACGTCCCGGCCGCCCGGCTGCGAGCGAGGCGGGTGCTGTGGCTGGTCGACCCTCCCGTGGTCGCCTGATGTCGGCGGCTCCCGAGGCAGCCGGCGATCGCCCTGCCTGCCCCTCGCGGCCCACGGGCACGTCGCCCGCCGAGCTGGGCTTCGAGCGCCGGCCGATGGTGCGCTGGCTCGATCCCCACCAGCTCGTCGACACCGCCGTGCGCGTGCTGGTGTCGGGAGTTTTCAGCTCCTACGCCGACAGCCGGGAGTTGCAGGCGCTGGTCCCCGCCGAGGTGCTCGACCGGTCGGCCGGCTCGGAGCTGTGGCTCGACTACGTCGCCGACCTCGGTGACGGGTGGAACCCGACCTACACCGTGGCCGCCCTCCTGGCCCGGGAGAAGCTGGAGCTGGCCTCGGAGGGCCAGGCCCACCTGACCGAGCGCGGGCGCATCCTGGTGATGGGCGGCGACGCGGTGTACCCGGTGCCCACCCGGGAGGCGTACGAGAACCGGATGCTCGGCCCCTACCGCTCGGCGTTGCCGTGCGTGACCGGTCCCGAGCCCGGCCCGGAGCTGCTCGCCATCCCCGGCAGCCACGACTGGTTCGACGGGCTCGTCAACTTCACCAGCGTCTTCTGTCGCGGCCGCTGGATCGGAGGATGGAAGACCCGCCAGCGCCGGAGCTACTTCGCGGTCAAGCTCCCGCACGGTTGGTGGCTGTGGGGCCTCGACATCCAGTTCGGCGGCTACCTCGACGAGGGCCAGCTCGGCTACTTCCACTCGGTGGCCTCCGAGCAGCTCCAGGCAGGCGACCGCGTCATCCTGTGCGTTGCCAAGGAGGTCGGAAGCGGCAGGGACCGCAACGAGGTGTACTCCGAGCGCGACTTCGACTACATCGAGCGTGAGATCGTCCGGCCCACCGGTGCCCAGGTCCTGGTGACCCTCCAGAGCGGGAAGCACCACTACTGCCGGTACCAGGAGATCGACGGCGACCGCCACCACATCAGCTCGGGTGGAGGCGGGGCGTTCCTGCATCCCACCCATCAACTGCCCGACGAGGTCGAGTTGCACGGCGAGGCCGCACCGAGCCGGTATCGGCGAGCGGCAACCTATCCCTCGCCGGCCACGTCGAAGGGCCTGCGCAAGCGGGTGTGGCTCCTGACCCCCTACAACCTGCCCCTCGCCGGGGTCTTCGGCATCTTCCAGGTGCTGCTGGCGTTCATGCTCAGCCTGCACCTGCGGAACGGGCACGAGACGCTCGGCCTCGGCGAGCTGTGGCTCGCAGTGTGGGAGAGCCCTACCGCGTTCCTGCTGATCGTGCTCATGGTGGTGGGCCTCGGGGCGATGGTGCGCTTCGCCTACGAGGCCCGTGGGCTCACCCGGCTGCTGCTCGGCGTGGCTCACGGGTCGCTCCAGTTCGCCGCCGTGGCCGGGGTGATGGTCGCCGCCTCCTCGCTCTCCACGGCCTTCGGGCTCCGGGGGCTCCCGTCGTTGCTCGCCTTCCTCGTGCTGGTCGCGCTGCTCGGCGGGCTCGGGGGGACGGTGGGCATGTCGGGCTACCTCTGGGTCACCAACTGCCTCGGCTTCCACGGCAACGAGGCCTACGCGCCGCTCCACCACAAGGACCTCAAGCACTTCCTCCGGCTGCACGTCGACGGCGAGGGCGTGCTGCGGGTGTACCCCGTCGGCGTCGACCGTGTCCCGCGCCACTGGGAGCTCCGCCCCGACGCGCCGGCGGAGGCACCGTGGTTCGCCCCGTCCGGTCGCGCCCCCGTGCCCCACCTCATCGAGAGCCCGGTGAGGATCGGCGGCTGAAGAGGTCGCCCTAGCGCTCGGGGACCAGGCGGGCCAGGGCCGCTGCCGCCTTGTATGCCGCCTCGGCGGGGCCGATCTCCTCCGGGCGCAGCAGGTTGGCCATGATGCGCAGCACCCACTCCATGAGGGACTGGGATTGCATCCCCACCCGGGTGAGCTCTCGCATCAGCATCGGACGGCCGATGAGGGCGGCGAAGCCCCTGGCCACCTTGAAGTAGAGGCCGAACTCCCGCTGCAGCAGCTCGGGGTAGCCCTGGAGGGCCAGGCCGTCGCCGGTGCTCAGCGCCTCGTCGAGGACCGAGGCGGCCATGCGCCCGGTCTCGTAGGCGTAGTCGATGCCCTCGCCGTTGAACGGGTTGACCGATCCGGCGGCGTCGCCCACCGCCAGCCACGTCGGCCCGACCTTGGGCCCGACCGAGCCGGCCATGGGGAGCCGCCCGCCGGTGGGCTGGCCCACCTGGGTCTCGGGCGAGATGCCCCAGTGGGCCGGGGCGGTGGCGGCGAACTCGGCCATGAGGTGTGAGGTGTTGACCTGCTTCCAGTTCCGGAAGGTCGACAGCAGCCCGATGCCGACGTTGACGGTCCCGTCGCCCACCGGGAAGATCCAGCCGTAGCCGGGCAGCGAGGCGCCGCTGCGGTCGCGCACGTCGAGGACGCTCTCGATCCAGGGATCGTCGTGGAGTGGGCTGCGCCAGTAGCCCCGGATGGCCATGCCCTGCGGATAGGAGCGGTTGCGGGAGGTGCCGAGGGTCCTGCCGAAGCGCGAGTTGGCGCCGTCGGCCACCACCACGTAGCGGGCTCGCACCTCCACGGGCTCGGCGTCGGGGCCCCGGCGCACCACCGCACCGGCCACCAGGCCCCGGTCGAGCACCGGACCGAGCGCCTCGGAGCCCTGCCACAGCGTGGCCCCGGCCTTGACGGCGTGCTCGGCCACGAGCTGGTCGAGGTGGCGCCGGCGCACGACGTAGCCGTGCGCAGGGAAGTGCGGGTGCTCGGGCCAGGGCAGCTCCAGGGTGATGCCGTGCGCCACCGCCCGCAGCCCGTCGAAGCGGTGCGAAGCTGCTGCCACCTGCCCCTCCAGGCCCATGTCGGACAGCTGGCGGACGGCCCGGGGGGTGAGCCCGTCCCCGCAGGTCTTGTCGCGGGGGAAGGTCTTGCGCTCGACGACCACCACGTCGTGGCCGGCGTCGGCCAGCCAGTAGGCGGCGGCGGCACCGGCAGGGCCCCCGCCGACCACCACCACGTCGGTCCGGGTGGGGATCAGCCTCCGCTCCCGCCCCCTGCCGACGTCTCGCCACCCTCGGACTGGGCCTCCCCAGTGGGCACTTCACCGGCGGGGACGCCACCCTCGCCGCCCGCCAGTGCCGATTCGCTCTCGCCGCCGAGGATCTCCCGCTCGTAGCGGACCACGGCGAGGATCTCCTCCTCGGTGAGCAGGTCGCCGAAGGCGGGCATGGGCCCCCCGGAGGTCTCCGACGAGATGTGCGCCCCTCCCGGCCGATCCGGGTTGCCGTAGGGCGTGCCGGCGGCGGGCGAGCCGTTCTGCACCCAGGCGATGTGCTCGGCGGGGTCGGGGAACACCGTGACCACCTCGTTGAGCGGGCGCCCGGTGCCGCCACCGGCTCCGTCGCTGGACAACCCAGCTGCGGGCGTCGGCACCCCCGGTGAGCTCCCACCGACCACCACCGGCGGCGAAGGGACCAGGGGTGGCGCGTCCAGCCGCGACGCCCGAGACGAGGGGCTCAGTCGCCGGCCACTGCCGCCCCCGCAGGCACCGCAACCCGGCGAGGTGGGCGGCGGCGGTCCTCTTGGCGGCGCTGGGAACCCAGCAGCACCGGGGCGCCCGGACCTCACCAACGGCGGTCGCCTCGACGGGGTCCCCAGCCAGGCCGACGAGGGTGACGACGAGCAGGACGAGGATGGGCCCGGACGCCCGGAGATCCCTGGCGGCCTACCGGCGAACGCCGGCAATGGGGCGAACGTGCCAGCGCCGGCAGGCGGCCAGGACTCGCTGCCCTCTCGCTGACACCGCGCTCGCCCCGCGTGGTCACGAAGCGGTCACCGGCTGCGGCGGGGTCGCCGACATCGCCGCCAGCAACATGGCGAACTCCTCGTGGCTCGGGGCGGGGGTGGGCTCGGCGTCGGGCACCGAGGCCAGCACCTGGAGGAACGTGTCGAGCGACGTGCCGCTGGCGGCGGGAAGGTGCGACGAGAAGATCTGTGTCGGCTGGAGGCGGCGTACGCCGTCGAGCACGGCATCGAACCGTCCTCGGTCGAGGATGTGGGCCCACGGCGAATCCGAGCTGGCCCAGGCCCGCATGCCGCCGACCAGGGCATCATGTGGCACGTCGGCGGCGTCCTGGGTCGCCTCCGGCAGGAGGGCCCCGAAGGAGTCGACCGAGAACAGGGCACCGGTGGCCTCGTCGAGGAGGCCGGTCGACATGGGGTTGTCGTACAGCGGCGGCGGCACGGCGCGCAGCGTGCGGTCGCCCACCGCAAGCCGGTCCCCAGCCCGGATGGCGTGGACGCGATCGAAGGGCACTGGCCACCACGACGACATCCGGAGCGCAGCGAAGGCGTGGGTCACGAGGCGTGCCCGGGGCGCCAGTTGGAACACCCGCTCGATGCTCCCGGTGTGGTCGGCGTCGTCATGGGTCAACCACACCCATCGCAGCGCCTGGAGATCGATGATCGACGAGAGCGCGTCGATGAACTCGTCATCGTTGGCCGCCATCCCGGTGTCGATCAGCACCGGTTCCTCGGCGAGGAGGACGTAGGCGTTGATGGGAAGGACCCCCATCCCCGGCAGCGCCTCATTGGTCGGGAGCACATGGACGTCGGGTGCAGCCTGGTACGGAGCGTCCATCACCGAGCTCCTCTCGCTACGTCGCAGACCTGGATCATCGTGAGCACCTCCTGGTTGTGAGTGGTTCCATCCCCAGGGCGTTCATCAGGGGCCGTCCTCGTTCAGTCAGGACTGAACGACCCAGCGAACGTCGTCGGCACCGTCGGGCTCGTAGGCGCAGTACAGGCCGGTGCGGAGCCGACGATCCAGCACCGCCCCAGCTTCGGGCAGGACCTCACTGACCTTGGCCGTTGCCGAGCGCAACGCCCTGGTCACGTTGACCCGCGCCCGCTCGGACGCTGACGATGCCCTGCGGCTCCGCCCGCCCAACCCGAACGCGGAGGCAAGCTCGCCGACCAGTTGGTCGAGCTCGGCCTGGAGTACCTCCGCCTGATGCAACGCGCCGGTCTCGAGGGCGTCGTCGATCTCCGCTCGCAGCGCTTCGATGCGGTGGCGATAGGCGTTGCGGGCCCCCCAGTCGGCCACCTCGCCGGCGTCGCCCAGGTGGCGCCGGTCGACACCGGACTGACCTGGCGCCACGCCTTCGACCCGGTCGACCAGGTCGAGCGCATGGCGTTCGACGCCCGGGCTGCGCAGCAGCTCGGCGAGGTAGCGCAGGCCCTTGGTGTCGCTCAGCCGGGCTCGGGTGTTCCCACACGTCACGACCCAGACGTGGTCTCCGGCCTGAAGCGTTGCCCTGAGCCGAGGGTGATGGCTGGCGGTGGTCCCCGAGACGGTGACCCCGAAGCGCTCGAGAAGAGCGACGTCGTCGCTCGGCAGCACCACGTCGAGCTCCGCCAGCGCCGCCGCCGCCCGTTTGGCCTCGACTTCTGCGGCTACACGATTGCCCGATCGTTCGTGGAGCCGCACGAGGTCGAGAAGAAGGTTGGCCCGTTGCCACGGCACACCGCTGGCCGCAAGGCAGTCGAGCGCGCTCTCCATGGTGGCGATGGCGCCCGGCAGGTCGCCAGTGGCGGCCAGCAGGCGGGCGCGCACGGCGGCGATCCGGCACTGGAGCGCGGACACGTCCAGCCGATCGGCGCGGGCGACGAGCTGGTCACACGCCGCCGTCGCCGCGTCGTGGTCGCCGACGGCCAACTCGACGTCGACCAGCACGGCGAGGAGCTCGGCGGCTCGCAGGCGGTCGCCGCCGATGGCCCGCAGTCCTCGTGCAGCTGTGGCCCGGGCGAGGTCGTGGTCGCCGCGGGCGAGGTGGAGACGGGCACTGGGCAGCAGCGCCTGCACGTGCCCGTCCTTGCCGAGCAACAGCATCTCGGCATCAGCCAGTCGGCCCTGGCGGATGCGCAGCTCGGCCAGGGCGATGACGGGATGCCAGCTCGGCATGGCCATGGTGGTCTCGAACTTTTCGATGGCGCGCGTCAACAGCGCCTCGGCCTCACCCCACCGGCCGAGCTCGCACAACAGCGTCGCCTGCACGGCGTCGCAGTGGTTGCCGAGGATCACCGGCGCGCCGGCAACATGCCCGATCAACCCGTGCCGGCGGAGGACCCCGGCCCAGGAATCGGCGCGCTCGAAGTCGGCGGCGTAGTAACAGGCGGTGAGGAACGAGCACACCGACATGCCCGTCGCCTCCGCATCATCGGCGGGCCCGCACGCAAGCGCCATCGCCTCGTCGAGCAGGGCCATGCCTTCGGCCATCCGCCCAGCCTGCACATGGGCCAGGCCGGCGTCGGCCAGTGCCTTGGTCTCGAGGTTCACGTCGCCGAAGCGGCGTGCCCGGTCGAGGGCGAGCTCGGCGCGGGTGAGCAGCACCGCCGGGTCGTCGACGTCGCAGCCGAGCGCGGCCACCGCCACCCAGCCCTGTTCGATGCAGGGTGGCTCGTCTTCGAGCAGACGGGTCGCCCGTACGAACCAGGCTCGGGCGGCGGTGGCATTGTCGACGGCGAAGGCGAAAAGGCTGCCGAGCCGAGCGCAGGCCAAAGCAGCCCGGCGGCGGTCGCCGGCGGCGGTGAAACCGCGGATGGCCACCGACAGGTGCTCGGCCGCAGCATTGGCGTCGCACGCCTTCATGGCTTCCTCGGCCAGCTCCACGTGCCGAACCGCTTCATCGCCGGTGGTCGCCACCACCTGAGCATCCTCGCGCGCCTCGGGTGCTGGCGCCTGCGCTCGGACCCGGCCGGTCGGGGCGGGGCCCTGAACCACTAGCGTGGTGCAGGGAACTGCGCAGGGGATCACCAAGGGGGCGGTGCTTGGCCAGGCGGCAACGTAGCTCGGAACCCGAGGGCCCGAACCCCTACGTGGTCCTCGGGATAACGACCCTGGCGACCTTGGAGGAGGTCACGGCGGCGTATCGCGCCCTGGCCCAGCAGTTCCACCCCGACCGCCACGTCGACAGCCCCGAGCCGGTGCGGCGTCAGGCCGAGCGGCGCATGCGGGAGGTGAACCAGGCGTTCCTCACCCTGAAGAAGGGGGCGTGGCTCGCACCGGCCGCCGACAGCCCCATCCCCTCGACGGTGGCCCCCGATCCCGAGGCGGCCAGAGCCGCCCGCCAGCGGGCGTACCGGGCTGCTCGCCAGCACACCGCCCAGGCCCGTGCCGCCCACGCCAGCCGTGTCCAGGCCAAGCAGTCGGTGCCGGCCGGTCACGCCCGCCCCACCACCAAGGACCCGTCCGTCGGGCGGATCGTGTTCGGCCTGGGCCAGGCCATGTACAGCAACGAGTTGACCTGTCGGGGCTGCACCAGCGTCCAGCAGCTCCCGGCGGGATGGCAGGACCGCCTCCGCGACACCGGCTTCAGCTGCTCGGTGTGCGGCCGGACCATCCTCTCCTGGTAGCAGCGCTCGAGGGGCCGAGAAGCCGCGTCGTGACGGTGGCCGGAGCCTCAGCCGCTGGTGAGGCTGGCGAGGGCCCACAGCGCCGCCACCAGGCCGACGGCGATCATCGCCACGCTGCGGGCCACCGGCGGGCGGGCCAGGTCGGATTCGTCCCGGCGACGTGGCGCCTTCACCAGGGCCAGCGCGCTGCCGAACGCCATGGCCGCCCCGAGGGCGAGCACCAGCTGGGCCAGGATGTCGTCGCCGAACACCTCAGCTGCGGTCGTGTCCCGGCGGCGACATCCGGCGCACCATCAGCGGTCGGGGTTCTGGAAGCAGTACGACTGCTGGGCCAACTCGGCGGCGTTGAACTCGTCGGACGTGATGTCCTCCATGGGGGCCTTGCCGTAGCCCTCGGCCTCGAGGATGTTGAGGTAGGCGCTGTAGACACGCACCGTGAACTGGACGTCGTCCCGCACCTCGGCCGGAGCCTCCTGGCTGACCTCCTGTTGGAGGTTGCGGATGAGCTCGACGGTCGACTCGATCTCGAGGTTCGACGTGGCCCGCCGGATGAGGTCGAGCTTGGCGCGGCTGAGCCGGTTGAACGGGCCGCAGAAGGGCCCACCCTCGGTCTCTCTGGTCTGCTCGGGTGACCGGGACAGGACCCCGTCACCGTCGCTGTTGCAGGCGCCGGCCAAGAGCAGCGTCACGAGAAGGCAGGAGAGGCCATACCGTTGCAAGAGCCGGGGCGTGAACGACCGACCATGCCGGAGCACAAGGGCATGGCGGCGGGGCATACGCCGGAACTATACGGCAGCGCCTTGCGCTCGCCATGCCGGCAACGGCCGACGCTCAGAGCCTTCCCTGGGTCAGCTGTCGAAGCCCTTCGCCATGTTGGCGAAGCGGGTGTAGTGGTCGAGGAACGCCAGCCGCTCCATGCCGGTGGGGCCCGAGCGGTGCTTGGCGACGAGGACCTCGGCCGTGCCCCGATCCGGGGACTCCACGTGGTACAGCTCGTCGCGGTACAAGAAGATGACGACGTCGGCGTCCTGCTCGAGGCTGTTCTCGACCACGATCCCGTTGGCGATGAAGTTGTGAGTCTCGGCCACGGTGGCGTCGAACACCGCTTCCACGCCCAAGGGCTCGATCGACACGACGGGGTCCCAGGCCACGTCGGCGCTCCCACACCGGCGCGTCGCCGGTTCACCGCGCCGAGCCCGCCGGTCGCCGGCGTCGACGGCGGCGCCGACCAGCTGACGCCGGTGACTCTCGGCCAGGAGCCCGTCCAGGCTCGGCCGAGCGTCAGGACCCTCCACGCTGATCCACGCCCGGGCGGCGACGCCGCAGCCGCCCGGCTGCACCTCGACGCGACTGGGCACCTCGAGGCGCGCCAATACGATCTGGAGATCGTCGGCAACGCCACGGTCGATGCAACGCCGCCGCCACCCCGAGGGCGCCCCTCCCGGGTGAGCCCAGCGGTGCGGGCCCCACACGTGTCGAACGAAGTCGACCAGCTGGTCATGGGGCAGGGCGAACACCCGGTGGTCCACGCCGGTACGGTCGACGGCCTCGGCCAGAGCCGCCACCGTGCGCTCGTCCTCGTCGATCGTCTGCTGCGGCGCCGGGAGCCGGCCGGGGACGGCCACTCTGGTGCCGGGGCGCAACTCGTCGAGCCGGAGCCAGCCGTTGGCGGTGAGGAACGGGTGGTTGGCACTGGCCTTGATCCGGCGACCTGAGGCCAAACGCAGCGCGTGCACCACCTTGGAACCACTCATCCACACCTCGGTCATCGTGCCCGGCGTCAGCTCGAGGTCGCGGTTGAGGGTCCACACCGGAATGTCGCGCTCGCCGGACGCCCACAGCTGGCCCATCGTGACCTCGGTACCGGTGTCGCAGCGCAACACCCGGGCGTCGGCGCTCAGGCAACCGCTCTCGCGCAGGTCGGCGAGCATGGGGCGCTTGTCGGCCCGGAGCTCGAGGCCCCGGGAGAGCTGGGAGAGCGCCACCACCGGGGTCTGCAGCTCACGGGCCAGGACCTTGAGCCCCCGGCTGATCTCGGAGACCTCCACCTGGCGGTTCTCGGCTCGGTCGCGGCCGGTCATGAGCTGCAGGTAGTCGACCACCACCATCCCGAGGTCGCCCAGCCTGGACTTGAGGCGACGGGACTTCGCCCGGATCTCGAGCACGGTCGCCCGGGGGTTGTCGTCGATGTAGATGGGCGCTTCGGCCAGGCGCCCGATGGCGTGGCTGATCTTGCTCCAGTCGGACTCGGCCAGCTTGCCGTTGCGCATCCGGGTGCTGTCGACGCGTGCCTCGGAGGCGAGCAGCCGCTGGGTGATCTCGAGGTGGCTCATCTCCAACGAGAAGAACAGCACCGGGCGGTTCGCCTCCAGTGCGGCGTGCGCCGCCATCCCGAGGGCGAAGGCGGTGTTGTGCACGAAGATGTCGGCGGCGACGAAGTTGTGGTCGCCGGGCACGGTGAGGTCGTACACCTGCGCCTCTCCGGCGGCATCGATGGCGACCACCGGGTCCCAGGCCAGCGCCGGCCGACTGTCGCCACCCGGTCGGCCCGGGTGGTCGTAGGAACCGGGCGCCGCTTGGTCGACTCCCGGGGGGCGTTCGTCGAGACCCGGCGGCCCCGCACGGCGGGACTGCCCGACCGCAGCCAGCGAGCGCACCGAGGGCCCGACCGGCGCCGGCGGCCGACTCGGGGACGGCAGGCTCGATCGTGTCGTTCGGGTCTGGTGCTCGATGCGCTCGAGCATGTTGGCCAGCGCCGAGTCCTTGGAGAACATCCCGATCTCACCGGCGAGACGGCGGATCTCGTCGACCGAGGTGACCTCGAGCTCGTACGCCGGGCCGTGCCACCCCCGCCGGTGGA
>JAHWJH010000270.1 GCA_019348555.1 Actinomycetota bacterium
GATGGTGTCGCTCTTGCCCGACAGGCGGCGCTCGCCCTTGCGCGGTGGGCGGCTCACTTCGATGACCTTGCGACCATGCCGGCGCAGGAAGCGCGCTAGGCCGCTGCCGTAAGAGCCGGTGCCCTCGGCGCCGAACGGGACCACACCACCTAGGCCGTCGGCCCAGGCAAGCAACTCCGCGTAGCCGTCGGGCTTGGCAGCGATGGCGCAGACGCCAAGCTGGCCACCCAGGCCGTCGAGGGCCACGGCGACATGTTCGTCCTTGTGCGTGTCGACGCCGACGACGACGTCGTCCCGACTGAGCGCGATGCTGGTCATGTTGTTGATCTCCTCACAGGAGTCAGCAGCCGGCTTGCCGGTCGGGCGGGAAGGACAGGACTGCGAGGGGACCTGGTGCGATCAGGCTCCTATTAGGTCACTGCCCGCTCGGCTGGCGGGCAGCCTTCGGGTTCGGTGTGCTGCACCGGTCGGACGACAGGTCAACGCGAGGGCACGGGGCCGGTCATAGCAGGGGTCAGGCCGACCGAGGCAGCACAGGGAAATTATCGCAGTCGTAGCTGTCGCCCTTCGAGCCGACCGACGCGACGATGTCGTTGTCAGCGAGCCGGTCCGAGTAGCGCACGGACAGATATTGGGCGGATTCAGGTGGTCCTCGCAATACCTCGAGTTGGAGGTGGCGCATGGGTCGACAGCCGGAGATTCGTAACGCAGACAGGGCGTCCGGCGATGCGGTCACCGGGGCGACCTCCGATCAGCCGCGACGTCGATCGCGCCTTCTGGGTGAAGATCGCCGAGGTCCTCTCGAGCGAGGAGGCAGCGATCGCGTGCGGGGTGTCGGGTCCGGTCGGGTCACGGTGGTTCCGCGAGCGTGGTGGCATGCCATCGATCCAGCTCACGCCGGCGTCGGGGAGGTATCTGTCGTTCGCAGAGCGGGAGGAGATCGCCTTGCTCAAGGAACGAGGCCTCGGGATCCGGGGCATCGCTCAGGCGATGGGCCGGTCACCCTCGACGATCTCCCGGGAACTTCGCCGCAACGCCTCCACGCGGACGTGGCGGCTCGAGTACAAGGCGTCGATCGCGCAGTGGCATGCCGAGCGGTGTGCCCGACGGCCCAAGGTCGCCAAGCTGGCCACGAACGACCGCCTTCGTCGGTACGTGCAGGACCGGCTCTCAGGCGCTGTCCAGGCTCCCGACGGTCGCGCGCTGGGCCCGGAGGGTCCGTCCTGGAAGGGCAGGAACAAGCCGCACCGTGGTGATCGCCGGTGGGTGCAGGGGTGGAGCCCGGAGCAGATAGCGAACCGTCTTCGGGTCGACTTCGCCGATGATGAGTCCATGCGAATCAGTCACGAGGCCATCTACCAGGCTCTCTACGTCCAGGGCCGAGGGGCGCTGCAGCGCGAGCTGGTCGCGTGCCTGCGCACCGGACGTGCGCTGCGAGTCCCTCGAGGTCGGGCCAAGCGAAAGGCGTGGGCGCATGTCACGCCCGAAGTGATGATCAGCGAGCGGCCGGCCGAGGTGGAAGACCGTGCCGTGGCGCCTCGAGTCCACAACGGCCCGGCGCTTGCCGGCTACGGGGCGATCTCGATGAAGAATGCTCTGGCATCGACGATGACGACGCTGCCCGAGCAGCTGCGGCGGTCGTTGACCTGGGATCGTGGCAAGGAGCTGTCCGCCCACGCAGCGTTCAAGATCGAGACCCAGATACCCGTCTACTTCGCCGACCCGCACTCACCTTGGCAGCGAGGCACGAACGAGAACACCAACGGCCTGTTGCGCCAGTACTTCCCCAAGGGCACCGACCTGTCCCGGTGGAGCCTCGAGGACATCCTCGCCGTCCAGGACGCGATCAACAGCAGACCTCGGAAGGTTCTCGGCTGGAAGACACCGGCCGAAGTCCTCGACGAGCAGCTACGTTCGCTTCACAACGCAGGTGTTGCAACGACCGCTTGAACCCAGTCAGTACCACGCCACGCACCTGGGTGCGCACGCTGGCCCGGTCCTTGTCGATGCGCATCCGCAGGGCCGCCTGCTCGTTGGTGCGGGCCGCCAGCATCCCGAGCAGCTCACCCAGGCGGCCGACCTGCTCGGTG
>JAHWJH010000271.1 GCA_019348555.1 Actinomycetota bacterium
CAGGGGGCGCCGGCTCGGTCCGGGTGGCCAAGCTGTTGTCCAGGGACGGCTTCTTGGACAGCCTGCGCGACTTCGAGCGCCGCCACGACAGCGACACCAATGGAAACGACACCGACACCGACGGTGCCGGGGCCTGCCGGTCGTCGTTCCCCACCGCCACCCTGGTGCTGGCCGCCGACGGCACCGCCGTGCCCATCGAGGCCATCGAAGCCGGCGACACCGTGGCCGCCTTCGACCCCGCCACCGGCAGCTGGGCCCCCCGGGCGGTCACCGCCCAGTGGTCCTACCTCGACACCGACGAGATGGCCACCCTGGCCCTGGCCGACGGCTCCACCGTGGCCGCCACCGACCACCACCGCTTCTACGACGCCACCGAGGGCCGCTTCGAGGAGCTGGAGGACCTGCGCCCCGGCGACGAGCTGGCCACCCCTGAGGGCCCAGTCGCCGTGGAGGACGTCACCCTGTGGCCCTCGGGGCCCACCTTGGTGTGGGAGCTCACCGTCGAGGTCGACCACAGCTTCGCCGTCTTCGCCGGCGACCACGCCGTGGCCGTGCACAACCAGGACGAACCCGGCTGCGTGCCAGGGGAAGGAGCCGATGATGACCTCCTCCCCCTTGATCAGGGAGAGTCGTGGGCCAATCCGAACTCCCTCTCACGGCACTTCCGAGACCATGGCACGGACTTCGGCGCCACCAATGCCGACGACTACGCAAGGCAAGCCTCAGAGTTCTGAGGCTCCCCCCGCTGCCCGGTCACGTGGACTACGCGGCCTGGTCGGCCTCGGGTTGACGGTACCGGTCCTCCCACTCCAGGGGTGGGATGTAGCCGAGGCTCGAGTGGAGCCGCAGCTGGTTGTAGCGGTTGATCCAGGCGAAGATCGCCCGGCGGGCGCTGGCCCGGTCGGGGAAGCGATGTAGGTGCACCAGCTCTCGCTTCAGCGAGGACCAGAACGACTCGGCCACGCTGTTGTCCCAGCAAACCCCGGTGCGGCCGAGCGACTGGCGCATGCCGAGGTCCGCTACGAGGGCTCGGTAGTCGCCCGAGAGGTACTGACTGCCCCGGTCCCCGTGGAAGATGATCCCGGCGGTGACCCCGCCCCGGGCGCCGGCGGCCATGCGCAGAGCGTCGGCCACGAGCTCGGTGCGCATGTGATCGGCCATGGAGTAGCCGAGCAGCCGCCGAGAGCCGAGGTCGAGCACCGAGGCCAGGTACAGCCAGCCCTCCCCGGTGGCGACGTAGGTGATGTCGCCGGCCCAAGTGACGTCGGGCCGCCCCGGGGTGAAGCGGCGGCCCACCAGGTCCGGCAGCGGCGGAGCGTCCTCGGCCGGGATGGTGGTGCGGACCTTGGCCGGCTTGTGCACGCCCACGATGCCGTGGAGGCGCATGAGCCGCTCGACCCGCTTGTGGTTGGCCGGCCGGGCCCGCCGGGCCAGCTCTTCGGTGATGCGGGGCTCGCCGTAGGTGCCGTCGAACTCCTCGTGGATGGTCCGGATCTGGCTGAGGAGCTCGGACTCGGCCCGCTCGGCGTCGCTGGGCCCGGCCGCCTGGGCCAGGCGCCAATCGCAGAAGGCCTGGCGGCTGACCTCGGCCACCCTGCAGGCGGCGGTGATCGGGAACCCCTCGGCCTTCCGGGCAGCGACCCAGCGGTAGCGGGTCACTGTCCCGACTCCTTCACCCAGAAGGCCGTCGCTCGTTTGAGCAGATCTCGTTCCATCCGCAGGCGAGCGTTCTCCCGACGCAGATCGGCCAGCTCGGCTCGCTCCGACGTGGTGATCCCGGCGCGCTCGCCCCGGTCGATGCGGGCCTGGCGCACCCAGTTCCCCAACGTGCCCTCACCGACCCCGAGGCGCTGGGCGACGTCGACGATCTTGTTGCCATCGTCGAGCACCATCGCCACGGCGTCACGCTTGAACTCGTCGGTGAACGAGCGCCGCGTTCTCGCCCGCTGCTCCTCCATCACTGACATGGTTACCTCCTACTCGAGGTGACCGGTCAGGTGGGGGACCCTCACCTTGACTGGCGCAACCCGAGTGAGAAGATGGCGGAGCTGATTGCGCTGACCGGTTGAGCGCGCCTTAGCAGA
>JAHWJH010000272.1 GCA_019348555.1 Actinomycetota bacterium
TTGCCGGCGCCCACCGCCGCCGGCGGCCGGGCGGCCACGACGGTGCCGGCCGGCGCCAGCACCCGCACCGGGCGCATGGCACCGCCGTTGGCGGGGATGCCGGGGTCGGTGGCGGCCCGTAGGGCGAAGGAGACGGCGCTGACCGTGACCGCCTCCACCGCGTTCACGTTGCCCCGCCGCTGGTCGTCGGTGCCGGCGAAGTCGAACGTGGCGTGCTCACCGTCGATGGTCACGGTGAGCGAGATGCGAGCGGGGCGCTGCTGGTCGGCGGCAGGGCCGCACGAGTCGAGCACGTCGGTGAACGACCACGACCCGTCGGGAAGGGCGGACAGGGTGGCCCGCATGCGCCGCTCCCCGTAGGCGGTGACCTCGTCGAGCGGAGCGTCGGCGAAGGCGGCCATCCGCTCGGTGCCGAGGCCGTTGGCGCCGACCTGGGCGTCGAGGTCGCCGCGCCGCTCGTCGGGGGTGCGGGAGTTGGCCAACAGCACCGCCTCCACCTCGGGCGTGAGGCGCACCGGCGGGAGGCGCAGCCCTTCCTGGTACACCTCGGTGGCCTCGGGGGGAATGGAACCCGGGGCGGCTCCGCCCACGTCGGCGTGGTGGGCCCGGTTGGCTGCCCAGCCCACCAGCCGGCCGTCGACCCAGCACGGCGCCACCAGCGTGAGGTCGTTGAGGTGGGTGCCGCCGGCGAAGGGATCGTTGAGCACCACCTGCTCGCCCGGGCCGAGCCCGTCCGCGCCGAAGGCGGCGATGGCAGCGGCAACCGACGCCGGCATCG
This sequence comes from Actinomycetota bacterium, assembly GCA_019348555.1. Classification (GTDB taxonomy): domain Bacteria; phylum Actinomycetota; class Acidimicrobiia; order Acidimicrobiales; family CADCSY01; genus JADDRA01. The sequence goes on from JAHWJH010000272.1 coordinate 779, forward strand.
ACCCCAGGTGCACGGGGATGTGCTCGGCCTGCACCAGCAGCTCGCCGGCAGGCGTGAACAGGGCGGCGGAGCAGTCGGCCCGCTCCTTGATGTTGGGGCTGTAGGCCGACCGGCGCAGCACCGCCCCCATCTCCTCGGCCACCCCGGTCAGGCGGGAGATCAGCACCTGCAGCGACGCCGGGTCGAGCTCGCTCACCCGCTCGTCCTCGTGAGCAGGAGGGCGCCCACCGGGCCGGGGTCGGCCCGCCATCCTCGGGGCACCCAGACGGTGCAGTCGGGCTCGGAGACCACGGTCGGCCCCACCACCGCCTGCCGCTCGGGCGGCGCCGGCAGGTCGGTGACCTCCAGCGGCGCCGGCCGGGTGGCCCGGGCCCGCAGGGCCACCACCTCGATCGGGGCGTCGGGCCGGTCGAAGCCGTTGCGCCGGCGGTGCTCGGCGGCGAAGCCGGCGACGGCGGGCACGGTCAGCTCGTGGCTCTGGCCGGCGTAGCGGCAGTCGAGCGACGTCGCCACCTCGACCTCCGGCGGCGTTTCCGGGCGCTCGACGTCGCCCAGCGAGGCCAGCTGCCCGGAGAGCTCGGCCCGGGCCTGGTCGGCCATCTCGGACAGGGCGGCGTCGAGGCCGGCGTGGTCACGGGGCGTGGACCACGACCGGACCACGTCGTGCTGCACCGGGGAGCACAGCAACCCCACGGCGGACAGCACGCCGGCACGGGGCGGGACGATCACGGTGGGCATGCCAAGCGCCTCGGCGAGAGCGCAGGCGTGCAGCGGGCCGGCGCCCCCGAAGGCCACCAGGGCCAGCTCCCGGGGGTCGACGCCGCGGGCCACGCTGACCTGGCGCAGGGCCTGCTCCATGCCGGCGTCCACCACGGCCACCACACCGCCGGCGTCGACGCGTGCCCGGTCCAAGGCGGCCCGCGCCGCGTCGACGTCCAGCCCACCCAGGCCGGGGAAGGCGGCGCCGGCGGGAATGCGCCCGAGCACCAGGTCGGCGTCGGTCACCGTGGGCTCCTCGCCACCGCGGCCGTAGCAGGCCGGACCGGGGTCAGCTCCCGCGGAATCGGGCCCGACCTTGAGCAGACCCAGGGCGTCGATGCGGGCGATCGAGCCGCCCCCGGCGCCGATCTCGATCATCTCGATCACCGGCAGATTGATCGGCAGCCCGGAGCCCTTCTTGAAGCGATAGCGCCGGTCGACCTCGAAGCCATGGGCCAGCAGCGGCTCGCCGCGGACGATCACCGCGAACTTGGCGGTGGTGCCCCCCATATCAAAGGAGAGGAGATCCTCGTA
>JAHWJH010000273.1 GCA_019348555.1 Actinomycetota bacterium
ACCTCAAGGTGGTGGGGGTGCTCACCGGTGGCTCCACCGTCGAGCAGCTCGAGGAGGCGGGCGCGATCGCCGTCTACGAGGACGTGGCCGAGCTGCTCGCCCACCTGGACGAGAGCCCGCTGGCCCCGCTCCTGAACGACTGAGCGCGACCGGCCCGGGCCCCAGCCTCCCCCTGCTGGCCCAACGGACCCGGCGGCCCTCGCTCCGAGCTGGTAGCGCTCACGTACGGCGCCGCCGTCTCGCACGGCGTCCCGGTCGAATCCCTCCGGGAGGGGGATGTCGGCAAGCATCGCGTCGACTTCTGCAGCCCTCGCCTGAGGCTTCACGACGCTGACCGGCAGGGCGCCGAGCCACGTGTCGACGTCGACCTCGACCACGGTCCCGAGGACCCGCCGCAGGTCGTCGGACGGTTGTGAAAACCCCTCGGGCCTCGACCAGGTGCTCGCCGTGGGTCCACAGCGCCACGACGTCGGACGTACCTTCGTAGCGGAACATCACGGCGTCACGACTGGTCACCCGGTCGTGGGTGCGAAGGGGGCACTGCGGCTGCCGCTGGGCGGCAGCTCGGTGGGCGGTTGCGCTCGGACCCCGCCTGACAGTGGCAGCTACGCTTGGCGGCGCTTGGACCAATCGGGCTTCCAGCTCATGCCGATCGGAAGGGTTGAGTCGCCCTTGAACGACGTCGCGTCGGCGCCGAAGCAGGGAGATGAGGGAGCGCCTGAGGCTTGGCTCGTCTTCGAGCCGGACGTCTTCGACGGCCTGGCTCCGGGGGATCGGGTGGTCGTCCTCACCTGGCTTGATCGTGCCCGCCGGGATGTCCTTCGCGTCCATCCCCGTGACGACCTGACCAAGCCCGAGCAGGGAGTGTTCAGCACGCGCTCCGCCGACCGCCCGAATCCGATAGGGCTCCACCCGGTGGAGATCGTGTCGGTCGACAACCTCAGGCTTCGGGTGCGCAGCCTCGAGGCAGTGGACGATACGCCCATCATCGACGTGAAACCGCTGCTCCACCAAGCCGGTCCCCCCGACGAGGATCGGGCCTGACCAACGCTGTGGTTCTACTCAGGGATCATGTGGTCGTCGTCCACCGGCGCCTGTCGCCAGGCTCGCCACCGAACGGTCACGACGATGATCCAGAGGTGAAACACCACCGCTGGTATCACTTCGGCGATCACCGCTCGTCGCGCCCTCGAGAGCGCCACACCAGCAACGACGCCTGCGACCTCCAACCATGTCAAACCGTAGCTTTGCCTTCGCCATCGACCGGGGGACTGGCCGGCGGCGAACCGCCACATGAGCAGCGGCAGGGAGAGCCCGAGGACGATGCCGCCGGTCGTGTGGACGGCGTGCGATGCGCCTTCTCCGGCGATGGGCACCGTGGCCACCACAGCCTGACCGACCATTCCGACGAGGAACACGACGAAGAAACCGGTCGGCCGCGCCAGGCGCCGCTCCACCACCCAGGCGAACCCGACCAGCAGGACGGTTGCCACGATGAGCCCACCCCGGAACAGCACCATGGCCCGAGGATCGGTGCCGAGGTAGCTGATCGGCCGGTCGTCGGTCACACCCAAGCCAGTGCGCCACATCCCGACGCCGACGGTGGTCCAAAGGACGGCCACGGCGGCAACGCCGGTGAACCGCAGCAGCCGCGTCACCGAGAGCGGGATGTTGTCCTTCGAATCGACGGGGCCGATGAGCGACCATACTCACGGGTGGCCGAAGACATGAGGTCCTCGTCGGGGGACGGAATGGCGACGGCAGGAGGGGAGGTGGGGGTGAGCTCCCCCGTCGCCCTCGCCGAGGATCCCGCTCAGGAGGTGGTTCACGGCCCCTTCACCCGAGCAGCGAGATCTGGATACATCTCGACGACGCCATCGCGGTCGAATACCAGGTCGCCGACGAAGTCGCGATGGCGTCCCACATAGCGCACGACCGCGTGGTCGTTGTCCCTGCGCACATGCTCGTAGTGCTGCTGAGAGGGGTGCAAGGCCAGATCTGGGACGGAGACCCACGCCATGAGGAAGTCGGCCTGACCCGGTCGCTCGTGCAGGCGGTGGC
>JAHWJH010000274.1 GCA_019348555.1 Actinomycetota bacterium
CTGACCGAGGTGCTGGGCATCGAGCGGCGGTCGCTCAAGCGGGTCATGCTGCTGGGCGGGGGCCGCACCGCCGAGCTCGTGGCCACCCGGCTGGTGGAGGCGGGCGCCGATGTGACGATCGTCGAACGTGACCCGCAGCGGGCCCGGGAACTGGCTGAGCGGGTCAGCAAGGCCCTGGTGATCGAGGGCGAGATCACCGACGCCGACCTGCTCGCCGATGTCGGCGTGGGCCGCACCGACGTGGTCGCCGCCCTCACCGGGGAGGACGACGCCAACATCCTCGCCTGCCTGTTCGCCAAGCTCGAGGGCGCCGGCGAGACCATCGCCGTGGTGCACCGGCTCTCGCTGCTGCGGCTGCTCGACGAGGCGGGCATCGACGTGGCCCTCTCGCCCCGCACCGCCAGCGCCAACGGCGTGCTGCGCTTCGTGCGCGGTGGCGTGACCCAGGTGACCACCTTCCTCGAGGGCGACGTCGAGGTGCTGGAGCTCAGCGTGGCCGAGGGCAGCCCGGCCGACGGCTCCCTGGTGTCCGAGCTCCGACTTCCCAAGGACGTGCTGCTGGGCGCCGTCGTGCGCGACGGCAAGGTGTCCATCGCCCGGGGGCGCAGCGATCTGCGAAACCACGACGACGTGGTGGTGTTCGCCATGCCGCACGCGGTCGACGAGGTCCGCCGGGTGTTCGGTTAGGCCGGCGGGGTGCGCCGGCTGACTGCCACCACGGCGACGGACGGCCCCGGGTCGCTGCAGCCGACGGGTCATCAGGTCCCGTCCACCGCCGGCTACGTCGCCGCCCGCACCCTGGTGGCGTGCGGGGCGGGCCTTGCGGTGGCGTCGGCGCTGGCCGTGCTCGACGACGGGCGGGCGCTGCTTCCCTTGGCAGCGGCGGCACTGCTCTGCCTGGCCGCCGGCGGGCTGCTGTGGCGCCGCTGCGGGGTGCCGGCCAGCCTCCGCACGGCGTCGGTGCACGCCGCCGTGCTCACCGGCTGGATGCTGCTGATCGGTGTCGGCGCCGCCACCTACCTGGCGTGCGGGACCTTCGACAGCGTCGAGCTGGCAGTGGTCGAGTCCACCACCGGCTTCACCACCACTGCCCTGTCGGTGCTCGGCGACATCGAGGACCAGCCGCGGGGCGTGCTGCTGTGGCGGGCCTACACGCAGTGGCTCGGAGGTCTCGCCGCCGTGCTGGTGGTCGTGGCCGTGCTCCCGTCGCTCGGTGTGGGCGGGCTCGAGGAGTCGCGCGTCGGCGCCGACCGGCGCCGCCTGGCGCTGCGGTCGCCACGGATCGCGGCGGTGGCCCGCCGGCTGGCCTCCGGCTACCTGGTGCTCTCCGCCGCCGGCATCGCACTGTTCCTCCTGGCCGGCATGGGCCCCTTCGACGCCGTCACCTACGCCATGACCACCATCTCGACCGGCGGCTTCGGCAACCACGACGGCTCCATCAACTTCTTCGAGTCTGCCCGGGTCGAGTGGGTGACGGCCGGCGGCATGGTGCTCGGGGGCACCAACCTGGTGCTCGTGCTGGCGGCCGTGCGGGGCCGGGTGGAGCCCCTGCGCCGATCGTTCGAGTTGCGCACCTACGGCATGGTCATCGTGCTGGCCTCCGCGCTGTTGGTGTGGTGGACGGCGCCCGCCGGGGGACTGACCCACGAGAGCATCCGTCATGCGGTGTTCGCCGCCACCTCGGCCGTCTCGACCACGGGCCACACGGTCGGGGGCTGGGCCGGCTGGTCGTCGGGGTCGCAGGTGCTCCTGGTGCTGCTGGCCGGGATGGGTGCCATGTCCGGTGCCGCCGGCGGGGGCTTCAGGGTGGTGCGGTCCATGGTGCTGATGGGGTTCGTGCGCCGGGAGGTGGTCCGGCAGTTGCGGCCCCGCTCGGTGGTGGCGGTGAAGGTCGGTCGGACCACCGTGGAAGAGACGCTGCTGGGGCAGATGGTCGGCTACCAGGTGGCATGGCTGCTGCTCGCCGGCGCCGGTGCGGTGGCCCTGGCCGTCGCCGGCGTCGACCTTCCCGGAGCCATGACCGGCGCGGTGAGCGCTTTGGCCACCTTCGGCCCGGGGCT
>JAHWJH010000275.1 GCA_019348555.1 Actinomycetota bacterium
TCGGCCACCGTGCGCCGGAGCGCCTCGTCGAGCGCCGCCAGCTCGTGCGCCCGGTTGACGAACGATGTCCGTACGGCCGGCTCCCGGGGCGGCCCCAGTGCGCCGAGCAGGCGCACCGGGACCGGGTCGGGCAGGCCCTTGAGGACAAGGGGTTGTGAGGGCAGCCACTGCGCCGCGTCTCCGACGAGAGCTGCGCAGCTCTCGTCGACCAGGACCTGTCCCGCGGAGGCGGCGTCACTGAGCCGCGAGGCGAGGTTCACGACCGCACCCGACAGCGCCCACCCGCCGAGCCCCTCCTCGTTCGGCCCGACGAGCAGCTCGCCGGGATGTACTCGAACCTCGCCATGATGGCGGTTCTGTTCCTGGGCATCCTTCCCGAGGACAAGCTGCCCGACTGGATATCGCCGCTCCGCGTCGTGCTTCCCTCCACCTACGCGGTCGAGGCGCTCAAGCCGGGACTGGACGGCGCGGTCGGAACGTCGCTAGCGGGCAACCTGGCGGTGCTGGCGCTGTTCGGGGCGATATTGTTCTGGGCCGTGCGAGGCCCGTTGTGGCCGCACGCCGAATGATCCCGAGCAAGGACTGACATGCCCCAAGCCACCGTGAAGGTGTACGACTCGCTGACCAAGACGGGCACCCTGCTCGCCGACGACGGCGAGACCGAGTTCGCCGTGGACCAGCGCTCGTTGGAGGGCGGGATGTTCCGCTTCCTGCGCCCGGGCCAGCGCGTCACGTTCGACCTCGACGAGGTCGACGTCCGAGGCTGGTTGGTGATCGCCGTGTTGGCGGCCATCACCCAGACCGTCGCCGGGCTCGCCTGTGGCCTCTACACGGGACGCTTCCGCTTCGGCAGCTTCGACGAAGTCGCAGGCTTGGCCGTGGCTACGTCGCTGGCCACGATCGTGCTCTTCGGGCTCAACGTCATGGCCCCGGGCGACTACGCCGTCCCCCGCAGCGCGGTGGTGGCCGGAGGGGTGACCGCGGGGGTGCTCATGAGCGGAGTGCGCTACACCTGGCGCATGCTGTGGGAGCGGGGGCGCCGGCCGACGGGCGAAGGCTGTGAGCGCATCCTTATCTTCGGCGCCGGCGACGGTGGCGCCCAGGTGGTCAGCTCCATGCTGGCCGATCCCCACAGCCCCTACCTGCCGGTGGCGCTGCTCGATGACAACCCGGCCAAGCGCAACCTGCGCATCAAGGGGGTGCGGGTGGTCGGCACACGGGCCCGGATGGCCGAGGCGGCGGCTGGGCACCGGGCGGACTCGCTGCTCATTGCCATCCCCAGCGCGTCGGCCGAGCTGGTGAGAGAGTTGACCGACGAAGCACTAGCGGCCAACTTGACGGTCAAGGTCCTCCCCCCGGTTCGCGAGCTGTTCGGGGGCGACGTGGGCGTCGCCGACATTCGGGAGGTCACCGAGGCCGACCTGCTGGGCCGCCATGAGATTGCCATCGACCTCGCCAGTATCGCCGGTTACCTCACCGGGCGCCGGGTCCTGGTCACGGGGGCCGGCGGCTCCATCGGCTCGGAGCTGTGCCGCCAAGTCCACCGACTGGGCCCTTCCGAGCTGATCATGGTCGACAGGGACGAGTCGGCCCTGCACGGGGTGCAGCTCTCGATCGAAGGCCGTGCCCTGCTCGACTCGCCGAACCTTGTGCTGCTCGACATCCGAGATCACCCTCGGGTGGCGCGGGTCTTCGCCGAGCACCGGCCCGAAGTGGTGTTCCACGCCGCCGCACTGAAGCACCAGCCGTTGCTGGAGACCCATCCCGGCGAGGCGGTGAAGACCAACGTGTGGGGGACGCTCGCCGTCCTCGAGGCCGCAGCGGCGACGGGGGTCAGCCGTTTCGTCAACATCTCCACCGACAAGGCCGCCGACCCCTGCAGCGTGCTGGGCTACTCCAAGCGCATCGCCGAGCGGCTCACCGCCTACGTGGCCTCCCAGGCCGAGGGCACCTACCTGAGCGTGCGCTTCGGCAACGTCTTGGGGAGCCGGGGCTCGATGCTCGGGACGTTCCACGCCCAGATCGAGGCCGGCGGTCCGATCACCGTCACCCACCCTG
>JAHWJH010000276.1 GCA_019348555.1 Actinomycetota bacterium
TGGGCCGGCTGGTGCCCGCCGGCCAGGCCGTCAGGTAGCTGGAGGCGGTGGGTTCGGTCACGGTGACGTTCATCACCACCGCCGAGACCCCGGTGGCGGGCACGCCGCCGCGCCCGGTGACCTGGAGCCCCAGCGTCCGGCTCGGCCCCACCTTGGCCGTCGGCGCCCCGTTGCCGACCCTGGTGTCGAGGATGCGGGTGGGGGAGAGCGGGTGGTAGGTGCCCTCGAAGGAGGTGAGGGTGTACACGAACGGGGAGGACAACGGGGTCTTCTTGCCCGACGCGTCACTGGCGACGGCGGTCAGGAGATGGTCCCCAGCGCCGGTCACCGTCACGTCAGCATCGGTCTCGGCGGCGTTGAAGGTCACGGTGCTGGCGCCGGGCGGCACGACCTTGGAGCCGACCGGCGTCGGGCCATCCCGGATGACGAGCGTGTCACCAGCGGCGACGTCAGACACGACGATGGTGGGAGTCGGGTCGTCCCCGACGGCGGGGCTCGTGCCGTCGCCCTCCACCGAGGCGATGGTCGGTGCCGCCCGCATGAAGGGCTGCGAGGCGTCGTAGCGGATGCTGCCCCGCAGCGCCGGCGCGTTGCCCTCGCAGTGCTGCTCGAAGTCGGCGGCGAAGCGGCGCACGCTGCCGTCGAGGGCGTACAGCACCTCGAGGACGTCGAACCGGCCCGTGATCGTGTTGCACGCACGACCAGAGCCGGCGACCGTCAAGCCTGGCGCCCCGGGGGACTGGTACGGGTAGCGGCCGGCCTGCTCGTAGGCGCCGGGCCCCAGCCTCGCGCCGTCGGCGCCGGCGAACTCCAGCCTCCACGTGGTGCGGCCTCCATCGAAGAGGACACGGACTGATTCACGCTCCCGGGAGGCCGTGAACTGCGCGTCGTAGAGGTACCAGGTGTGGTCGATGCCTTGGCCGATGTAGTCCCCAGCATCGCTGTCGAAGCGGAGCCATGTGTGTGTGAACGTGGCGTCGCAGGCGTCACCCATTCCGTCGCGGTCGGCGTCGTTCTGGTCAGGGTTCACCACCCGCACGCAGTTGTCCATGGTGTTGGGTACGGCATCGCGGTCGTCGTCCGGCGGTGGCGGGAAGGTGGCCGAGGCGTTGTAGCGGATGCTTCCCCGCAGGGCGTTGGGATCACCGTCGCAGTGCTGCTCGAAGTCGGCGGCGAAGCGCCGAACGCTGCCGTCGAGCGCGTAGACGGCCTCTAAGACGTCGAAGCGCCCGGTGAGCGTGCCACAGCCGCGCCCGGACCCATCGACCGCCATCCCCGGCTTCTTCGGAGACTGGAACGGGAACTCGGTGACGCCCTCGTAGGGACCAGGCACCAGTTCGGCGCCCTCTGGCGCCTTGAGCTGCACTCTCCACGTGGTCCGACCGCCGTTGAACCACACGCCGACGAAGCCGCGGCTGCGATCGGCGGTGAACGTCCCATCGGCGAGGTACCAGGTGTGGTCGATGCCCTCGCCGATGTAGTCCCCCTCGTCGCTGTCGAAACGAAGCCAGGTTCTGGTGAAAGCGGGATCGCACGCGTCCCCGATCCCATCGCGGTCGGCATCCGCCTGGGCGGGGTTCGCCACCCGCGCGCAGTTGTCCATCGTGTCGGCCACGCCGTCGCCGTCGCCGTCGGGAGGTGGCGGGAAGGTGGTGGAGGCGTGGTAGCGGATGCTGCCGCGCAGCGCCGGCGGCTGGCCGTCGCAGTGCTGCTCGAAGTCGGCGGCGAAGCGACGAACGCTGCCGTCGAGGGCGTAGACGGCTTCGAGGATGTCGAAGCGCCCGGTGAGGTCCTTGCAGGTGCGGCCGTCGCCGGACACCCTGAGCCCCGGCTTGGTCGGGGTTTGGAACGAGTAGTCGGTGGCGCCCTCGTACGGCCCTGGGGTGAGCTGGCCGCCCTCGGGAGCCGCGAAGTCGAGGCGCCAGTGGGCCGTGGGACTGTCGAAGCTCACCGTCACGAGCCACCGGTCGTGCGACGCGGTGAAGACACCGTCGGCCGGGTGCCAGGTCTTGTGCATCCCTTGGCCGACGAAGTCGCCAGGGTCGCTGTCGGGTAGT
>JAHWJH010000277.1 GCA_019348555.1 Actinomycetota bacterium
CGGCGGCGGCGTTGTTGCTGATCGGTGCCGCTGACTCCTACGAGCTGCTCCTGGCCGGCGCCTTCCTGGTGGGGGCCGCCTCCACCGCCATGGTGGACACCTGCGATCTCGCGCTCGCCGACATCGCCGGTGACGACCTGCAACGCCACCTCACGCTGCAGAACCTCTGGGGAACGGTGGGCGACCTGCTGGGCCCCACGCTCGTGGTCACCGTCGCCGCCCTGGGTCTGTCGTGGCGTGTGTCGTACGTGGTGGGCGCCGCGCTCGTCCTCGTGTACGGCGCATGGCTGGCGTCCCTGCCCTTCCCCCCGCCGCGCCCCCACCAGGACGGGCACCGGGTGGGCAGCGCAGTGGTGTCGGTGCTGCGTGACCCTGGCGTGTGGCTCGTCGGCCTGGCCGTGATGCTGCTGGGCCCGCTCGACGAGCCGCTGCTCGCCTTCCTCATCGCTCACCTGCAGCAGGCCCGGGGGCTGACGGAGACCGGTGCCACGCTCGTCGCCGCGCTGTCGGTCGTGGGTGCCTTCGCCGGCTATGCCACCCTCCGCCGCTGGACGAGCGCGCTGCCGCTCGACGCCGGCCTCCTGGCGCTGGCCACGACCCTGTTGGTCGCCGCGCCGAGCGCCCTGCCCGCCAGCGCGGCGTCGCTCCTCGTCGGCGTGTTCCTCGTGCGGGTGTGGGTCGACCTCCAGGCCCGGGTCCTCACGGTGCGGCCGGGTCGGACGGGAACGGTGAAGGCGGTCGTCGCACTGGTCGAGACGGCCGGCTGGGGGCTGCCGCTGCTCGCCGGCGTCGTGGCCGATCGCACCGACGTCACCGCCGGCCTCGCCACCTATGCCGCAGTCGCCTGGGCCCTCGCCGGCCTTGCCGTCCTCGGCCGGAAGAGCCGGCGGCGGCCCCCCGGACTGGCGCGTTCGCCCGCCGACACTGCCACAGTGGGGCCATGAGCTCCGAAGGCACCCCGGAACCACGGATCTCGGTTCGGCGGGAGCCGCCGCGGTTCCGGCCGGTCGTGGTTCGCTCCGTCGAGCAACTCAGCCCCCGGATGCGGCGGATCGTCCTCGGTGGTCCCGAGCTCGAGGGATTCGAGGTGGACCAGCCGGCGGCCAGCGTGCGCCTCCTGCTGCCGCCACCGGGCGAGGACGCCATCGTCCTGCCGGAGTGGGACGGCAACCAGTTCAAGCTGCCCAGCGGTGAGCGGGCACCCATCCGCACCTTCACGCCGCGGCATCTCGACACCGAGCGGCTCGAGCTGACGCTGGACATCGTGGTCCACGGAGGCGGCGTCGCCTCCGAATGGGCGCGCTCGGCCGAGCACGGCGCCGAGGCGGCGGTCTCCGGTCCGGGACGGGGCTACGAGGTCGACGCCACCGCCTCGGCGCATCTGCTGGCGGGTGACGAGACCGCCATCCCGGCCATCAGCCAGTTGCTCGAGCGGCTGCCGCCCGAGACCGCGGTGCAGGTGCACCTCGAGATCGTCGATCCCCGGGCCCGTCTCGAGCTGCCCTCGCACCCGAAGGCGGAGGTGGCCTGGCACGAGCTGCCCCGAGGGTCGCGCCCCGGCGACGCCCTCGTTGCTGCGGTCGAGGCAGTCGAGGAGATCCCGGGTGCCGCGTGGGTGGCGGGTGAGGCGGCCTCGGTCCAGCGCATTCGCAAGCACCTCTTCGACGCCAGAGGCATGGCCCGCTCGGCGGCGACGGTGCGGGGCTACTGGAAGATGGGCCGCTCCGCCACCTGAGTGCTCGCTGCGTCACCGACGCAGCCACTCACCGGGATGGGGTCTACCCTCACGTGAGGGTACGCTGGCACCCGCTCGGGAAGGGGCTCGTCAAGCACATGAAGCCGCTCGAGTCCAGCCCGGAGGAGCTGCGGGAAGAGGTCCGCCGCCACGGGACCAGGGTCCGCAGCCGGTGACCGGAACACGCAGCGGCATCGCCGCCGAGGCAGCTCGCCGGCGCACCTTCGCCATCATCAGCCACCCCGACGCCGGCAAGACCACCCTGACCGAGAAGCTGTTGCTCTACGGGGGCGCGGTGGCCGAGG
>JAHWJH010000278.1 GCA_019348555.1 Actinomycetota bacterium
AGGGCAGGTCGAGCACTTCGGCGATGGTGCGCCCCTTGAAGGTCACCTCCAGGGTGTCCCGGTTGTAGCGGGCTCCCTTGCACACCTCACACGGAACGTAGACGTCGGGCAGGAAGTGCATCTCGATCTTGATGGTGCCGTCGCCGGCGCACGCCTCGCAGCGGCCGCCCTTGACGTTGAACGAGAAGCGCCCCGGCAGGTAGCCCCGCACCTTGGCTTCGGTGGTCTGGGCGAAGAGGGTGCGGATGCGGTCGAACACCCCGGTGTAGGTGGCGGGGTTGGAGCGGGGCGTGCGCCCGATGGGGGACTGGTCGATGGCGATCACCTTGTCGATCGCCTCGGCGCCGGTCACCCCCTTGTGCCGGCCGGGCGCCGTGCGCGACTTGTAGATCCGCTGCATCACCGCCCGCAGCAGGATGTCGTTGACCAGCGTCGACTTGCCCGAGCCGGACACGCCCGTGACGGCGACGAGACATCCGAGCGGCAGCTCGACGTCGATGTCCTGGAGGTTGTGCTCGCGCGCCCCGCGCACGCACAGCCAGCCGTCGCCGGGCGGGCGCCGCATCTCGGGCACGGGGATCGCCCGGCGGCCGGCCAGGTAGTCGCCGGTGATCGACTCCTCGCAGGTGAGCAGGCCTCGGACATCACCGGCGTAGACCACCTGCCCGCCGTGCTCACCCGCCCCCGGGCCGATGTCGACGACGTGGTCGGCCACCCGGATGGTGTCCTCGTCGTGCTCGACCACCATGACGGTGTTGCCCAGGTCGCGCAAACGCAGCAGCGTGTCGATGAGCCTGTGGTTGTCGCGCTGGTGGAGCCCGATCGACGGCTCGTCGAGCACGTAGAGCACTCCCACCAGGGCCGAACCGATCTGGGAGGCCAGGCGGATGCGCTGGGCCTCGCCTCCGGCCAGGGTGCCGGCCGAGCGGTGCAGGTCGAGGTAGCCGAGGCCGACGTCGAGCAGGAACCCCATGCGGGCGTTGATCTCCTTGACCACCCGCTCGGCGATGAGCCGGTCGCGGTCGGAGAGCTCGATCGCCTTCAGGACCGCGGCGGCGTCGGTGATCGGCAGCGAGGCCACCTCGTGGATGTTGCGACCGTCGACGGTGACGGCGAGCGACTCCGGCCGCAGCCTCGCACCTCCGCAGACCGGGCACGGCACCTCGCGCATGTAGGACTCCACCTGGCCCCGGCTCCAGTCGGACTCGGTGTCGGCGTGGCGGCGCTGCAACCACGGGATGGCGCCCTCGAAGGCGGTGCGGTACGACCGGGTGCGGCCGTAGCGGTTCTTGTACTCGACCTGGAGCTTCTTGGACCCGGACCCGTAGAGAACGGCCTTCTGCTGTGACCTCTTGAGCTGCTTCCAGGGGACGCGCAGGCTGAAGCCGTAGGTGTCGGCCAGCGCCTCCAGCACTCGCTCGAAGTACTGGGTGCGGGCGGTCGAGAACGGGGCGACGGCGCCCTCGGCCACGGACAGGTCGGGGTTGGGCACCACCAGCTCGGGGTCGACCTCGTAGCGGGTGCCGAGGCCGTCGCAGGTCGGGCACGCCCCGTAAGGGGAGTTGAACGAGAAGTTGCGGGGTGCGAGCTCGTCGAACGACAAGCCGCAGGCGGCGCAGGCCAGGTGCTGGCTGAAGGTCAGGATCTGCGACGCCTCCGCAGGGAGTCCACCATCGTCCTGCCGGGCCACGAGCTCGACCTCGGCCACCCCCTCGGCCAGGCGAAGGGCCGTCTCCAGGGAGTCGGTCAGGCGCCGCTCGACGCCGTCGCGCCGCACCAGGCGGTCAACGACCACCTCGATGGTGTGCTGCTCGTAGCGCTCGAGGCGGATCGGGGCCCCGAGCTCTCGCACCTCGCCGTCGACCCGGGCCCGGGAGAACCCCTCCGAGGCGAGCTCTCCGAGGAGCGTCTCGTAGTCGCCCTTGCGCCCCCGCACCACCGGGGCGAGCACCTGGAAGCGGGTGCCCTCGGGCAGCTCGAGGATCCGGTCGACGATCTGCTGGGGCGTCTGGCGGGCGATGACCCGG
>JAHWJH010000279.1 GCA_019348555.1 Actinomycetota bacterium
AGTGCTGAACGAGATGAAGCAGAACGACGAGATCCTGCCCATCATCGAGCAGTTCGGCTTCAGCAAGACCTCGGTCGAGAAGGCCAAGGAGACCACCGTCGAGGACCTGCTCTAGGACCCGGGCACCGGCGACTGCCGTGCTCACCACCGGCCAACTCCAGCAGCTCCTCTCGGGAGCGTGGATCACCATCCAGGTGACCGCGTACTCGGCGGTCATCGGCACGCTGCTCGCCCTGGTCGGCGGCGTGTCCAGCCTCTCGGGCTCCCGGGCCCTGCGCTGGTTCACCCGCGTCTACGTCGAGCTGTTCCGTGGCGTGTCGGCCATCATCCTGCTGTTCTGGATCTTCTTCACCCTTCCGCAGCTGTTCGGCATCTTCCTCAGCCCGCTCCAGGCCGGCATGCTGGCGCTCGGCACCAACATGGGCGCGTACGGCAGCGAGATCGCCCGGGGGGCCATCCAGTCGATTCCCCGGGGCCAGAGCGAGGCGGCCATCGCCATCAACCTCTCGCCCTTCCACCGGCTCCGCCACGTCGTGCTCCCCCAGGCGATCGTGCTGATGCTGCCGCCGTTCGGCAACCTGCTCATCGAGGTGATGAAGGCCTCGGCGCTGGTCTCGCTCATCGACCTCAGTGACATCACCGAGCGGGCCCAGAACCTGCGCACGCTGCGGGCAGCCGGCAGCCTGGAGATCTTCGCCGCCGCGCTGGTGCTGTACTTCTTGATCTCGCTTGCCATCACCCTCGTCGTGCGGGTGCTGGAGCGCCGGTTCGGACGCGGCCTCGACCTCGGAGCGGTGAAGTGACCGCCGGCGGCGTGGCGCAGGCCAGTCCCGCCACGTGGGACTGGGACATCGCCCAGAGGATGCTCCCCGACCTCCTGCGGGGGCTGTCGGTCACGCTGCAGGCCACGCTGGTGGGCATCACCGTGGCCATGGTGCTCGGCCTGGGCCTGGCCATGGCCCGCCGCTCCTCGCTGCCGGTGGTGCGCTGGCCGGTCATCGGCTTCATCGAGTTCGTCCGCAGCACGCCGCTGCTGGTGCAGCTGTTCTTCCTGTTCTTCGTCCTGCCCGACCTCGGGATCCGGCTGAGCGGGTTCACCGCCGGGGTGGTGGGGCTCGGGCTCCACTACGCCACCTACACCTCGGAGGCCTACCGCTCGGGCATCGACAACGTCGAGAAGGGCCAGTGGGAGGCAGCGGTGGCGTGCAACCTGTCGACCCGCACCACCTGGGGCAGCGTGGTGCTGCCGCAGGCCATCCCCACCGTGATCCCGGCGCTGGGCAACTACCTCGTGGCCATGTTGAAAGACGCTCCCCTGCTGTCGACCATCGCCGTGCTCGAACTGCTGGCCGTGGCCCAGGGGCTCAACTCTCGGCTGTTCCGGCCGCTGGAGGCGTTCAGCCTGGCCGCCCTGCTGTTCCTGGCCGTGAGCGTCCCGGCCGCCATCCTCGTCCGCTACCTGGAGAAGCGCTATGGCTACTCGAGAGACTGAACCCGCCGGAAACGGAGCTACGGCAGAGGCGCGGCCGTCCCCGGACGGGCCCATGGTGCGGTTCGACTCGGTCACCAAGGCCTTCGGCGACAACGTGGTGCTCGACGGCCTCGACTTCGAGGTGGCGGCCGGCGAGAAGCTGGTCATCATCGGCCCGAGTGGGTCAGGCAAGACCACCATCCTGCGGGTGCTGATGACCCTCGAGCGTCCCGACTCGGGAATGGTCGAGGTCGGCGGTGAGCACCTGTACCACGAGGATCGGGGGGGCAAGCTGGTGAAGGCCAGTGAGAAGCACGTGCGCCGGGTGCGCAGCAACATCAGCATGGTCTTCCAGCACTTCTACCTGTTCCCCCACAAGACGGTCCTGGAGAACATCACGCTGGGGCCGGTGAAGGCACTCGGCGTGCCCAAGGACGAGGCTCGGGAGCGAGCGTGCAAGCTCCTCGAGCTGGTCGGCATGGACGGAAAGCAGGGGCAGTACCCGGCCGCGCTCTCCGGCGGGCAGAAGCAGCGTGTCGCCATCGCCCGGGC
>JAHWJH010000027.1 GCA_019348555.1 Actinomycetota bacterium
CGCCGTTCCCGCTCACCTGACCGCGGCCACCGGCGGCCTGGCCCATAGATGCAGTCCAGCTCGACGGGCCGTCGGCGAAGCGACGGGCTCGGCGCAGGCCTCCCCTCTAGCTCGTCGGCGAGGCGGCGGAGCCGCCCGGCGCTAGGTGCGCGCTGGTTGGAGCCATCACCCAAAAGCTCCCCGACCTCTCTTGGGCCGACCGCCTACCTGCCGGCGGCGGACCTCCTCGGTGTCCCGGTACAGCCGGGGCGGGTTCTGCAGCCACTCGAAGTAGCTGGATGCCGAATCGATCGGAGTGGTAGATGCCGCCGCCGAAGTCGGTCACCGCCACGCGCACCCGCGCGGCGTCCCAACCGCGACGGCGCTCCAGCGCCTTGCCGCAAGGTACGCGCCCAGCCCATCACCATCTCGTTGGTGTGGACGTCGGCGTTGGGACGTCGATGTCGGGGCCGACGAGGTCGGGCGGCCTAGCCGTGCGGTCGCTCACCGGCTCATCCCTCCGTCCCGGCATGCTTTTCCCGTCGCAGGTGCTCAGCCAGGCGGAGATCCGGCGCCACCTCGTCGAGGCCCACCAGGGCGGCGCGCACCCGGAGGAAGTCGACCGTCTCGGCCACGTCGTGGACGCGCAGCATCGACGCTCCGCCGTCGAGGCCGGCCCCCACCGCAGCCAGGGTCCCGGCCAGGCGCTGCTTGGGCATGCGAGCTGTCAGGGCTCCGACGAAGTCCTTCCTCGACACCGCCAGCAGGACGGGCCGGCCCAGCGAGCCCAGGACCGGCAGGTTTCGCAGGACGGCGATCGACTGGGCCGGTGTCTTGGCGAAGTCGGGCCCGGGGTCGAGTACCAGGTGCTCCGGCGCAAGGCCTCGTGACGTGGCCACCTCGAGGCGCTCGCGAAGGAAGGCGGCGACGTCGGAGACGACGTCGGCGTAGGCGGGGAACTCCTTGACCTTGGGTGCGGCCCGGGTGTGGAGGATCACCAGGCCCGCTCCGAACCGAGCGCAGTGGGTGGCGATGGTGGGATCGCGCAGGCCGCTCACGTCGTTGATCAGGTGCGCGCCCGCCTCCAGCGCCGCCAGGGCGACGGACGGCTTCCAGGTGTCGACTGACACCAGGGTGCCCCGGTTGACCAGTGCCTCCACGATGGGCACGACGCGGCGGATCTCCTCGGCGGAGGCCAGCGGGGCGCGGTTGGTGACACCGGACTCCCCGCCCACGTCGATCATGTCGGCGCCGGCGTCGAGAAGCCCGGCTGCCCGGGCCAACTGCCGGTCGAGGCCGGCCACCTCGTCGCCGTCGGAGAACGACTCCGGGCTGGCGTTGAGGATTCCCAGGACCAACGGCCGGCGGGACGAGCAGCGAAGGACCGTCGACCGGAGGCGGAGCAGCACCCCCGGTGCGGGAGTCGTCACAATCGTGAGATGCCTGCGACCGCCCGGTGGACCGACCTTCCGGCTGGCTGGCGATGCCGTTCGATGCGGCCCCCGGTCAACTCCGGCAACCTGCGTCGGTGGAGGTACCGGTTGCGCAGCGCCATCTCGCTGCTCGATCCCGGTCGCTCGTCATCCGGACACAATGCCAGGGTCGCGGGCCGTTGGGGCCAGCACGACAGAACAATCGGTCCTCGTCGGTGTCGCCGCCGCCGCCGTGGCCTCGGGACTCGGCACCCGCTGCGCACCGCCGACCAGATCGACGGCTACGGCGGCATCCGCCACACCTCCGGCCGCCGCTCCAGCTTCGACGACCCGCTGCGACGGTGATCGTCGTGAGCGACGACGGCCCGGCCACCGTGCTACCCGGAGGCGAGCTGCTCGGCAGGTCCCCGAGCGCCGCCGAGCGCTGAGCTTGGGGAGATCACCGGGTCGCTGCGAGGCTGCGCGCCCCTACCGTTGAGGCGGTGGCCCGCATCGACCAACGAGACGCACGGAACGCCGACGGCGCATGGTTCGTCGACACCCGCTGCATCGATTGTGGCACCTGCCGGGAGCTGGTCCCGGAGCTCTTCGCCGACGTGGGCGACCAGTCGGTCGTGGCGGTGCAGCCGGCCGGGCCCGAAGCCGAGCGCAGGGCCTGGCTGGCCGCCGAAGCCTGTCCCACCCAGTCCATCGGGCGCAGCCCCCGCACTCCGCGGCCGTCGGGGCTCTACCCCCTCGCCGTGGACGGGCCGGTCTTCGACCTCGGCCACACCAGCGAGGCCTCGTTCGGCGCTACCAGCTACCTGGTGCTGCGCCCCGACGGGAACCTGATGGTGGACGCCCCACGCTTCACCCGGAGCCTGACCCGCCCGCTCGATGCGATGGGTGGCGTCACCCACATCCTGCTCACCCATCGTGACGACGTCGCCGACGCCCGGCGCTGGGCGGAGCACTACGGGGCCAGGGTCTGGATCCACCACGCCGACCGACGAGCCGCACCCTTTGCCACCGATGTCCTCCACGGCCGGGAGCCGGTGGCGATCACCGCCGGTGTCGTGGCCATCCCGGTACCTGGCCACACCGAGGGCTCGGTCGTCTTCGCCGTGGACGACACCTGGCTGTTCACGGGTGACTCACTGGCCTGGAGTCTCCGGGCCCAGGACCTCGTCGCCTTCCGCGGCGCGTGCTGGTACTCCTGGGAAGAGCAGACCCGCTCGCTGGGCCGCCTCGCCGAGACGGCCAACTTCTCGTGGGTGCTCCCGGGCCACGGGGCCCGGGTGCGGCTCGATCCCGAGCACGCTCACCGGCGCCTCCTCGCCCTGGTCGGGCGGATGCGGGCGGTGGCCTGAGGAAGGAAGCTCGGCGCCACGCGGCGTGCGAGGGCGCTCGGACCCGCCCGGGGAGATGGCGAGCCGGACGCACCTGGTGGTCGTCGCCTACGTCGACGGCGACACCGTCACCGCCGTCGCCCGCACCTTCGCCGTCGAGGCTGATCAGAGGGAGCGAGCGTCGCAGAGGGCGCTACCGTCGACTGGGTGGCGCGGACGTTCACGCTCGACGAAGCGAGAGCCCTGCTGCCCGAGATCCTCGCCATCGCCGAGGAGATCATCCCCCTGCGCGCCGACCTGGCCGCCGGCGCCAGAGCGCAGCGTCAGGGTGATCCCCAGGCCAACCTGGCCGACGTCAAGGCCATGGAGGCCCAGCTCTCGCACCTGCTCGACCGGCTGGGCGAGCTGGGCCTCGAGGTGAAGGGTTGGGCGCCGATCCTGGTCGACCTGCCCGTCGTCGTCGCCGGGCGCGAGGTCCTGGTCTGCTGGCTGGAGGGTGATCGGGCGCTCGAGTGGTACCACGATCGCGACGACGGCTTCGCCGGCCGCCGGCCGCTCGGTTCGGCGTTCTGATACCCGGTCGGGGGTGGCCCCGGACCAGCTATCAGAAGCCACGGGGCGACGTGTCGCAGCCTCGCGAGCGTGAAGTCGCCGCCTCGGTGGTACAGCGGCTCCATGCACACACGCAAGCGATTCCTCGGCGCGGGCTTCGCCCTCGTGCTCCTCTTCGGCGGTACCACCCTCACCGCGTGCGGTGACGACCCCGGCGAGGACGAAATCGGCGACGGCGAGATCAACGACGAAGGCGACTGAGCGAGGTCCTCAGGTCGCCCAGGTGGCGGGACGTGGCGTCGCCGGCTGGGTGGTACGAGGGGCGACCGGCGGCTTCCCCGCAGGGCGGTCGGGCCGTCGAGCGGCGCCCCGAGCGCACCAGGCGAAGAGGGTCACCCAGACGGCGGCCATGGCGGCGAGGCTGGAGTAGGCGACGATCGCCGGCCACGCCGGGCCGTCGTGGGCCTCCCGGAGGAGGACCTCGGTGTTGCGCACGAACGGGGTCCGACGTTCGGTCAGGGCAGGAACGGCCGAGGCGCCGATCTCGACGTCGGCCGGCAGGTAGATGGGCGCGGCCATGACCTCGTTGCCCCGCTGGAGGCCGACCATCGTCTTCCATGTGCCCGTGATCGGCACGGGCGCCGACGAGACGTAGCGCCCGGGGCCGACCTGCCTGAGCTCCGAAAGCATCCTCCCCCCGCCCTGCCAGGACACCAACCCGAAGGCGGTGGCGCCCTCGGCGGCGTCGGGCGGCTGCAGCTCGACCTCGACGTTGGCCGACTTCCCCACCGGGTCCAGTCGAATGAACGCCTCGACCTCACCCACGTTGCGGGGGAGCGGGATGGCCAGGACCGCCAGCAGGGCCACACCTCCGGCAGCCAGAGCACCGGCTCCGACCTGGCGGCCCCCCGCCACCACCCGGCCGAGTCCGGCGGCGAGCACGGCGGCAGCACCACCGGCGACGGGAGCCAACACCATCGCCTTGGGGAGGAAGCCCGGTGAGAGGTGGAACCAGCCGAGCGCGATGACCAAGGCGATCTCCCCGCCCACGCCCACGATGCCGACCAGGGCGCCGGCCACCACGGCGAAGCGCAGCCGGTGCTCGGTGCCGAGCCACCACGCCGTCGCCTCCACCGCCAGCGCGGCGGCCAGGTAGAGCGGGAACCGGGGCACCGTGTGGCCGAGGGCGCCGCCGACGACCAGGGCGACGACGCCCCGGATGACGAGGTAGGCGGCCAGGGCCTTCAGGGTGCCGCCGGGCCCGAGGGCCAGGCGGGCCAGCACCAGGGCGAAGCCGGCGGCCAGCGCGGCGAGGACCGGGTAGTAGAGGATCTGGAACTGCGGGACCCCGAAGTCGAACTCACCCTGGAAGGTGGATACGCCGGTGAGGATGGCGCCGAGGGCCAGCGCCTCGATCCCGCGACCGAGCAGGGTCGGCTCGGCGCCGGCCCGGGCTTCCACCATCATCAACCACAGCGGCACCGTGGCCAGGCCGCCGGCGCCGACCAGCATGAGGTGGGTCGGGCTCCACAGGGTGATGTCGAGGCCAAAGGCGCGGTGCCAGACGTCGTCCAGGGGGAAGGCGAGCAGCCCGCACAGGCCGAGGACCCCCAGCGCCACCGCCGAGCGGGGCACCCGCAGGCCGGCGATCAAGGGAACCGACGGGTCGCGCTCGAGCGTGGCGAACAGCACGGTGACGCCGGCGGTGACGATGAGGCCTCCGAGGGCGAGCACGATCATGGTGTGGGACGGCGTGAACAGCACCTCGTCGCGCCCGAAGTCGATGTGGTAGGCGACGTCCCAGTAGAGACCCACGACGCCCACGCCGAGCAGGAACAGCCCGGTGAGCACGCCGGCCATCGACCACCCCGGGTACCCGGTGAGGCGACGCAGGCTGCCCGAGATGGGGTGGCACAACACCGAGACGATGTCGGTTCCCCGACCACCCGGGCCGGCCAGCACCAGGCCCACGACGGTGGCCAGGTAGAGCAGGAAGGGGGCGGCGACGTAGAGCCAGTGATCGCCGGTGGTGGCGCTTGGCGCCACCGCGGCGGTGATCATGGGGCTGAGCATCATGCTCCGATCTCCTCGGTGAAGGGGTTCCGGACGGCGTGCACCTGGGCGGCCGTGGAGGTGGCGGTCGCCTCCTCCATGGCGGGGGCCAGGGTTGCTCGCACCGCCACCTCGGCGAGGGGGCGCAGGCGTCGCAGGGCATCGGTCACGTCGGGCAGGCGATCGGCCGGCATGCCGGCCTCGACGAAGGGCGCCCAGACGTAGCGTTCGAACAGGGCGACGAAGCGGGCGGCGATGCGGGCCATGTCGTCTCGCAGGGCCGCCACCTCGTCCTGGGTGACGGCCAGGGGGATCCCGACCGCCACCAGCTCCGAGCCGGCTCGCAGCAGCGCCGGGCTCGGCACCCGGAACCCCTCGGGGACCGGTTCGACCAGGCCGAGCTCGATCGCCCGCATCGCCAGGGCGGGGTCGTCCACCGCTTCGGGGAACTGCTGCGCGAGCTCCTCGATGCTGACCGTCTCCGGCACCTCGTCGCTCCAGGGGGCAGTGAGGGCCTCTTCGAAACCGAGGACCTCGCCGAGGCTGCGCCGCTCCTCCCACGCCCGCAGGAGCTCGGCGATGCCCGCCAGGGAGAAGCCACGCTCTTGGAGGCGGGCGATGAGCCGGAGGCGACCGAGGTGGCCGTCGTCGTAGTAACCGGTGCGTCCCACCACCGACGGGGGAGGCAGCAGCCCCTGGGCCTGGTACGCGCGGATGTTGCGGGTCGTGGTCCCCGAGCGGCGGGCCAGGGAGTCGATCGTCATGTCGGTGTTCCGGCGAGCCACCATGCCACCCTATACGACATCGTTCGGTGTAACAAGAGCTTGTGTCAGAAAGACGCTGCTGGGGAGAAACCTGTCGACAAGCGTGGCCCGACTGGGGATGACCCGAGAAAGCCGGGGAAGAGCTGTGGACGCCGTCGTTCGGGCCTTGACCCCTGCTCCGACGGGGTGCATGGTGATCCCAAGCCCGCCACCGACGAGTCGGCCCAGCGTTGGTCCCTGTGAGACGTGCCCCGGTACGGCTCACAGCGAGACAAGCATGGGAACGGCCGGAGGTGACGGGTCAGGCCGGTGGTCAACACCGGGTCGCACCGCCTCCCGGGGCGGTCGGTCCGAGGTTCCACCAGCCGAACCTCGGCCCCGAGGAGTGCGAGTGGCTCCGGCCATTCGGCTACTCGGGGTCGGGTCGCGTGTGTGCGGCGACGCCACCGTCCGGCCCCGTCCTCGCCGGTCGGTCGGGGTAGCGTGCCCTCGGTGCCCTTCCCGTGTCGGCTGCGTCCGCTCGCCGCAGTGAGCGTGGGGTCCCTGTTGGTGTCGGGATGCTCCGAGGCACTGCGTTTCGGAGCTCCCGACCCGGTGTCGGGGGACGGCCGCGACATCCTCCAACTGTGGCAAGGCGCGCACTGGGCCGGCGCTGCCGTGGGCGGCCTGATCTGGGCTCTGGTCGTCTTCTCCGTCCTTCGTTACCGCCGGCGCAACGACGACCTGCCCAGCCAGTCGCCGGAGAACATCCCGCTGGAGATCGCCTACACCGTGACGCCCTTGGTGATCGTCGCCGTACTCTTCGGCTTCACCGTGGTGACCCAGCAGCGGGTGACGGCGCTCAGCGCCGAGCCCGACGTGGTCGTCGACGTCGTCGGCTTCCAGTGGTCGTGGCAGTTCGAGTATCCCGACGAGGGCGTCACGGTCGCCAGCGACGGCGTGAACCCGCCGCGCATGGTGCTCCCCGTGGGCGCCACCGTGCGGTTCAGGTTGGAGACGAGCGACGTGATCCACTCCTTCTGGGTGCCGAAGTTCCTGGTCAAGCGCGATCTCATCCCCAACGTCGACAACCAGATCGACATCGAGGTGGTCGAGGCGGGGCAGTGGGTCGGCCGCTGCGCCGAGTTCTGCGGTCTCGACCACTACCGCATGCTGTTCGAGGTGGCTGCCGTGCCAGCCGACGAGTATCGAGCCTGGCTCGAGGTCCAACGGGAAGGAACCGTCCGATGAGCGTCGTCACCCCCGAAGCTCCGACGTCTGTGGCCGAGGGGTCACCACCGGAGGCCCATGGTGAGGCCACCGGCATCCTGGCGTGGCTCACCACGACCGACCACAAGCGCATCGGCATCAGCTACATGGTGACGGCGTTCGCCTTCTTCCTCCTGGGAGGGGCGCTGGCCATGGTCATGCGGGCGGAGCTGGCGCAGCCCGAGCTCGGTGTGGTGGGAGCCGACACCTACAACCAGCTCTTCACCATGCACGGCACGATCATGATGTTCCTGTTCATCGGGCCCTTCGCCTTCGGCCTGGCCAACTACCTGGTGCCGCTCCACATCGGCGCGCCGGACATGAGCTTTCCCCGGCTCAACGCCCTCAGCTACTGGCTGTACCTGGGAGGGGCGCTCACGGTGGTCTCCGGCTTCCTCACCTCGAAGGGGGCGCCGGCCTTCGGGTGGACCGGCTACACGCCGCTTTCGAGCGAGTCGTTCGCTCCGAACGTCAGCGCCGACCTCTGGCTCATCGGGCTCGCCCTCACCGGGTTCTCGGCCATCCTCACCGCCGTGAACATCGTCACCACCGTGTTCACCTTGCGTGCGCCCGGGATGACGCTGTTCCGGATGCCGGTGTTCACCTGGAACATGGTCGTGGTCAGCCTGCTGATCCTCATGGCGTTCCCGGTGTTCACCGCGGCGTCGGCCATGCTCTTCGCCGACCGCCACCTCGGGGGCCACATCTTCGACGCTGCCGCCGGCGGCTCCCCGCTGCTGTGGCAGCACCTGTTCTGGTTCTTCGGGCACCCCGAGGTCTACATCGTCGTCCTGCCGTTCTTCGGGGTGTTCACCGAGGTGTTCCCGATCTTCTCGTGGCGTCCGGTCTTCGGCTACAAGGGGATCGTCTTCGCCACCCTCGCCATCGCCGCGCTGTCGATGGGGGTCTGGGCCCATCACATGTTCGCCACCGGGGCGGTGCTGCTGCCCTTCTTCAGCGGCCTGTCGTTCCTCATCGCCGTGCCCACCGGGATCAAGTTCTTCAACTGGATCGCCACCATGTGGGGTGGGCGGCTCACCTTCCAGACGCCGATGCTGTTCTCCATCGGCTTCCTGCTCACCTTCGTGTGGGGGGGCGTCAGCGGCGTGATCCTGGCGTCGCCGCCGCTCGACTTCCAGACCCACGACTCCTACTACGTGGTGGCCCACATGCACTACGTGTTGTTCGGCGGGTCGGTGTTCGGGGTGTTCGCCGCCATCTACCTGTGGTTCCCCAAGTTCACCGGCAAGCTGCTCGACGAGCGCCTCGGCCGGCTGCACTTCGCCACCGTGTTCGTCGGGTTCCACCTGACCTTCGCCGTGCAGCACTACCTCGGCGTGCAGGGGATGCCTCGTCGCGTGGCCGGCTACCTGGCCACGGACGGGTTCACCACCCTCAACGTGATCTCCACTGCCGGCGCCTTCCTCACCGGGATCTCGACGCTGTTCTTCCTGTGGAACGTGGTCGCCACCCTGCGGAGAGGCCAGGCGGCGGGGGATGACCCCTGGGGCGGCCACACCCTCGAGTGGGCCACGACCTCGCCGCCCCCGCCCCACAACTTCGACGGCCCCCTGCCACCGATCCGCTCGAACCGTCCGGTGTTCGACCAACGCCACGGCCTGTACTCCTCCGACGTGGAGGAGGCCAAGGCGGAGACCGGAGCAGATCCGTCGGGCTCCAGGCCGGGCTGATGGCCCCCGACGGCGACCCGCAGCGCACCGGCATGCGGGTGCAGGCAACCATCTTCACCGGCATCGCCACCTTCCTGCTGCTGGCCGGCGCCGTCTACGCCGCCGGCTCGTCGGAGGATGCAGGGACGACGATGCTGCTGCTGTCGTCGGCCATGGCCCTGATGATCGGCGCCTACCTCGCCGTCCAGAGCCGCAAGCGCACCGACCCGGCCCAGGGCGCCGCCCCCGCCCCCGACGGCCCGACCGAGCCGGCCTCCGCCGAGGGCGCGTACCTGCCCCACGCCAGCGTGTGGCCCTTCGCCATGGGCATGGGCCTGGTGGTCATGGCCAACGGCCTGGTCCTCGGCATGTGGGCCCTGGTGCCCGGTGCCCTCCTGGCCGGCACTTCCCTGTGGGGCTACGCCCGCCAGTCACGCCGGCGCGACTGAGTACCGGTTGCGGCGTCGCTGGATTCCGGTTTCCGAAACCCGCTGAGCCCGCAAGGGCCGAACGGCTGCGGCCGTCGCCGCAGGTCAGCGGCGGGCGACGCCGGCGGTGGAGGCGGGGTCGTGCTCGGGCTCGTCCTCCGGCTCGATCGCCCGGCGGTGGGCGGCGCCGTCGTCGGCTGCGGCCGGCGCAACTGCCGGAGCCTCGGCGGTGGCGCCCGGACGGTCGCGGCGGGCCAGCTCACGGCACAGGCGGTAGGTGACCAACCCTGCCACCGGCGGCGCCACCAACAACAGGATCCGGAAGGCGGCGAAGAGTCCGTTGACCGACGTCTGGAACGTCACGGCGAGCACGTCGCTGGCTCCGCCGAAGAACAGCACGGTGTAGAAGGCCAGGGTCGACATGCCGAAGGCGGTGCGCAGCGGCCGGTCACGGGGTCGGTCGAGCAGGTGGTGCTCGGAGTAGTCCTTGGTGAAGCGAGCCTCGAGGAAGGGCCACAGCGCCAGGAGCGTGAACGTGACGCCCGGCAGCAACACCGACGGATAGAAGGGGGTGGGCAGCTCGAAGCCAAAGGCGCGGATCTCCCATCCCGGCCACAGCCGCAGCGCACCGTCGAGCCAGCCCATGTACCAGTCGGGCTGGGAGGCAGCGCTGACCTCGGCGGCCCGGAAGGGGCCGTAGAGCCAGATGGGGTTGATCTGCGCCAGCCCTCCCAGGGCGGCGAGGATGGCCGCGGTCAAGAAGAACGCCGCCATCCCCTTGGCGGCGAAGGTCGGCCACACCCGCTCGCCCACCACGTTGCCCTCGGCGCGCCCGGGACCGGCGAACTGGGTGTGGCGCTGGCGCGCCACGAGGGCGAGGTGCACCCCGAGCAGGGCGACGATCACCGCCGGGAGCAACAGGATGTGCATGACGTAGAGGCGTTCGATGAGGTCGGGGCCGGGGAACTGCCCACCGAAGAACAGCGACGCCAACCACGTGCCACCCACGGGGATGGAGATGGCGATGTTGTAGGCGATGCGCAGGCCGGTGCCCGAGAGCTGGTCGTCGAGCAGCGAGTAGCCCACGAATCCGTTGACGATCGACAGGATGAGCATGCCGACGCCGATGAGCCAATTGAGCTCCCGCGGCCGCCGGAACGCACCGGTGAAGTAGATCCGCATGAGGTGCACCACGGTGGCGGCGATGTACACGTTGGCCGACCAGTGGTGGATCTGGCGCATGACCAGGCCGGCCCTCACCTCGAAGGAGATGTCGAGGGCACTGGCGTAGGCCTTGGTCATCTCCACGCCCTGCAACGGGACGTAGCTCCCGTGGTAGATCACCTCCTCGGTGCTGGCGTCGAAGAAGAACGTCAGGTAGACGCCGGTGGCGAGCAGGATGATGAGCGACCACAGCGCCAGCTCGCCGAGCAGGAACGACCAGTGGTCGGGGAACACCTTGTCGAGGGCCTTGCGGGCGAAGCCGGCGGCGCCCACCCGGGCGTCGATCCAGCGGGCGGTGCGCCGCACGAGCGGCGTCCCCTTGGTGCCGTTGTCCTTCACCGGTCCCTCCCTCGGTCCCAGTACCCGCCTCCGACGGGCGCCGAGAAGTCGCCGGTGGCGACGATGAAGCCCTGGTCGTCCACCGCCAGCGGCAGCTGGGGCAGGGGACGGGCGGCGGGCCCGAACACCGGCTCGGCGCCGTGGAGCACGTCGAAGGTCGACTGGTGGCAGGGGCACAGCAACAAGTCGAGCTCCGCCTGGTAGAGGCCGACGGGACAGCCGGTGTGGGTGCAGAGCTTCGAGTAGGCCACGATGTCGCCCGCCGTCCACCCGGCACGCCCCGGTAGCGGCTCGAACTCGCTGCCGTCGATCTGCAGCAGGAGGGTGGGCGCGTCCGCCTCGCCGACGTGGCCCTCCGGCCAGGCGGTCACCAGCTGGCTGCGCGAGATGTCGGCGGGACGGATGGGGTGACCTTCGCCGTCGACCAGGCGCAGGGGCTGGCCGCCGCCGAAGGCGGTGCTGGCCAGACCGACACCCGGGCTCGGACCGAGCGAACGGAGAGGGAACAGTGCGGCGAGGCCGAGCGAGCCCAGGGCACCGAGGCCCAGCTTGGCCAGCAGCCCCCGCCGCGCCAGCGTCTGCTCGCCAGCCTCGAACGACGCCGTGAACGCCGCCACCTCCTCCTCGGTCGAGGCCATCTCGGGGCGCTGCTCGGTGACCTCGTCGGCGGGCATGAAGTATCGGGCCCACACCGCCGTGCCCACGCCGATGCCACCGAGGGCGAGGGCGAGGAGCAAGCCCTCCAGCTGCGCCTGGCCACCGGTGATGTACACCAGCGCCAGGAGCAGTGCGGCGACGATGCTGACGCCGAAGGCGCCTGCCACCACCCGCTCGCCGCGCGGAGGCCTGTCCTCGTCCTGTGCTCGCCGGTCGTCGCTCACCTCTCCCCCTCCTGAGCAGAAGGCGACGCCGGGTCGGCGTCGTCGTGGAGGCGGCGCCCGATGAGGAGCGCCGCCAGCATGGTGCCACCTGTGCCGATGACGATCGCCACGAAACCCTCGGGGATGGGTCCGACGCGCCCGAGCGACAGACCGCCGGGGTCTTCGAGGCGCTGCAGCTGGCCGACGTAGGCCACGATGCTGTCGAGCTCCTCCTCCGAGTAGGCGTCGAACTTGGGCATCTGGCCGGGACCGATCAGCATGGCCTCGTAGATCTGCACCGGGGTGGCCTCGTCGAGGCTGGGAGCGTTGTGGCCGTAGCTCAGCGCTCCTCCCGCACCCGATGCGCTGTGGCATGCGGCGCAGATGGCGCGGTAGAGGTCACCTCCCTCCTGGAGGCTCGCCGACGCCGGGTCGACCTCGGGTATCGGCGGGCCGTCGCCGAGGGAGGCGACGTAGGCGACCAGGTCCTCGATCTCCTCGGGGCTGTACACCGGAGGCTTGCGCGTCGCCTGCTCCTCGGGGCTGCCCGTGTGGGGCATCCGGCCGGTGGTCAGGTAGAAGTGGGCGGACGCGGCGCCGGCGTCGTACAGGGGGGGACCGCTCGGCGCGCCCACCCCGCCGAGACCGTGGCAGCTGACGCAGCCGGTGCGGAACAGCTCCTCGCCGGCGTCGATGCTGGCCGGGTCGTCGAGCTCGTCGAGGTCGACCACGTAGCCGAGCGGGTCGTGCTCCGTGGACGCTTCGCCGCCGCCCTGGGCGCCGGCTGCGGTGCCCACGCCCACGCCGAGGGCCACCACCAGCGGGACGGCTCGCAGGATCGCCAGGACCGGCCTCATCCGAGCACGTAGATGGTCACGAACATGCCGACCCATACGACGTCGACGAAGTGCCAGTAGTACTCCGTCACGGTGAGGCCCTCGCCCAGGGACGCCCGGGTGCGCCCGGTCCCCACGCCGATGACCGCCAGCATGAGCGCGAGCCCGCCGATCACGTGGAGCCCGTGGAACCCGGTCATGAGGTAGAAGATCGAGCCGTAGGCGTGGCTGGCCACGCTGAAGTGGAGCTCGGTGTACTCGAGGGCCTGGTTGGCCACGAACACCGAGCCCATCGCCACGGTGGCCAGCACCCAGCGGACGGCTGCCCGTCGATCGCCGTGCTCGGCGGCGCGTGTGGCGGCGTGCATGGTGAACGACGATGCCAGCAGCACGACGGTGGCCGCACCGGTGCGCAGGGGGTCGACCTCGGCCCCCTCGGGGGGCCACACCGGGGTGGCGGTCCGAAGTGCGAACCACCCGGCGAACAGGCCGCTGAAGAACATGAGCTCCGAGGCCAGCCACACCACGGTGCCCACGGCCAGCATGCTCGGCCGCCCGACCCGAGGCCCGGCTCCGAGGGCCTCCGCCGAGGGCTCCGCCATGGCGCCCATGTCTACCCCATGGAGCCGGAGCAGGTGGTGGCCGGGACGCCGTGTGTCCCTGGGTACCGTCCCGGGGATGGGACCGGCGATCGCCCTGGACCCCGCCGCTGCCCTGGTGGTGGTCGTGGCGGGGGTGCTCTACCTCGGCGGCGTGCGCCGCCTGGCGCGCGGCAGGGGCTGGCCGGCACGGCGGACGAGAGCGTTCGTGGCCGGCCTGGTCGTGGTCGCCATCGCCACCCAGTCGGGCCTGGCCGGTGCCGAGGCGGACCGCTTCAGCATCCACACCGTCCAACACGTGCTGCTGGGCATGGTGGCGCCGGCGCTGATGGCACTCGGCGCACCGGTCACCTTGGCCCTGCAGGCCTCCCGCCGACCGACGCAGGTGGTGCTGCTGCGGCTGCTCCACAGCGCTCCGCTGCGGCTGTTGACCCATCCGGTCACGGCGTGGCTGGTCTTCGGTGGCTCGTTGATACTCCTCTACTTCACCCCGGTCCTGGAGCTGTCGCTGACCAACGACGTGGTCCACGGCGCCGTCCACCTGCAGTTCCTCACCGCCGGAGGGTTGTTCTGCTGGACCGCCGTCGGACTCGACCCTCTCCAGTGGCGCCTGCCCCACGGCGCCCGGCTGCTGTTCGTGGTGCTGGCCGTGCCGGTGCACGCCATCGTGGGGCTGTCGCTGATGGGTGCCGTCGAGCCGCTGGCGGGGGGCGCGTTCGGCACCGACGCTGCTGCGCTGGCCGACCAGCGGGTGGCCGGGGGGATCCTCTGGGCCACCGGTGATCTGTTCGGGGTGATCCTGGCCGGGGTGGTGCTCGCCCAGTGGATGGCCCACGAGGAGCGGGCCGGTCGGCGACACGACCGCCTGCTCGGCGCCGACCGCTCGGTCCCATGAGGACGGCGGTCGTCGTCGACGCGGTACGGACCCCCCTCGGTGCCCGCCACGGGGGGGTGTCGGGCTGGCATCCGTGCGACCTCGGCGCCGAAGTGCTGGCCGCCCTGGCCCGGCGGACCCTGCTCGACCCGGCCCAGGTGGACGAGGTCGTCCTCAGCTGTGCCACGCCCATGGGAGACCAGGGGCTCAACCTCGGTCGCAACGCCGTGCTCGCCGCCGGCTGGCCCGAGTCGGTCCCGGCCACGACCATCGACCGCCAGGGGGCGGGGGGGCTGCAGGCGGTGGCGATGGCGGCGGCGGCCGTGAGCGCTGGCGTCGCCGAGGTGGTGGTGGCGGCCGGCGTGGAGCTCACCACCACCACGCCACCCGGAGCCTGGGTGACGCCAGGCAGCCGGCCCTTCGGGCCCCGTCTCGTACAGCGCTACGCGACGGCCGGAGGGCTCGTGCCGCCGGGCGTGGCGGCAGAGCAGGTCGCCGAGCGTTACTCGCTGGGGCGTGACGTCCTCGACCGCCACGCCGCCGAGAGCCACCAGCGGGCGGCCGAGGCTCGCCGGCTGGGACACTTCGTCGACGAGGTCGTTTCGTTGGAGGCGCGGAGCTGGGACCGTGAGCAGCGTCGCGTCGTCCTCACCGGCGCATCGATCGAGGGCGACGAGTGCGTCGAGCCGGCGGTGACGGTGGAGCGTCTCGCCGGCTGCAAACCCACCTTCCAGGCCGACGGTCGCATCACCGCCGGCAACACCGCGCCGGTGGCCGACGGCGCGGCGGCGGTGCTGGTCACCACCGAGCGGCGGGCCGAAGGGCTCGCTCGCCCCCCCCTGGCCCGGGTGGTCGGCGCCGCCGGCGGCGGGGTCGATCCCCGGACCATGCTCACCGCCGTGGTCCCCGCCACCGCCTCGGTGCTGCGTCGTACCGGCCGTTCGCTCGACGACATGGCGTGGCTCGAGGTCGACGAGCCCTTCGCCGCCGTCCCGCTGGCGTGGGCGGTCGACCACGACGCCGACCCCACCACGCTCAACCCCTACGGGGGTGCCCTTGCTCTCGGGTACCCCGCCGGTGCGGCCGGCGCCCGGGCGCTGACCACGCTGGTGCACGGGCTGCGCCGCCGAGGCGGCTACGGGCTGGTGGCGGCCGGTGGTATCGGCGGCGTGGCCACCGCCATGGTCGTCGAGGGTTGTCGCTGACCGGTCAAAGGGAGTTCACCGTCACGAAACACCCGGGAAACAACCCGTGGTCAGGCTTGCCGCACTCGGCTCGAGACGACAGGAGCGACGATGGAGATCGATTCCGGAAACACCGCGTGGATGCTGATGTCGACGGCGCTGGTGTTGTTCATGACCCCCGGCCTGGCCTTCTTCTACGGCGGCATGGTCCGGAGCAAGAACGTGCTGGGCATGCTGATGCAGAACTACTCGGCGATGGGTCTGATCGCCGTGCTGTGGGTGGTGCTCGGCTTCACCCTCGCCTTCGGTGACGCCGGCAACGGCAGCCTGCTCGGAAACCTGGACTTCCTGGGGCTCAAGGACGTGGGCGCCGACGTGGGGCCGGAGTTCTTCGGCCTGTCGATCCCGTTCGTGCTCTTCGCCGCCTACCAGATGACCTTCGCCGTCATCACGCCGGCGTTGATCACCGGCGCCACGGCCGACAGGATGAAGTTCAGCGCCTACCTCGTCTTCATCGGGGCATGGCTCATCGTGGTGTACGCCCCCGTGGCCCATTGGGTCTTCGGCGGCGGCTGGCTGTTCGAGCTCGGGGCTCTCGACTTCGCCGGTGGCGCGGTCGTGCACATGAACGCCGGAGCTGCCGCCCTGGCGGTGATCCTGGTGCTGGGCAAGCGCAAGGGCTGGGGCCGCGACGCCATGCTGCCGCACTCACTTCCGTTGACCCTGCTCGGCACCGGCATCCTGTGGTTCGGCTGGTTCGGGTTCAACGCCGGGTCGGCTCTGGGCGCGAGCGCCGTCGCCGCACAGGCCCTGATGAACACCTTCCTCGCCGCCTCCGCCGGGCTCCTCGGTTGGATCCTGGTGGAGCGGCTCCGTGACGGACACGCCACCACGCTGGGCGCCGCCTCGGGCGTCGTCGCCGGACTGGTGGCCATCACCCCCTGCGCCGGCTTCGTGGGTGGCTTGTCCCCGCTGTTCATCGGCTTCGCCGCCGGCGTCGTGTGCCTGCTGGCCATCTCGCTCAAGAACCGGTTCAGCTACGACGACTCGCTCGACGTGGTCGGCGTCCACCTCGTGGGCGGCCTGGCCGGTGCGCTGCTGCTGGGCCTGTTCGCCGACTCCGGGGTCAACGAGCTCGGCTACGACGGGCTGTTCCTGGGCGGTGGCACCGGCTTGCTGTTCGACCAGCTGGTGGCCAGCGTGGCCACCATCGCCTACTCCTTCATCATGTCGCTGATCATCGCCAAGGTGATCGACGCGGTCATCGGCCTCCGGGTCAGCCCCGAGCACGAGCTGGAGGGCCTCGACCGCTCCCAGCACGCCGAGACGGCCTACATCCTCACCGATGTCGGCTCGTCGCTCGGGATCACCGGTACGCACGCTCCCGACAGGACACCGGTGGCCTGATCGGTCGGCGGGCGACGACGGAGGCCGGGATGGGGCGCGCCGGCTACGACGGCCGCTCCGGACCGGCGGCGTCGGGGCGTCGCCAACCGGCTCCGGTGATCGAGCGCGACTCGAAGAACAGGCAGCCGTCGGGGCAGGCGAAGGGCATGGCGTCGTTGGCCCCCAGCCGGCACCGTCGCACCACCCCGTCGCCGGTGGTGCGGGTCGAGTAGTGGCGGCAGTCCGAGCGCACCTCCATGTCGCAAGTGTGCCGGGCTACGGTCACGCCCGGCGCACATGGCGCCAGGAGGCCGTGTCCCACACGCAGCCGCCCACGCGAGGAGACGCATGAAGCTGGTCACCGCCGTCATCAAGCCGCACAAGGCCGACGAGGTGAAGCAGGCGCTCGCCGACTTCGGGGTGAGGGGGCTCACCATCAGCGAGGCCGCGGGGTACGGGCGCCAGCGGGGGAAGACCGAGGTGTACCGGGGCACCGAGTACACCGTGGACGTGATTCCGAAGACCCGCATCGAGGTCCTGTGCGAGGTGTTCGACGCCGAGGACGTCGCCGGGGTCATCGTGTCGGCGGCTCGCACGGGCAGCATCGGCGACGGCAAGGTGTGGATCTCCGAGGTCGACCGGGTCATACGTATCCGAACCGGCGAGGTGGGTGACGAGGCCCTGTGATCTTCGACCCCGAGTCGGAGGTTCGTGGGCCGGTGGCGTCGAACCCCGGGGCCGTGTTCCGAAGATGACCATGACGACGTCGGCTGGTGAGCTTCGGCGTCGGCGGGCGGCGGTGATCGCCGATGGCTCGCTGCAGGGTCGGGCGTCGTGCCGGGCGCTGGCGGGTGTGACCGACCAGTGGCTGGCCGAGCGTTTCACCGAGGTCACGGCCGGCCTCGGGCGCCGGGCGGCGTTGGTGGCGGTCGGCGGGTACGGGCGCGCAGAGCTCGCACCGGGCAGCGACCTCGACCTCTGGCTGGTGCACGACGGGCGCCCCGGCGCAGATCTGACCGAGCTGGCCGAGGCGCTCTGGTACCCGGTGTGGGATGCGGGGCTGAAGCTGGGCCACGCCGTGTGCACGCTGCGCCAGGGCTTGGCGCTGGCCGCCGGCGGGCTTGATACGGCCACCGCCACCCTGACCGCCCGGTCGGTGGCCGGTGACGCAACGCTGGCCGTCGAGCTACGCGAGGCGGCCGCAGCGCAATGGCGCAAGCGGTCGAGCCGATGGCTGGCAGAGCTCGGGCGCCGGGTGGCCGAGCGCCACGAGCGCGCCGGCGAGGTGGCCTTCCTCCTTGAGCCGAACCTCAAGGAGGGCCGGGGCGGCCTGCGCGACGTGCATGCCCTGGAGTGGGCCCAGGCGGCGCGGCCGGTACTGCTCAACGGGGACGCCGCCGCCCTCACCGCTGCCGAAGAGACGCTCCTGGCCGCGCGCGTCGAGCTCCACCGACTGACCGGGCGGGCCAACGACGAGCTGCTGCTCGAGCGCCAGGACGAGGTCGCCGCCGCCCTGGGCGACATCGACGCCGACGCCCTCATGGCCCGAGTGGCCGGAGCGGCCCGGACGGTGGCGTGGACCGCTGACGAGGTCTGGCGCCGCCTGTCGTCGTCGTTGGCCGGTCCACTGGGTCGACTGTCGCGCCGAGACCATCGGGTCGGTCCGGGACTGGTGCTGCGCGATGGTGAGGTGCACGTCGAGCGGGACGTCGACATCACCGCCGACCCGGCGGTGGTCCTGCGGGCCGCCGCCGTCGCCGCACAGTCTGGTGTTCCCATCGACCGCTCCTCGCTCGACCGACTGGCCGAGGACGCCCCCGTGCTCGACAGCGACTGGCCCGAAGGCTGCCGGGCAGCGTTGGTCGATCTGTTGGCCAGCGGCCATGCCGCCGTCAACGTGCTCGAAGCGCTCGACCAACGAGACCTGCTCCATCGGGTCCTGCCCGAGTGGGAACCGACACGCAGCAAGCCGCAGCGCAACGCCTATCACCGCTTCACCGTCGACCGCCACCTGTGCGAGACGGCGGCCAACGCCGCCGGGCTGAGCTCGCGGGTCGACCGGCCCGACCTGTTGCTCGTCGGCGCCTGGCTCCACGACCTGGGCAAGGGCTACCCCGGCGACCACACCGAGGTCGGCATGGAGCTGATGGCGACGGTCGCACCACGGATGGGTTTCGGCACCGACGACACCTCCACCCTGGTGGCCATGGTGCGCCATCACCTGCTGTTGCCCGATGTGGCCACCCGACGCGACCTCGCCGACGACGACGTGATCCACGGGGTGGCAGAGGCGGTCGGGTCGCTCTCCACCCTGGATCTGCTGGCGGCGCTGACAGAAGCCGACTCGCTGGCCACCGGTCCGTCGGCGTGGGGGTCGTGGAAGGCCGGCCTGGTGGCCCAGCTGGTGGAGCGGGTGGCTCACGTGCTGCGCGGTGGCGAGGCCCAGGACCTGCGCGGTGACGGGTTCCCGGGCGATGTCGTGCGGCGCCTCATGGCCGGCACCGCCACGGTGGTCGAGGGCGACGGCGAGGTGCTGACGGTGGTCGCCCCCGACCGCCCGGGGCTCTTCAGCCGGGTGGCCGGGGCGCTGGCGCTCAAGGGACTCGCCGTGCGCTCCGCCGACGCCGCCTCCCGTGACGGTCGTGCCGCCTCGCAGTTCCGGGTCGAGGCCGGCCCCGGCGGCTTCGAGTGGGACGACGTCACCGCCACCGTCCGACGGGCGCTGGCCGGCCGGTTGGCGCTCGATGCCCGGCTGGCCGAACGGTCACGCACCACGCGGCGCGCCTCGCCCGGCGCCTCATTGCTGGCCACGCCGCGGGTCCGCATCGACAACTCCGCGTCCGGTTCGTCGACCGTGGTGGAGGTGCGGGCCCCCGACCGCATCGGCGTGCTGTACCGCGTCACCGCCGCCCTGGCCGAGCTCGACCTCGACATCCGACTCGCCAAGGTCGCCACCCTCGGCAGCGAGGTGATCGATACCTTCTACGTGACCACCTCCGAGGGCGCCAAGGTCGTCGATCGGGCCGACGTCGGCGAGCTGGAGCGAGCCGTCGCCCACAGCCTCACCCGCTGAGCTCCGCCCGACCGCGCCGGAAGCCCCACCGGGGCCGCGGCCCCCCGCGGTCGACTCCTAAGGTTGGCGCCCAGTGTCGAAGGGGGCGCAGCGCGACAAGCGAAAAGCCCGGCGCGCCCGCCAGGCGCACGGCTCACGAGGGGCGACGAGCGCCCGGGCACCGCAGCGCCGCAGAGCCCGAGCGGCGGTGGGCCTGCTGGCCACGCTCGCCATCTTGTTCCTCGGGGTGCTCGGCAGCGCCGTGCAGAACGAGGCCGAGAACGAGGCCCCGAGGGCACCGACGACCACGGCGACGTCGGCGGGCGCCGACGGATCGTCGGAGCCGGTCCCGTGCCCGGCCTCCGACGGGAGCTCGGCGCGTCGTACGGCGTTCGACCGGGCTCCGCCGATGTGCATCGACCCCACCAGGTCGTATCGAGCCCGGTTCGTCACCACTGCGGGGGTGTTCACCGCCGCCCTCGATGCCCAACGCTCGCCGCTCGCGGTGAACAACTTCGTCTTCCTCTCCCGGTACCACTTCTACGATGGATTGCCGTTCCACCGGGTCGTCCCCGGCTTCTACGCCCAGACCGGCGTCCCCGAGGGCGACGACGTCGGTCCCGGCTACACCTTCGCCGACGACCCACTGCCGGAGCGGGGGGAGTACCGCGAGGGCTCGCTGGCGATGGCCCACGAACGACCGGACGACAACGCCAGCCAGTTCGTGATCTGGCTCGGGCCCGAGGTGGCGCAGCTCGATCCGGTGTTCCCCCTCTTCGGCCAGGTCGTCGAGGGCGAGGCCGTGCTCCAGCGCATCGGCGCCGACGGAGGCACCGTCGAGGATCCAACCCCCAGCACCCGCCACGTCATCGAGCGACTCGAGATCATCGAGTCGGCGTAGATTCGCCCGGGGAGGCGGCGGCGAGCTCAGGCCAGTGCCGGGTTCACCTATGTGTTGACCCTTGGGCACCGGTAGGTCTAGCGTTGCCCTGTTCGCTGGGCGAGCTCTCCATCACCGGAGGGCGGTGCAGCGGACGTCGGCCGACGCCCATTGCCACTCGGCAACGTCGCCGACCACGACCAGGACGCATGTCCGCGGTCGCCACGGCCCTGGTGACTCCGTCGCCAGGGACCGCTGGCACCGACGTGGCGACGAAGGTGGCTTCGAGCTCGACGCCAGGATCGCACCGCGGCCAGACGGCGCAGCCCGTGCGCTCCTCGGCTCGGTAGGGTGGCCCCGTTGGACGACACCGGCCGATCCCACGACCTCCTCCGATGGAGTGAGACGCTCGCCGGGATAGCGCGGACGGGTCTCGGGTTCACCGACAACCTCTACGAGCGGGAGCGCTTCGAGGAGGTGCTCAAGGTGGCGGCGGAGATGCAGGCCGCCACTCCCAACGGCGCCGACGCCGCGGTCGTCGTCCAGGAGTGGATGGCCAGCGTGGGACGAGGTGTGGCGGGCTACGTCACGCCCAAGGCGGCGGTGGGCGCGGTGGTCGGCAACGACCGCGGGGAGCTTCTCCTGGTCCAGCGCGCCGACTCCGGAATCTGGCTGTACCCGACCGGTTGGGCCGACATCGGCTACTCACCGGCCGAGGTGGCCGTCAAGGAGGTCCGGGAGGAGACCGGCATCCGGTGCCGCCCGGAGCGCCTCATCGCCGTGCTCGACGGGCTCAGGCTGGGGTTCTCCCACATCCCCCTCTACTCGCTGGTGTTCCACTGCACCATGGTCGACGGCGAGCTGGCCGCCCATCCCCTGGAGTGCGCCGACGTCGGGTGGTTCGCCCGCGACGCCCTGCCGTCGCCGCTCGCTGCCAGCGAGCGTTGGGTTCCCACCGCATTCGCCGCCATCGACGGCGAACCGATCGACGTGGTCTTCGACGCTCCGAGGTAGCTCGGTGTCGCCCTAGCTTCCCAGCTGGGCGAAGAGCGCGGCGGCGATGGAGGTGTGGCCGGCCGTCGTCTCCCAGTGGTCGCCGACGGACTCGTGGTCGACCAGGCCGACGGCATCGGGAGGCCGGCCGAGGGCGGAGGTGGAGGCGGCGGCCAGCGGGGCCGGCTCGACCTCCTCGCCATAGGCGGCGAACGCCTCGAGGCCGTCCCACAGCCCCGTCACCGGAGCCGGAGGGGCGACTCCCTCGGCCAGGGCCAGCGCCACCGACGGGAACAGGTCGTAGGTGGAGACGCCCGGAGGACGGACGAAGCCCGACACCGGATGCAGTCGCCACTCGAGGGTGATCCCACCGGGCCCGTCGTCGCGGAGCCAGACCTGGGACCCGTTCACGTAGGCATCCACCGGCTCGCCGAAGCGTTGGTCGAGGGACACCACCAGAGCGTCGTCGACCCGCCACACGCAACTGGCCACCAACCGCCCCACGGCGCCATGGTAGGCCCGACCCGACCTGCGCCGGCCGAGGCCGGCGGTGTCAGGCCTGCGCCGGCTGGATCACGCCACACGCCGCCCGTGGACCGGCGTCGCCGGTGCTGGAGGTCATGGCGTCGGCGCCCGGGGCGTCGGCGTCGGCGGCGGTGTAGCGGTCGGGGATGTTGGCGAAGTTGTCCGGTGCGGCATGGACCATGACCGCGGCCCCGTCGCCGGCGGTGAGCTCCTCAAGGGCGAAGGCGTCGACGGTGACGGTCAACTGCGCTTCGCCGTCCTCGGTGACGTAGAGGCTGGGAAGGTCGCCGTCGTGGTCGCCATGGGTGCCGCCTTCGCCGACGAAATGGCCGGCGGCGGTGGTGAACGGGCCGTCGGGCGCATCGGCCTCGCACCGCCCGACGTCGTGGATGTGGAAGCCGTGGAACCCCGGCGTCAGCCCCTGGAGCTGGGCCCGCACCCGGACGCCGCCGTCGGTCGGCCGCAGCTGCACCGTGCCGACATCGGCGCCGGCGGCGTCGGTCATCGTCACCTCCGTCTCGGGAGGCCCGGCCTCCTCCTCGTCGTCGAGGGCCGTGGTCGTCGTCGTGGCGGAGGTGGTGTCGGTGGCGTTCTCGGTGGCGTTCTCGGTGGCGGTACACGCCCCGAACACCACGAGTGCAACCCCGAGGAGGACCAACAAGCGTCGATGCATGGCCCGGACGCTACCTCAGCCGTCTCCGCGGTTGCGGAGGAAGCGCTCGACCTCCTCGGCGAGCGACCCGGAGGGCACTCCCTCGTTGTCGTCGTAGCGCTGCTCCAGCCGCTCGACGTAGGCCACCATCTCCTCGTCGTCGGCGACGACCTCGCTGACCTGGCGTTCGTAGGCGGCGGCGGTGATGTCGAGGTCGGTGGTGGAGACCGGCACGCCGACGACGTCGGCGGCCCGTTCCACCAGCGCCAGTGCCGCCTTGGGGGAAGGTGCCCCGGGAACGTAGGAGGGCACGGCCGCCCACAGCGACGCGGCGGGCACCGCCGCTCGGGTACAGGCGTCCTGGAGCACACCGACGATGCCCGTGGGCCCCTCGTAGCTCGACCGCTCCAGGCCGAACCGTCCGATGAGGTCGCGGTCGACGGCGGTGCCGATGACCGACGTCGGACGGGTGTGGGGCACCTCGGCCAGCAGAGCGCCCAGGGTGAGGACCAGGCGGACCTCCAGTGACCGAGCCACGCTCACGATCTGCTCGCAGAACGTGCGCCACCGCAGCTGGGGCTCGGTGCCGAGCAGCACCACGGTGTCGACACCGGCGACCGACCCGTAGGTGAAGCTGGTGCTGGGCCACTCGATGGAGCGGATTCCGCCATCGAGCAGCTCCACTCTCGGGCGGGTGCTGGTGAAGTCGAAGAACTCCTCGGGGTCGATCTCGGCCAGAGGCTCGGGCGCCAAGCGGTGGCGCAGCCAGTCGGCGGCGACCGAGGCGGCATCCCCGGCGTCGTTCCACCCCTCGAAGGCGGCGATCAGGACCGGTCGCTCGAGCGGCGGCCGTGCTGACCAGCGGACGTGGTCCATACCGTCGAGGCTAAGTGCCCCAGCGGAGAGACGCACTCGACGTGCCGCCAGCGCCGAGGCCGCACCCCTCGAAGCACCAGGCGGCCGTCGAGCTCGGCACGGTCGGTAAGGTGAGCGGGCGTGAGCGGGTCCCCCAACGTCGTGCTCGACGTCCTCACGGCGGTTCGACCACGCCATCGCGGGCGGATGCACCAGATCGCCTTCTTCGTGTCCATCCCTGCGGGTGCCGCGCTGGTGGCGTTGGCCACCAGCGCATCGGCCCGGGTGGGCGCCATCGTCTACGCCCTCAGCCTCACCGGCCTGTTCGGCACCAGCGCCGCCTACCACCGCCTCGCCCACGGGGTGAGGGCCCGGGCGGTGATGCGCCGGCTCGACCACGCCATGATCTTCGTGCTGATCGCCGGGTCCTACACCCCGATGTGCCTGTTGGCGCTGCGCGGGTCGTGGCGGGTGGCGGCGTTGTCAGCGGTCTGGTCCGTCGCAGCGGTGGGCGTGGCGCTCAAGGTGTTCCGGCTCCAGGCGATGCGCCTCGGCAACTCCCTCTACGTGGTCCTCGGTTGGGCGGTGTTGCTCATCCTGCCCCAGCTCACCGATCGGGTGGGCGCCGCCACGATCGTGCTGCTCGGCGCCGGCGGTGTCCTCTACACCGTCGGGGCGGTCGTCCTCACCCGCCGCCGACCCGACCCGGTGCCCCACGTCTTCGGCTATCACGAGGTCTGGCACAGCCTGGTGGTGGCCGCCGCCGCCTGTCACTACGTGATGATCCTCCGGGTGGTCCAGGCCGCGTAGGGCGGTCCTAGACTCCGCTCCGGCCGGGCCGAGCGGGCCCCATCTCGAGGAGCTCGAACGTTGGACGACGGAGCGCGGTGGCGGCGACGGGCGGTCGCCGATCTGATGAGCACCCCGCCCGTCACCGCCCTCCCCGAGGAGTCCATGGCCGACGTGGCGGTGCGGATGGACAAGGAAGGGGTCAGCTGCGTCGTGGTGGTCGCCGGCGACCGTCCGGTCGGCATCGTGACCGAGCGCGACGTGGTCCGCTTCGCCGCCTCAGGGGACGATCCGGCGACCACGCCGGTTCGACGGTGGATGACCGAGGGCCCCGACGTCGTCGAGCCCACCTCGGAGGCGGGCGAGGTCATCGCCCGCCTCGACGAGCGGGGCTACCGCCATGTGCCCGTCGTCGACGGTGGGCGGCTCGTGGGCGTGGTGTCGATGCGCGACGTGATGCGCATCGCCCAGGTGCAGCCCATGGTCCATCCCGGGGAGCTCGAGGCGCCCAAGGGCCTGGCCGGCGTCATCGTGGCCGAGACCGAGATCGGCGACGTCCGGGGCCAGGAGGGCTTCTACCACTACCGCCAGTACGACGCCCGGGAGCTGGCCGAGCGTCGCTCGCTCGAGGACGTCTGGTACCTGCTGTTCCACGGCGAGCTGCCCGACGCCCGCCAACGGGCGGCGTTCGACGAGCAGGTCCGCCCCCAACGAGAGCTCCCGGCCACGGTCCGCTCGCTGCTGCCGGCCATCGCCGGCGCCGGGGAGACGTTCCTGCCACTCCAGGCCCTGCGCTCGGCGACGTCGGTCACCGCCGCCGCCCTCGACTTCCGACCGTGCCTCGACGTCAGCGCCACGCAGCTGCGTGCCGACGCCGTGCGCCTGTGCGCGCTCCTGCCCACCCTGATCGGCGCGCTGTACCGGCTCCGCAACGGCCTCGAGCCCGTCGAGCCCCATCCCGAGCTGTCCCACGCCGCCAACTACCTGTGGATGGTCACCGGCGAGGTGCCCGACCCCGAGCACGCCCGGGCGATCGAGCAGTACCTGATCTCCACCGTCGACCACGGCTTCAACGTCTCGACGTTCACCGCTCGCGTCATCACCTCCACCGGCGCCGACCTGGGCGCCGCCGTGGTCGGCGCCATCGGGGCCCTGTCCGGCCCATTGCACGGCGGTGCCCCGAGCCGGGCCCTCGACATGCTCGACGCCATCGGCAGCCCTGACCGGGCCGAGGCGTGGATTCGAGACGCCGTGGCGAGCGGCGGGCGCATCATGGGCTTCGGCCATCGCGTCTACAAGACCGAGGACCCCCGCTCGGCGCTGTTGCGGACCCTGGCCCAGCGCCTCGGCGGCGACAAGGCCGCCTTCGCCGCCGAGGTCGAGCGGACCATCGTCGACGTCCTCGCCGAGCTCAAGCCCGGTCGGGAGCTCTACGCCAACGTCGAGTTCTATGCCGGGGTGGTCATGGAGCGCTGCGGCCTGCCGCCGGAGATGTTCACCCCGACCTTCGCTGCCAGCCGGAGCATCGGCTGGTGCGCCAACATCATCGAACAGGCCGGCGACAACCGCATCATCCGCCCGAGTGCCCGCTACGTCGGGCCGCCTCCTCCTGAGCCGGTGCCCTGGCCGGCGGAGTGATCGTCGAGGAGGTCACCGAGGCCGGCCCCGAGGTGGTCGCCGCCTTCCAGCGACTGGTGCCCCAGCTGTCGCGCTCCTCGCCGCCGCCCACGGGCGCAGAGCTGGCCGAGATGGTGGCGGCGCCGACCACCACCGTGCTCGTCGCCCGGAACGGCTCGGGCGACATCGTCGGCACGTTGACGCTGGTGGTGTTCCGCATCCCCACCGGGCTGCGAGCATGGATCGAGGACGTGGTGGTCGACGCCGCCGCCCGCGGCAGCGGCGTGGGCTCGGCGCTCACCCGGGCGGCCATCGCCCACGCCACGGAGGCCGGTGCCCGCAGCCTCGATCTCACTTCGCGGCCGAGCCGGGAGGAGGCCAACCGCCTCTACCGCCGCCTCGGGTTCCGCCAACGGGACACCAACGTGTGGAGATTCGAGGTTCGCACGTAGCACGTCAGCTTCTGGCCGGCGGAACGATCCGGAAGCCGGCACGTTGTGCTGGCCACTAGCTGAGTGGGGCAGAGGCTGGTGGAGGTCGGGATCGGTGCACGGTCCTCCTACCATGGCGCCATCACCGTGCCCCCCGACCCCCCCGGCGCCCGTGCTCCCACGAGCCTGCTCGACATCGCCCATCGGGTGGAGTGCCGCGTGGCGGCGCTGCTGCAGGCCGAGGCACGTCGGTGGTCGAGCGTCGACCCCGACCTGGCCGACCTCGTCGAGTGCCTGGCCGACCTGGTGGACGCCGGGGGCAAGCGGCTCCGTCCCGCCTTCTGCCACTGGGCCTACGTGGGGGCGGGGGGGGATGGCAGTGATCCGCTGGTGGTCGACGCCGGCGCTGCCTTCGAGCTCCTCCACGCCTTCGCCCTCGTCCACGACGACATCATGGACGGGTCCGATCAGCGTCGAGGCCGCCCGACCACCCACATCACCTACGCCGCGCAGCACGCACGGGAGGGCTGGCGGGGCGAGTCGCGGCGCTTCGGCGAAGGGGTGGCCATCCTGGTGGGCGACCTGGCCTTCGTCTACGCCGACATGCTCATGGCCGCGGCGCCGGCGTCGGCTCGTGCCGTCTACGACGAGCTGCGCGTGGAGCTCAACATCGGCCAGTACCTCGACGTCCTCGGGACCGCCCGGGGACGGGCGAACCTGGCCACCGCCCGGCGCATCTCCTCCTACAAGTCGGGCAAGTACACCGTCGAGCGCCCGCTGCACGTGGGGGCGGCGCTGGCGGGGCGCCTCGACGAGCTGGCCGGGCCGCTGTCGGACTACGGGCTGCCGCTGGGCGAGGCGTTCCAGCTCCGTGACGACCTCCTCGGGGCCTTCGGCGACGCCTCGGCCATCGGCAAGCCGGTGGGTGACGACCTGCGGGAGGGCAAGCCCACCCCGCTTCTGGCCATCGCCCTCCAGCGCGCCACGGGAGCGGCGGCGGCGTGCCTGCGCCGAGCGGGCGACCCCGAGCTGAGCCAGTCCGAGGTCGCCGACCTCCAGGCGGTCCTGGTCGACACCGGGGCACGCGACGAGATCGAGCGGGCCATCGAGCGCCTCACGGCCGAAGCGGTGGAGTCGGTGAAGTCCTCGGCGCTGGCCGAGGAGGCCCAGGTGGCGCTGGCCGAGCTCGCCACCTACGTGGCCTGGCGGGACCGGTAGTCCCGTCGGGCGCTCGACCGGCGGCCCTGGTCGGAGCACGGAGGGCTAGCGTCGCTGGCCATGCAGGTCATCGTGGTGGGGGCGGGGTTGGGCGGGCTGTCGGCGGCGTGCCACCTGACCGGCCGCGGCCACGACGTGGTGGTGCTCGAGCGCGGCGAGACGCCCGGCGGGCGGGTGGGGCTGCTGGAGATGGGCGGCTACCGCTTCGACACCGGCGCCACCGTGCTCACCATGCCGGGGCTGGTCGAGGAGTGCTTCGCCGCCCTGGGGGCTCGTATGGCCGACTTCGTCGACATCCG
This sequence comes from Actinomycetota bacterium, assembly GCA_019348555.1. Classification (GTDB taxonomy): domain Bacteria; phylum Actinomycetota; class Acidimicrobiia; order Acidimicrobiales; family CADCSY01; genus JADDRA01. Next base: position 28,068 of record JAHWJH010000027.1, read on the forward strand.
CCCCGTCGACCCCATGTACCGGGCGTGCTACGCCGACGGCTCGGTGCTGCGGGTCTGGCACGGGCGGGAGCGCATGAGCGAGGAGATCGCCGAGGTGTGCGGTCGCAGCCAGGCCGTGGCCTTCGGGCGCTTCTGTGACTGGTTGGGCAAGCTCTACCGCCTGGAGATGCCCCATTTCAT
>JAHWJH010000280.1 GCA_019348555.1 Actinomycetota bacterium
ACCACGGCGGTGGCGATGCCCGAGCGAACGGGCGAGGGGAGGGGCCCGCCGGCGGTACCCAGCAGCACCACTTTCGTCGTAGGGTCGGCCATAGATGCCAGCCAACACTAATTCCGAGTGAGCGGAGGCCCCGGGTGAGGGTGCTGTGCACCTGCCTGCCGGGCCACGGGCACTTCCTGCCCATGCGGCCGTTCGCCACCGCCGTGGCCGCCGCCGGCCACGAGGTGGCGTTCGCCACCGCCGGCGAGTTCTGCCCCCACGTGGAGAAGGCCGGCTTTCCCGCCTTCCCCGCCGGGTTGAGCCTGCCCCGCCAGCTGGAGGAGGCCAACCGGCGCTACCCCGAGGGCGAGCTGCCCCCGGGCAAGGAGCGCTTCGAGACCTTCGTTCCCCGGATGCTCGCCGGCGTGGCGGCGCCGGCCCGGGCCGCCGACCTGGTGCCCATCGTGGCCGACTGGCGACCCGACCTGGTGGTCCACGACGAGACCGAGGTCGGGGGCCCGGTGGCCGCCGCTGCCGCCGGCATCCCCTGGGCCGACCAGAGCGTGGGCATCCTGCGCCCCCTGCAGATGCTCCGGCTGGCCGGGAACACCCTGGCCCCGCTGGCCCGGGAATGGGGCGTCGACGTGGGCCCGTTCGCCGGGCTGTTCCGCTACCTCTACCTCGACGTGTGCCCGCCCCGGCTCCAGAGCCCCGAGATCGGCGACGTGAAGACGGCGCACGCCATGCGCAACCTGGCCGGCGCCGGGGCCGGCGCCGGCGGCGAGCTGCCCGGCTGGTTCGCCTCCCTCCCGGCGCAGCCGACCGTCTACGTCAGCCTGGGCACCCTGTTCAACCGCGATGCCACCGTGTTCGCCGCCGTGCTCGAGGGGCTGCGGGATGAGCCGCTCAACCTGATCCTGACCGTCGGCCACGACAACGATCCCGAGGCGTTCGGTCCCCAGCCGGCCAACGTCCACGTGGAGCGCTTCATCCCCCAGGCCTTGTTGCTGCCCCACTGCGACGCCGTGCTCAACCAGGGGGGCACGGCCGTCCTCGACATCCTCGGCCACGGGTTGCCCATCCTCGTCCTGCCTCAGGGAGCCAACCAGTTCCACAACGCCGAGGCCTGCGTGCACGCCGGCGTCGGCCGGCGCCTCCTGCCCGGCGAGGTGTCGGCCGAGGCCGTCCGTGCCGACGTCCGCCTGCTGCTCGACGACGCCTCCTACCGCCAGGCGGCCGAGGCGGTGGCCGCCGAGCTGGCGGCCATGCCCGGTCCCGAGGACGGGGTGGCCCTGGTCGAGCGGCTCCACCGGGAGCAGCGGCCGCTGCACAGCGCCGGCGCCGGCTCGGCGAGCGGGACGCACACGGGCGGATGACCAGCCAACCCGACACGGGTGACGTCCCCCTCTCCGAGCTGGCGGAGGACGACGTGCCCCGCGTGCGCACCGCTCTGCCCGGGCCCCGCTCGGCCGAGGTGTGGGCCCGCGACGCCGTCCACCACGCCGGCAACTCCTCACCCGCCGCCCAGTGGTTGCAGCTGGCCATCAGCGACGCCGCCGGCGCCCTGGTCCGCGACGTCGACGGCAACGTGTTCGTCGACTTCTCCTCCGGCGCGGTGGTGGCCAACCTCGGTCACTCGCCGCCGGGGGTGGCAGCGGCGCTGGGCGCCGAGGCCGAACGCCTGCTGCACTACTTCGACTTCGCCACGCCGCCCCGGGCTGCGTTCTTCGAGGCCCTCGCCGCCACCCTCCCGACCAGCCTGCGGACCTTCCAGATGTACAGCACCGGGAGCGAAGCGGTGGAGGCGGCGCTCCGCCTGGCCAAGTCGTACACGAAGCGCTACGAGGTCATCTCGTTCCACTCGGCCTGGCATGGCCGAACGCTGGCGTCGATGTCGCTCATGGGTGGCTTCCGTCTGAAGCACGGGTACGGCCCCTTCGCACCGGGTGTCCTGCACAGCGTGAACGCCTACTGCTACCGGTGCCCCCTCGAGCTCGAGCCGGACCGCTGCGCGGTGGCGTGCGCCCGCTTCGTCG
>JAHWJH010000281.1 GCA_019348555.1 Actinomycetota bacterium
CCGTCGACCCAGTCGGTGGACCCGAGCACGGCGAGGAGGATCGCCGCCGCCGCCCGGTCGTCCCTGGCGAAAAGAAGCCACACGAACAGCGGGATGGCCGCCAGGCGGGCGGTGGTGATGGCGTTGGGCAGCGTCAGGATGCGCTCCTCGCCGGTCCGGCGGGTGGGTCGCGGGCTCGGTCCCTCCCTCACCCGGCCATCCTACGATGACCGCTCGCCGGCGCCGGGAATGGTGGGCCGGCGCCGTGCTGTGGCCGGGGCGAGCCCTAGGCTGTGGCCGTGGGGATCGAGGGGCTGGCGGCGGTGTTGCGAGGGCTGCGGTCCCGGATCGACCCCGAGCGGGCACTGGCGGCGGCCGCCGCCGGAGTGACGTGGCCCAGCAGTGAGGCGGAATGCATCGCCGACCTCGACGCCTACGACCAGGCGCTGGTGACGGCGGCGGAGATGCTGGAGGTGCCGCTGCCTCCTGCCCCGGAGGGCGACCGCCGGTTCACGCCTGCCCAGCGGACCGAGGTCGAGGCCGGCCTGCGTGACGCCGGCATCGAGGTGACCGACGTGGGAGAACCGGCATGACCGCCGATGCGGCGGCCACCGCCGGCGACGAGGACTACCTGTACTACCGGTGGGCGGGGTTCCTGCTCCGACACCCTCCGGGCGAGCCGAGCGACGCCGAGATCCTCAAGGTCCTGCGGTGGACGCCGGCGCCCGCCGAGGCGGTCAGCGACGTCTCCCAGCTCCCCGACGACCATGCTCCCGGCGGCTGGTGCACCCGCCTCAGCCGCACCGAGGCGGCCCGCATGGCCGCCGGGTTCGGCGTCTCCCTCTGACGCCGACCGGGCTCAGTACGTGAGCCCGTCATCGACGGCACTGGCCGCCAGCTGCTCGAAGATGGTCGCCACGTCGATCTCCTCGGAGCCGTCGTCGGCAGCCAGCTCGCCCACCCCCGACAGTGCCACCTGCAGCAGCGCGGCCAGAGCGCACAGCAGCTCGGCCGCCCGCCGGCTCTGCGCCGGCGTGGGTTCGAGGCCCGCGTAGAGGTCCTCGAGGGTGGCTCGCAGGACGACGGACAGCAGCATGGGATCGTCCTGGCGGGCGAGGTAGGCGGTCACCAGCTCGCGCGCCGTCGACGCCGCCTCCGCCGCCTTCGGCGACGCCGGGTCCAGGGGCGGGAGGAAGGGGTCGGGTGCGGGCATGCTCCCTAGTCTTCCCCGGAAGGCGACGGGGTAGGGACCCGCTCCATGAGCGAGATCGGCTACTTCCTGTCCAGCGAGGAGCACTCCCCGAGCGCGCTCGTTCGCCATGCCCGGCAGGCGGAGGAGGCGGGGTTCGCCTCGGCGTGGATCTCGGACCACTACCACCCCTGGACCGACGAGCAGGGAGAAGCCTCCTTCGTGTGGTGCGTGATCGGCGGCATCGCTGCGACCACGGAGCTGCGGCTCACCACGGGTGTGACCTGCCCGACCGTGCGCATCCATCCGGCGGTGATGGCTCAGGCGGCCGCCACGGCGGCCGAGATGATGCCCGGGCGCTTCCGCTTCGGGCTGGGCACCGGCGAGAACCTCAACGAGCACATCCTGGGCGACCACTGGCCACCCGCCCCCGTGCGCCTGGAGATGCTCGAGGAGGCGGTGGAGGTCATGCGTCGACTGTGGACGGGCACCATGGTGAACCATCACGGCCCCCACTACCGGGTGGAGAACGCTCGCATCTACTCCCTGCCCGATGAGCCGCCGCCGGTCCCCATCTCGGCCTTCGGTCCCAAGGCACTCGGTCTGGCTGCCCGCATCGGCGACGGTTTCGTGAGCACGACTCCGGAGGCGGACATGGTGCAGCGCTACCGCGCCGAGGGCGGCACCGGCCCGGCCATGGCCGGGATGAAGGTGTGCTGGGCCACCGACGAGGCGGCCGCCCGGCGCACGGCCCACCGGCTGTGGGCGCAGACCGGGATCCCCGGCGAGCTGTCCCAGGAGCTGCGCACGCCGGCGCACTTCGAGCAGGCGTCATCCCTGGTG
>JAHWJH010000282.1 GCA_019348555.1 Actinomycetota bacterium
CGGCCGAGGCCCGGGCGGCGGCGCGCACGCCCACCGACGAGGAGATCGATGCCGCCCTGGGCCAGGAGGCCGGCCGGCTGCTGCACGCAGCGCGCGACGGCGCCGCCGAGATCCTGGCCAAGGCGCGGGAGGAGGCGGCCCGCCTCGTGCGGGAGGCCACCACCGAGGGCGCCCAGGTCCACGAGGAGGCCGAGTCGCTGCTGGCCCGCCGGACCAAGGAGGCCGAGGAGACGGCGGCCCAGATCCGGGCCGAGGCCGAGCGTGAGGCCGAGGCGCAGGTCGACAAGGCCAAGGCCGAGGGCCGGGCCATGGTCGCCGAGGCGCAGGCGGTGCGCGAGCGGATCCTGAAGGACCTCGTCCGGCGCCGCCGCGTCGCCCATCAGCACCTCGAACAGCTCCGAGCCGGCCGGGAGCGACTGCTCGAGGCCTACCGGGTGGTGCGCTCGACGCTCGACGAGGCGACGCGTGAGTTGAGCGTGGCCGAGGTCGAGGCCCGGGCGGCGGCTACCACCGCGGCGCTGCGGGCGGGCGGCCGGCCCGAACCCAGCATCGAGGAGCTCGAGAGCGAGTTGTCGGCGGCGAGGGACGCCGGGCTGACGGGCGCCCGACCAGATCCGGGGGGCCGGCCGGCCGCCGAGAGCAACGGCAATGGGGCCGGCGCCGGCGCCGGCGAGAAGGAACCCGAGGCGGTGGGGACGGTGGCGCCGGAGGAGGTGGCCGAGGTCCTTGCCGATGTCGTGCGACCCGCGCCCGAGGTGGCCGACCCGGTGAGCGAGCCCGGCGGTTCCGGGGCCGACGCCGTTGACGACCTCGTTGCCGACCCGGAGCTCATCTCCGACCTCGACCTCGACCTCGACTCGACCTCGTTCCCGAGGTGGCCGACATCCCGGCCGAACTGCTCGAGCCGGTCCCAGCGGTGGCGGAACCCGTGGCCGGCGACCCCGACGTCGGCGCCGAGACGGCTGCTCCCGAGGCTGACGCTGCCGAGCCCGTGGCCGAGGCCAGTGCCCCCGGCCCTGAGACGAGCGAGCCGGTTGCCGAAGCTGCTCCGCCGAGGGTCGCAGAGCCGGCCGAGCCGGCCGAGCCGAGCCGGTCCCCGGCTGCCTCCGCCCCGGTGGCGACGTCGTCCCAGCCGCGGCCGGAGACCGAGGTGGAGCGGCTCTTCGCCCGCATCCGTGCCGACCGTGAAGCGGCGGTGGCCCGGGCCGAGGCGGTGCTGGCGGAGCCGGTCTCCGAGGAGCAGGAGGTCGAGCCGTCCATCCCCGCCGAGGCTCGCCACTCCCAGGGCGGCCAGCCGCCCGATGTGGGCACCCACGAGGCTGCGCTCACCAACGGCGACCGGCCGCCGGCCGAGGCGGTTTCCGGCGCCGGCGCCCAGGCCCCCGACGAGGCCCCGGCCGACGACGAGCACGTGCTCCAGGAGCGCGACGCCCAGATCGAGCCTCTGGAGCGGGTGCTGCTCCGGAGCCTGAAGCGGGCCCTGGCCGACGAGCAGAACGAGGTTCTCGACACGCTCCGCCGCCACCGGGGGCCGGCGACGCTGACCGATCTCGTCCCTGGCCGCGACGACCACGTCGCCCGTTACGTGGCGGTGGCCACCGCCGATCTCGAGGCGGGGGCCATCCAGGGGGCCAGGGGCGCTGGCGGCGGCGAGGCTCCGCCCGTCGACGATCTGGCCACGGCGCTGGCCAGCGAGGTGGCCGACGACCTGCGCGCCCGCCTGCAGCGAGCCGTCGACGCCGCCGACGGCGAGGAGGCCCCGATGCGGGACGCCGTCTCGGCTGCCTACCGGGAGTGGAAGACCTCGTGGGCCCAGCCCCTGGTCCGCCACCACCTGGCCGCCGCCCACGCCCGGGGACGCTTCGCCGCCCTGCCGGCGGTGCCCCTGCGGTGGGTGCTCGACGACGACGAGGGGGCGTGCCCCGACTGCGACGACAACACCCTCGCCGGGCCGACGCCCAAGGGGCAGCCGTTCCCCACCGGCCAGGAGCACCCGCCCGCCCAC
>JAHWJH010000283.1 GCA_019348555.1 Actinomycetota bacterium
GGCCCTGGAGCGCTTCCGTCTGGCGGGACGGGCCGGGGCGTCGGTCGGCACCCTGTCGGGCGGCATGGCCCAGCGCTTGATGCTGGCCCGAGCCGTGCTCCACCATCCCGCCATCGTCTTCCTCGACGAGCCCAGCACCGGCCTCGATCCCCAGAGCCGCCTGGCCCTGTGGGAGCTCATCGACGAGCTCCACCACGCCGGCCAGACCGTCCTGCTCACCACCCACGCCATGGAGGAGGCCGACCGGCTCTGCGACCGGGTGGCCATCATGAACCATGGCCGTATCCTGGCCCAGGGCCCGCCCGAGGATCTGAAAGCATCCCTCGGGACGGGGGTGACGGTGACGGTACGGGCAAACGGCGACCTCGCCGCCCTCGCCCGTCACTTGGCGGCGGTCGACGGGGTGCGGGGGGCCACTCCCACCAGCGACGCTATTCAGCTGCGTCTCGACTCGGCCCGGGGGGCCCTGCCCCGGGTGGTGGGAGCCGCCGAGCGGGGTGGTTTCACCGTCAGCGACCTGTCGGTGACTGAGACCACCCTGGAGACCGTCTTCATCTCCCTCACCGGTAAGGAGCTGCGGGAGTGATGACCGCCGCCGCTTCCCCGGCCCCAGTCGCCGTCCTCCGTCCGCAGGGTCAGGCGTCACGCGCCGCCTTCCTGGCCCTGTTGGCGCGGGACCTGGAAGTGGCCACCAAGAACCTGCGGGAGGTGCTGCCCCGAACTTTGATGCACCCCGTGCTGATGGTGTTCGTCTTCACCTACGTGTTTCCCAAGATCGGCCAGCAGGTGGGCACTGGTGGCGACCCGGCTGACTACGGCGGGATCCTGGTGGCCGGGGTGGTGGCCCTGGCGGTGATGTTCCAGGGCATCCAGTCGGTGGCCCTGCCGCTGGTACAGGAGCTCGGAACCTCCCGGGAGATCGACGACCGCCTGCTGGCCCCCCTACCCGTCACCCTGGTGGCCATCGAGAAGGTCATGGTAGGTGCCCTGCACAGCCTGTTCGCCGCCGTGGTGGTGTTCCCTCTGGCCGCGGTGATACCCGCCACCCCAGTGAGGTTGGACCTGGACTGGCCGGTGCTGGTAACCCTGACCCTCCTGGCTTGTCTCACCGCCGCTGCCGCGGGACTGGCCTTCGGCACCTTCTTCGACCCCCGCACCGTTCCCCGGCTTTTCGGCATCGTGTTGCTGCCGGTGGTCTTCCTGGGAGCCGTCTACTACCCGTGGGCCCAGCTCGGCCCCATCCCCTGGCTCAAGTACGCCGTGCTGGTCAACCCGCTGGTCTACGCCAGCGAGGGCCTCCGGGCCGCCCTGGTGCCCGGTGTGGCTCACATGCCCTTGCCGGCGGTCTACGCCGCATTGGCCGTCTTCGCCTGCGCCCTGACCGCCTTCGGCATCCGCCGCTTCGAACGCCGGGTGCTGGCGTAGAAGCGAAGTCGAATCCAGCTGCCGGCGGCTCTCAGCCGCCCACCATGACCGCAGGGGCCGGGACGGCGACCTCGGAAAGATGCTCCCCGGACTACGTGTGGCGCAAACCACGTGCTCCGTCGTAGACGGCTAGAAGTCGCAGGGAGAGGGCGGCCCCCCATCCAAGACACTGAAACACCTGCCTCCCGGGCGCCTGCCCTCGCTGCCCTCGATCGGGGTGGGCTTGCTTTCAGCGGTACGCAGCCCTCGCTCAGCGGGAGGGACGGGGTCGCCGATGTCCTCCCGGTCGCTGCCCTGCACTCCAGTGTCGCCGGCAGGCGTTTCGAAGTGAGCAGCAGCCGGGCTGGCCGAGCCCACGAAGACCACCGCGGCCGCCAGCAAACCGCTCACGAATCTTTTCCTCATTGAACTCCTCCTTGGCCGTCTTGCTCGAGAAGGTCTTCTTACAAACAACGGCAATCCGCGGGCAATCCGCCTCGTGCCAATGCCGATACCACTGAACCGACGGATGGCCGGACTCGAGCCCGGCCCGGAGCGGTCCTCGCTCGACCGGGGCTCTTCGTCGCCCGCGGCCGGTTCC
>JAHWJH010000028.1 GCA_019348555.1 Actinomycetota bacterium
GGGCGTCGCTGATGCCCAGCGCCAGCACGATCGCCCGCAGTTCGGAGAGGTAGGCCTGCGCCTGCGCGGCGGTGCGGATGTCCGGCTCGGACACGACCTCGAGTAGCGGAATGCCGGCGCGGTTGTAGTCGACGAGGCTGTAGTCGGCGCCGTGGATCCGGCCGGACGTGCCGACGTGCAGCGACTTGCCCGTGTCCTCCTCCATGTGCACGCGCTCGATCTCGACGCGGACCGTCCGCGGCCCCTCAGCAGTCGGCACCTCGACGTCGAGCCACCCGTCGACGCAGATGGGCTCGTCGTACTGCGAGGTCTGGAAGTTCTTCGGCATGTCCGGGTAGAAGTAGTTCTTCCGGTGGAACAGGCTCGGGCGCACCTCGCAGCCGAGCGCCAGCCCGAGGCGCATGGCGAGCTCCACCGCTCCACGGTTCAGCACCGGGAGCGAACCGGGCAGACCCAGGCACACCGGGCAGACGTTGGTGTTGGGCTCGTCGCCGAAGGCGTTGCGGCACCCGCAGAACAGCTTGGTGGCGGTGGCCAGCTCGCAGTGGACCTCGAGGCCGATGACCGTCTCCCACTCGGTCATGCCGTCACCTCCACCATGGCGTCCTCGAGCACGGCCGCCGCCCGCAGCATGGTGGCCTCGGCGAGCGCCGGAGCCAGCACCTGCACGCCGATGGGCAGCCCGTCGTCGCCGACGCCGAACGGCACCGACACCGCCGGGTCGCCGGCGAGGTTGGACGGGATGGTGCACACGTCGGAGAGGTACATGGTGAGCGGATCGGCTGCCTTGGCCCCGAAGGGGAAGGCGGTCGTGGGCGATACCGGCGACAGCAGCAGGTCGAACGACTCGTAGGCGGCGGCGAAGTCGCGCAGGATCAACGTGCGGACCTTCTGGGCCTTGCCGTAGTAGGCGTCGTAGTAGCCGGCCGACAGGGCGTAGGTGCCGAGCATGATGCGGCGCTTGACCTCGGCGCCGAAGCCGGCGGTGCGGGTGGCGGTGTTCATGGCGGCGGTGGTGTGAGCGTCGACGCGCAACCCGTAGCGAACGCCGTCGTAGCGGGCCAGGTTGGACGACGCCTCGGCGGGGGCGATGAGGTAGTAGGCCGACACGCCGTAGCTGACGGCGGGCACGGAGGCGTCGTCGATCTTCGCCCCGGCCGCGGCCAGCACCTCGGCAGCCGCTTCCACCCGCCGGCGCACGTCGGGGGCGATGCCCTCGCCCATGAGCTCGGCGACGACGCCGATCCGCAGGCCCTCCACGCCCTCGTCGAGGCGCGACACCAGCTCCGGTGGCGGTTCGGGGACGGAGGTCGAGTCGAGGGGGTCGTGACCGGCGATGACCTCCAGGGCGGCGGCGGCGTCGGCCACCGTCGGGGCCAGGGGGCCGATCTGGTCGAGGCTGCTGGCAAACGCCACCAGGCCGTAGCGGCTGACCCGGCCGTAGGTCGGCTTGACGCCGACGACGCCGCACAGTGCGGCGGGCTGGCGGATGGACCCTCCGGTGTCGGAGCCGAGGGCCAGGGGAGCGAAGCCGGCGGCCACGGCTGCTGCGCTGCCCCCGCTCGAGCCGCCGGGAACCCGGGTGCGGTCGTGGGGGTTGCGGGTGGGGCCGAAGGCGGAGTTCTCGGTGGAGCTGCCCATGGCGAACTCGTCGAGGTTGGTCTTGCCGATGGCGATGGCGCCGGCCAGGTCGAGGCGGGTGACCACGGTGGCGTCGTAGGGGGGGCGCCAGCCGTCGAGGATGCGAGACGAGCAGGTGGTCGGAACTCCCCGGGTGCACAGGTTGTCCTTCAGGGCCACCGGCACCCCGGCCAGGGGGCCGGGATCGTCGCCGGCGGCCACCCGACGATCGATCATGGCGGCGGCCATGCGGGCCTGGTCGTCCATCAGGGCGTTGAAGGCGTGGATGTGCGGCTCACCCTCGGCGATGACCGCCAGGTGCTCCTCGAGCACCTCGACGGCGCTGCGCTCGCCCCGGCGAACGGCGCCGGCGATCTCGGTGGCGGACAGGAAGGTCGACTCGTGCACGGCGCCGCTCAGGCCGGTTCGCCGAGCACCGGCGGCACCCGGAAGCGGTCGTCCTCGACGGATGGCGCAGCGGCGAGCACCTCACGGCGGTCGAGGCACGGACGCACGACGTCGTCGCGCAACACGTTGACGAGCGGAAGGGGGTGGGCGGTGGGCAGTACCTCGGCGAGGTCGAGGGCCTCGACGTCGGCGGCGTGGTCGAGGACGGCGGCGAGCTGGCCGGTGAACAGCTCGAGCTCCTCGCCGCTGAGCTCGAGGCGGGCCAGCGCGGCCACGTAGGTGACGTCGTCGGTCGTGATGCGCTCGGCCATCGCTCCCATGGTAGGAGGCATCCTCCCCGCCACCGAAAGCCGCCTCTACGCTTCGGTGCCAGTGGCCGCCCGAAGGATCCAGATCACCCTCACGCCCGAGCAGCGCCGGCGCCTCGACGACCTCGTGCGCGAACAGGGCACGAGCCTGGCGGCGGTGATCCGCCAAGCCGTCGACCAGTTCCTCGCCGACGAGGAGCCCGACCCCACGCTGGCCCTCGAGTCGACGTTCGCCACCATGCCCGACCTGCAGGTCCCCGACCGCGACGAGTGGGACCGTGGCTGATCTGCTGGTCGACACCGACGTGTTCGTCGACCACGTGCGGGGATCGCGGGCGCTGAGCCCGGGACCGAACCGGCTCTGCTACTCGATCGTCACCCGCTGCGAGCTCTACGCCGGCACCCGGGCCGACGAGGAGGGCCTGCGCCGGCTGCTCGCCTCGTTCCCCGAGCTGCCCGTCGACCGGGCCGTGGCCGAGCGGGCGGGCCGGCTGCGCCGGGCTGCGGGCATCCACACCGCCGATGCCCTCATCGCCGCCACGGCCCTGCACCACAACCTCATCCTGCTGTCGGGTCGCCACTCCCGCTACGACGGCCTTCCGGGGCTGCGGCTGCAGTTCCCCTCAGGATGAACGACACGGTGCGGGCGGCCACCAGGTCGCGGTCGTGGTCGAGGGTGGCCACGTGGTGGCTGCGCTCGAGGACCAGGCGCTCCACCGGACCGGCGACGCGCTTCGCCAGGTGGTCGCTGTTGAGGGGATCGACCACGTGGTCGTGGGCGCTGGTCATGATCAGCACCGGACAGGCGACGCGGCCGAGGTCGGCCTGGAGCTCCTGGAGCGCCTCGTAGAGCGAGAGCACGGCCGCCAGGGGGGTTTTCCGGTAGGCGATCTCGCTGGCCTCGGGGTCGGCCAGGTCCGGTGCGCCGCCGTCGGCGAGCACCTCGCCGGCGTCGAGCATCAGACGGACCATGTCGACCAGCTGGGGGTCGGCAGGCAGCACCAGCGGGTTCACCGCCACCATGGCGACGACCTCAGCGTGGCGGGCGGCGAGGCGGCAGGCGAGGGTCGCCCCCATCGACTGGCCCACCACTGCCACCCGGCGACACGAGGCCGCCAGCTCGGACAGCGCATGCTCCGACGCCGCCGACCAGTCGGCGAAGCGGGTGGGCACGAGGTCCTCGACGTGCGTGCCGTGGCCGGGCAGGCGGGGCACGGCCACGCTGAGCCCCGCGCCCACCAGGGCGGCGGCGACGGGAGCCACGGTGGCCGGCGAGCCGCCGAAGCCGTGCAGCACCAAGGCCCCGATCGGGCCTCCGGCGACCGACCACCCCTCGGCACCCGGGACGACATCGGCTGGCACCGGCGGGCAGGGTAGCTTCCCGGCATGGCGACGCATCCCTTCCTGAGCGACGAGTGGATCGAAGCGGCACGGGCGATCCGCGAGGACTACGCCGACCACGCCGAGCCCATGGCCTCACCCGTGCGGATGAACCAGGTGGTCACCGACGTGCCCTTCGGTGCGGGTGTCCTCGACGCCCACCTCGACACCACCTCGGGCACGATGGAGGTCGAGGTGGGGCACCTCGAGCACCCCGACGTGACCGTGACCCTCGACTACGCCACCGCCCGAGCGGTGTTCGTCGGCCAGGACAAGGACGTCGCCATGCAGGCGTTCATGGCCGGCAAGATCAAGGTGCAGGGCGACATGACCAAGCTGCTGGCGATGTTCTCCGACAATGTCCATCCCCTCGCCACCGAGGTGGCCGAGCGGATCAAGGCCATCACCGAGTAGCTCCGGCGCCGCCCGGTTCAGCGGCGCAGGAAGATGTCGACCGTGCTGCCCCGCTCCACCCGCTCGCCCGGCTCGGGGTCGGACGCCGACGGCTTGCCTCGCGCCGATCCGGAGACCTCGTCGGGCAACAGCCCGGCGTCGATCAGCGCCTGCTTGAACTGCTCGAAGGTCCTGCCCCTGAACTCGGGCACGACCACCAGGTCCTGGCCCTTCGACACCACGACCTCGACCGTCCCGCCTCGCTCCACGCTCGCCCCGCTCCCCGGTTGGGTGCGGATCACGAGACCCTTGTCGACCCTGGCGCTGAACTCCTCGCTCACGTGGGCGTCGAGCCCGATGCGCTCCAACTCGTCCTCGGCCTGCTGCGCGGTCTTGCCGGCCAGGTTGGGGACGGTGCGGGGGGCCGGCCCGCTCGACACCACCACGTCGACGGCGCTGCCCTTGCGCAGCTCGGCGGGTCGAGCCTCGTCACCGACCGCCCAGTCGACGACCAGGCCTTCCTCGACCGTCTCGTGGCTGGCCTGGGTGACCTCGCCGAGGGTGAGGCCGGCATCGACCAGGGTGCTCTCCGCGTCCTCCAGGCTGGCGCCTTCGAGTCCTGGCACCTCCACGAACGGCAGGCCGCGCGACACCACCAAGGTCACCGTCTTGCCATCTTCCAGCACGGTGCCGGGCTCGGGGTCCTGGCTGATCACGTGGCCCTCGGCGACGATCTCGCTGAACTGGCCGTTGCGTACCACCAGCCACTCCAGAACCGCCTCCTCCTGCACCCGGAACAACTCGGTGTCGGCGTCGGCCAGGGGAAGGTTGACGACCCGGGGCACGACCGCGGTGGCCGGCAGCGAGCGGACGTAGGCGTACCCGGCGCCGGCGGCGCCGAGCAGGAGCACGAGAGCCAGCACCAACCACAGCCGGCTCGTGCGACGACGCCGTTCGGGCGGAGCGGGCGCAGGCTCGTCGGCAGGCCCGGCCTCCCGGTCGAACATCTCCAGGCCGTCGAAGACCGCCGTGGCCGGGCCCGAGCGCACGACGACGGTGGGGTCGTCACCGGCGCCCACCACGGTGGTCGCCTCGGAGGAGGACCCCGGCGGCAGCAGCGTGGGGTCGGCGTCGGAACTGCCCGCCACCACGGTGACGTCGATGGTGCCGGCGAGCGGCAGGGGCTCGGGCCGGTCGAGGTCGACGGCCGCCGCCAGCAACGCCTTGCCGAAGGCCCCGGCGTCGGGGCGCTTCTGGGGGTCGGGCTGGCCGACCCGCTCGAGCACCGGCCGCAACGGTCCCATGGCCGCCGGCACCGGGACGGGGGCGTCGGCCCTCCCGGCGAGGGTCGCCAGAGTGCTCTCTCCTGTGAGCGGCACGGAACCCGTGACCGCCTCGATGAGCACCAGGCCGAGTGCATAGACGTCGGCCTTGCCGTCGATGCGGCCCGCCGACCCCTGTTCGGGAGCGGCGTAGCGGGCGGTGCCCACCAGCCCGTCGCCGGGCTCGGTCCACGCCGCCTCCGACAGCGCCCGGGCCAGCCCGAAGTCGGCGATGCGCAGCCGTCCGTCGTCGCCGAAGAGGAGGTTGGCGGGCTTGATGTCGCGGTGGACGAAGCCCTTGCGGTGGGCGAAGTCGAGTGCCTTGGCCGTCTCGAGGCCGACCACCAGGGCCTGCGACGGGGTCAGGCGGGTGCCGCGGTCGAGCATCGCCCGCAGGCTCCCACCGCCGAGGAACTCGAGCACCAGGTAGGGCCCGTCGTCCTCGCCCCAGTCGTAGACGGCCATGAGGTGGGGGTGGCTGAGGGCTGCCGCCGCCCTCGCCTCGGCCCGGAACCGCCGCAGGAACGCCTCGTCACCGGCCAGGCCGGGGTGCAGGACCTTGACGGCCACACGCCGGCGCAGCGTCACGTCGTCGGCCTGGTAGACCTCGGCCGACGAGCCGGTCCCGATGGCTGCGGTGAGCCGGTAGCGCCCGCCCAGGACGCGGCCGAGCTGCTCGGTCATGTGCGCCGTGGCCACGCCACGAGAGTACCCTCGGCGCCTCGCTGCATCGTGGCACCGCGGCGGCGGAGGTCCGGTAGACAGTACGGCGTGCGCCAGGCGATCGCGGAGCAGCTCGAGCAGTTCATCGCTGCCGAGTCGCTGTGGCACGACGACGAGCTGACGGTCATGATCGAGCACCTGCGGGCCGAGCCGGACGACATCTGTCACCGTCTGGCCGTCAACCTTGCCGCCGTGCAGCGCGCCACCGGCGGCGGCCGGCTGCCGACACGGCTCGTGGCCGACATCGAGGGCGTGGTCTACCCACGGCTGTGGAAGGTGCTGGAGGCGGTGTGGGACGAGCTGCCGACGAGCGAGCTGGTGAACCGGGCGACCGTCCTCGATCGGCGCCTGTCCCCGTTGGTCGCCGCTGCCCGATGAGCCTTCGTCGCCTGGTTCCCGGCGCCCTGGCCGTGGTCGCGCTGGGGCTGTTCGTCTACGCCTTCACCCTCGGCCGGGGCACCACCGACATCGTGGTCACCGGTGACGCCGTCGAGCAGCTGGTGCCGGCCCGGGGCGCCCAGGTGCTGCGCCAGACCGAGGTCGGCATCGACCTGGCGCCGGAGTGGACGGCACTGCTGGTGATCAACGGCGTCGAGATCCCCGAGGACCAGTTGCGCCGGGTGGACGCCCAGAACCAGGTCTTCTTCACCGCCGGACCGGGCAAGGAGATCGAGGAGCTACCGGCGGGCACCGTGCAGGTGACGGCGCTGATCTGGCGGCCGGTGGCCGGCGAGACGCGCGACGACGCCGATCAGGTGCAGTGGTCGTTCGAGGTGGCGTGAGGCCCGAGACGACCCGGCGGGCTCTCAGGTCATACCCCGGTGTCGCCGATGCGCGTCAGCCCACGCTGTCGCCGATGCGCTGTCGAGCCAGCTCCTGGCCCTCGGCGGGGAGCTCGCCGATGTGGGTGTGCTGGTCCTGGCAGCAGTGCCCGTCGGCGGCGGTGTGCTCCTCCCAGGTACGGCCGTCGCAGCACCAACCTTCCTTGGCGTTGACGTGGTCCATGGCGGCGTCCTCCTCGTGATGGGTCGGGCAGGATGCCTACCCCGAACCGGCGCTCGCTCGACGCGCCGGGCGCCGGTCAGGGAAGGAGGTTGCGGAGGTGCTCGGCCCACTCCAGCGGGTGGGCGGCGGCATCGACGCTGGCATCGGCGCCTTCGACGTCCGTGCGTCGGCTGATGGCGACCACCGGCAGCACGCGGCCGCCGGGTGACGCCCGTACCTCGGCGAGGAAGTGCCGGCCGGCGTCGGACGTGGCGTCGAGCAGCACCAGGTTCGCCATCGACGCCGCACAGTCGCCCGGCGCCAGCTCACCCAAGGCACGCGACTCGATGCGGCAGTCGTCGAGGGCCGGGACCATGGCCTCCACGGCGTCGGCATCGACGCCGACGGTGAGGACCATCAGGGCCGGCAGCCCGGCGCTGCGCCGCGCTCCGCCCAGCTCGGCGGCGTAGTCGTCGAGGCGCGCACCACCGACGGCGGCGTCGCCGAGGAAGGTGTCGTGTCCGGCACGGGCGGCGAGGGCGGCCTCGGCCGTGGCCGGGTCGGTCGACCACAGCTTCCAGTCGACCGGGCCGAGGTCGATGTCGGTGTAGGTGATGGCGAAGAGCAGCGACGGGTCGGCGGCGACCTCCGCCAGGCCACGCGACACCAACTCGGCGGCCACGTCGTCGAGCACGGTGGAGCCCCCCGGCGGAGGTTCGTCGCGCACGGCGAAGGTGGTGGGCGCCACCCGGAACGCCGCCTCCCACCAGCCGTCGAGGACCAGGAGGTCGCCCTCGATGTGCAGCGCGGACCCGAAGGCCTGACGGGCGCCACCCACGACGAGCGCCTCGATGACCTCGCGGTCCTCCATCGCCGGATGCTACCGATCAGCCGCCGGAGTGGCCGGGGCTCCCGCCGGCACCTCCCCGGTCTCGAGCAGGTGGACGAAGCCGGCCTCGTCGAGGACGGGGACGCCGAGGTCGAGGGCCTTGGCCAGCTTGGCCTGGCCGGGGTCGGCGCCGGCGACGAGCGCGGTGGTCCGGCTCGACACGCTGCCCGGTGCCTTCCCGCCCCGCGCCTTGATGGCCTCCTCGGCCGCCTCCCGGGGATAGGCCTCCAGGGTGCCGGTGACCACGATGGAGCGGCCGGCCAGCACCTGGGGCAAGGTGGGCGCTTCCACGCGGCCGAAGTCGACGCCGGCCGCCCGCAGCTTGTCGACGACCTCCCGGTTGCGATCGAGGCTGAAGAAGCCGGCCACGCTGCCGGCGATGACCGGACCGACCCCGACGGTTGCCGCCAGCTCCTCCTCGGTGGCGGCCACGACAGCGTCGAGGCTGCCGAAGGCCCTGGCCAACACCTGGGCACCGGCAGGGCCGAGGTGGCGGATGTTGAGGGCGAACAACAGGTTGGCCAGCGGACGGTTCCTGGAGGCGTCGATGGCGGCGAGGAGGTTGCGCACCGACACCTCGGCGAAGCCGTCGAGGCCGGCGAGGTCGGCGGCGGTGAGCCGATAGAGGTCGCCGGGGTCGGCCACCAGCCCCCGGTCGAGCAGCAGGATGGCGGTGCGCTCGCCGAGCCCCTCGATGTCCATCGCCCCCCGTGAGGCGAAGTGCTCGATGCGGGCGCGGCGCTGCGCCGGGCAGTCGACGTTCATGCAGAACGTGTCGCTCTCACCCTCGAGGCGCTGGAGGGGCTGCCCGCAACGGGGGCAGTCACGTGGGAAGTGCCACGTCGGGAGGCCGGGGGGGCGCTCGCTCAGCACCGGCTTGACCACCTCGGGGATGACGTCGCCGGCCTTGCGCACGATGACGGTGTCGCCCGGGCGCACGTCCTTCATCGCCAGCTGATCCTCGTTGTGCAACGTCGCCAGCGACACCGTCGAGCCGGCGACCACGACCGGTTCGAGGACGGCGAAGGGCGTGACGCGGCCGGTGCGGCCGATGTTGACCTCGATGTTGTTCAGCGTGGTCTGCTGCTCCTCGGGCGGATACTTGTAGGCGATGGCCCACCGGGGGGCCTTGGAGGTGGCTCCCAGCTCGGCGCGCACGGCGAGGTCGTCGACCTTGACCACCACGCCGTCGATCTCGTAGTCGAGGTCGTGGCGGTGCTCCAGCCACCAGCCACAGCGCTCGTAGACCTCCTCGAGCGAGTGCACGCTGCGGATCTCGGGGTTCACCGGCAGGCCGAGGGTGGCGAGGTAGTCGAGGGTCTCGCTGTGGGTGCGCAGCGCCGGCCCGCCCTCCATGGCGCCCAGCTGGTAGACGAACAGCGACAGCTCCCGGCTGGCGGTGATGGCGGCGTCCTTCTGTCGCAGCGAGCCGGAGGCGGAGTTGCGGGGGTTGGCGAAGAGCCGCCCCCCGGACTCGGCCTGGCGGCGGTTGAGCGCCTCGAACGCCGAGACCGGCATGTAGACCTCGCCCCGCACCTCCAACAGTGCCGGGGCGTCGCCGGCCAGGCGCTCGGGCACGGTGGCGATGGTGCGGACGTTGGCGGTGACGTCCTCCCCCGTGGTGCCGTCGCCGCGGGTGGCGGCCCGGACCAGCCGTCCCTTCTCGTAGACGATCGCCACGGCGACGCCGTCCACCTTGAGCTCGCACAGGAAGCTCGCCCCGCTCACCCGGCGCCCCAGCCGCTCACCCCAGGCCTGCAGCTCCTCGAAGCTGAAGGCGTTGTCGAGCGACATCATCGGCACGGTGTGCTCGACGGGGGCGAACAGCGCCGAAGGAGCGCTGCCCACCCGCTGGGTGGGCGAATCGGTCGAGGTGAGCTCGGGGTGGGCCTGCTCCAGCGCCCGCAGCCGGCGCACCAGGGCGTCGTACTCGGCGTCGGCGATCTCCGGGTCGTCGAGCTGGTGGTAGCGGCGGTCGTGGTGGGCGATCTCGGCCCGCAGCCGGGCTGCGTCGGCGGCCGGTTCCTCCATCGCTTGGCGAGGGTACCCGGGGGTTCGGACCGGCGTTCTCGTGGCCGGAGCGGTTCGATCCCGTGCCGTTTCCGCCACCAGAACCGGATGGTGCCAGGCTGGCACGGTGAGTCCGGCCGGATCCGCAGCCCTGCCGTGGGCCCTGCGGGCGCTGTGGTTGGTGCTGCCGTTCACCACCGGGCCGGTGCTCGCCGCCGCCCTCGACGGGGCTTCGCCGTCGCTGCGAGCCACCGCCTCGGTCGGGGCGTGGTCGGCCTGGGCGGTCGTGGTCGTGGCCCTGCTCGTGCCGTCGTGCCCGAGCCTGACCGTCGTGCGGGTCGTCGCCCCCGCCGCCCTGGCGGCGGCCGTGGTCGCCGCCGCCACCGGGGATGCCTCCAGCGCCGAGGTGGCCTCGGGCCTGGCCACGTCGGTCGCCGCCGCCGCCCTGGCGCTGCTTCCCGAGACGGGCACGTGGATGGTCAACGGCGACGCCTACGGCGACGAGCGGCGCCACCTGCTGCGCCCGCCGGCGGTGCTGGTGGCCGGGCCCATCCCGATGGCGTGGGCGGTGCTGGTGGCCTCGATCGTCGGCGGCCCCCTCCTGGTGGCCGCCGGCCACGAGGTGGTCGGAGGTCTGGCCCTGGTGGTGGGGATGCCGGTGGCCGTGGTGCTGGCCCGCGCCCTGCACTCCCTCACCCAGCGCTGGGCCGTGCTGGTCCCGGCCGGGTTGGTGGTCAAGGACCACCTGGCCGTGGTCGATCCGGTGCTCCTGCGCCGCACCGACATCGAGCTCCTTGCCCCCGCACCGGCGGACACCGAGTCCCTCGACCTCACCGCTGGTGCCCGGGGGGTGGCGCTGGAGGCGCGCCTCCACGAGGCCGTCCCGCTGGTCCGGGTGCGACCGGGCCGCCGCCGGGGCGAGCCCGGCCGCTCCGCCGCCCTGCGCTTCACCCCCACCCGCCCCGGCACCGTGCTGGCCGAGGCACGCCGCCGGCGCATCCGTACCGCCCTCGGTCCTGATGCCCGCCGGAGTTAGACGGTGGGCACGGCGAAGGTGTCGCAGGCGGCGGTGTTGACCGAGCGGTACCCGGCCAGGAACCACCTCTGGCGCTGTTCCGAGGAGCCGTGGGACCACGACTCCGGGTCGACCCGTCCGCTGGCCTGCTCCTGGATCCGGTCGTCGCCGATCGCCGCGGCGGCGTCGAGGCCGTCGGCGATGTCGGCTTCGGTGAGCTCGTCGATGAAGCCGGTGCTCACCGCCCCACCGGCCCACATGCCGGCCAGGCAGTCGGCCATGAGCTCGACGCGCACGCTGCTGCTCTGGGGACCGGTGGACCCGTCACGGGAGCGCTCGAGCACCCCGGTCAGCTGCTCGACGTGGTGGCCGTACTCGTGGGCGATCACGTAGGCCTCGGCGAACGGGCCGCCGCTGGCGCCGAAGCGGGTGCGCAGGGCGTCGTAGAACCCGAGGTCGATGTAGATGCGCTGGTCGAGCGGGCAGTAGAACGGCCCGACCGCCGAGGAGGCCGACCCGCAGCCGGTGCTCACCCCACCCTCGAAGAACACCGTGGGGGCCGGCCGGTACCGGTCGAGGCGCTCCTCCCAGAAGGCCTGCACGCTGTTGACCACCCCGACGATCCGGCAGTCGTCGCGCTGGTTGGCATCGTCGCCGGTACGGCACTCCGACGACAGGTCGGAGTCGAGCCCACCGAGGGGAGCGTCGAGGAGCGCTCCGCCGCCGTCGCCGGCGAGCAGCGACACGACCAGCACGATCAGGCCGATCACCCCGCCGCCGCCCACCGCCACCGCTCCCCGTCCGCGACGGTCCGACACCTGTGACGGGTCGAGCCGTGCCCCGCTCCTGAACCGCACGCCGTTCTCCCTCCTGCGCCCCACGCCCTGCGGCCACGGCCCGTTGCCGTTCCGGCGTCACTGGCTTTCGGATTCCGAAACTAGGTGACGCCGGAACGCCGACGCCGACTCTCAGCCCCAGTCGCCTCCGCCGAAGTCGCCCCCGCCGAAGTCGCCGAAGTCGCCGCCGCCGCCCCAGTCGCCGCCGCCGACGTCTCCTCCCCAGTCGCCCCCGCCATCCCCGCCGCCCTCGTCGCCGCCGTGCCCGTGGCCGTAGCCCCACCCGCCCCAACCCCAGGGCCCGCCCAGCATCTGGCCGAGCAGCAGGCCGGTGAACAGCCCACTGCCCCCGCCGCCGAACCACCCGCCGCCGTAGAAGGGCTCGCCGGCGCCCACGTAGACCGGCCGGCCGCGGTCGTCGACGTCGAGCGCCGGCTCGTCGTGGCGACCGGGCGCTCGAAGCTCCTCGGGTGGTGGCGGCGGCTCGCGGCCCTCCACCCGGGCGCGGGCCCGGTTCATGGCATAGCGGCCCTCGGCGATCACCCGGCCGACGCGGACGAAGTCGACGTCGTCGCCGGCGTACTCGAGGGCTGCCTGCGCGGCGCGGAAGCGGCTCACGCCGGCGTCGTAGTCGGCCCGGGCATCGGGGTTGATGGCGACCTGTGGCTCCAGTGCCATGACGTCGTCGGCCAGCACCGACAGCTCGGCACCGAGCAGCTGGCGGTCGGCGGCACTCTCCCGGCGCTGCGCCTCCTCGTCCTGGCGGCGCCGGCCGCGGCGCCACAACAGGTACCCGGCCCCACCGAGGGCGGCCAGCGCCAACAGCCCGGAGCCCCCGATCCCCTCCCCGCCGCCGCTCCCGTCGTCGGCGGCGGGGTCGACCGGCGTCCGGACGCCGCCGGCAGCGGCCGCCGCCTGCACCCGCTCGACGAACTCGACCAGCACGGCTTCGGTGCCCTCGTCCCGTCTGGCCTGGAACGCCGACGTGGCCAAGGACGCCGCCTGGCCCCGTTCCAGCTCGTTGCTGGCCGCCCAGAACCCGGTGCCCACCACCACGGCGTAGGTGCCTCGCAGGCCGGTGGCGTCGCCGAGGGCGGCGGGCACGGCGCGGGCGTCGCCCGCCGCCTCCTCGGCGGCGACCGCCGGCAGCACGGCGACGAAGATGGGGGTGTTCCCCTGGGCGATCAGATCGGCCAGGTCGTCGGCCGCACCGTCGTCGATGCGGCGCTCGGCGTCGGGGTGCTGGTAGACGGGGCTCCGGCGCAGCTCCGTGGCGGCTTCGTCGAGCACGGACGCGGTGGCAACCGCCTGGGCCCAGGCCGGGGCGACACCCAGGAGCGGGGTGATCGCCACCAGCAACGTCACCACCAGCCGACGCACGATCACGCTCTACCCCGTGCGCCATGGGCGGAGTCGACCCCAGGCCGCGCCATTAGGCTCCCCCTCCATGGGCACGACCGGCGGCGCCACCAGCGCCGAAGACCTCGAGGCCTGGGTCCGCGACGACCTCGGGTTGGATCCGGGGGAAGCCGTGCACATCGCCGAGCAGCCCGGCACCGACCCGAGGTGCTCGCCGGTCGTCACCCAGGTGACGATCACCCCCGCCGACGCCGAGGCGTACTCGTTCCACATCGAACACGCCCTGGCCGAGGTCGACCGCATGGACGTCATCGCCGCCCTCGCCTTCGGCGGAGGTCACTGAGCGCCGACGGCGATGCCGCCACCGAGCACGTCGTCGCCCCGGTACAACACCACGCTCTGTCCGGGGGCCACACGGGGGGCGGGCTCGGCGAAGCGGACCAGCGACGCTTCCGCGTCGTAGGTGGCGGGCCGGGCGGCACCGTGGGCGCTGGTCTGCACCAGGACCGCACCCGCCGGAGGCCGGTCGACCCAGGTGAGCGAGTCGATGCCCACCTCGGTGCTGCGCAGGTCGTCGACGCCGGCGACGGTCACCCGGCGCCCGGCCACGTCGACGGCGACGGCGTAGCGAGGTGCACCGCCTCCGGCCACGCCGAGCCCCCGGCGCTGGCCGACGGTGACGAGCTCGACCGCCGGCACCCGACCGACCTCGTTCCCGTCGAGGTCGACCACCCGAGCCTCGGTGAGGGGCGTGCGAGCGGCAAGGAACGACGCCCGTCCGCCGGCGGCGGAAGGGATGAAGCACACGTCCTGGCTGTCGGGTTTGGTGGCCGTGCGCAGCCCGAGCGCCGCCGCCCGACGGCGCACGTCGGCCTTGTCGAGGTGCCCGACGGGAAAGCGGGTCCGGCCGAGCTGGGCCTGTCGCAGCATGTGCACGACGTAGCTCTGGTCCTTGGCGGCGTCGGCTCCCCGGCGCAACCGCCATCGCCCGCCGACGAGATCCACCCGAGCGTGGTGGCCGGTGGCCAGCGCGTCGAAACCGAGGGCGTGGGCCCGGGCGAGGAGGCGGTCGAACTTGAGCGAGCGGTTGCACTCGACGCAGGGGTTGGGCGTGCGCCCGGCGGCGTGAGCGGCCACGTAGGGCTGGACGACAGCGGCGTCGAAGTCGTCGCCGAAGTTGAACACGAAGTGGTCCACGCCGAGCTGCTGGGCCACCCGGCGGGCGTCGTCCACGTCGGCCACCGAGCAGCACCCCGTGTCGGACGCCCCGCCCCACAGCTTCATGGTGCAGCCGGTGACGTCGTGGCCGGCGTCGAGCTCGAGAGCGGCCGCCACCGAGGAGTCGACCCCGCCGCTCATGGCGACGAGAACTCTCACTGCAAGACGGGGACGGCGGAGCGCTCGCGCAGCTGGGCGACAGCCGCAGGGACGACCTCGAGGGCGTGGTCGACGTCGGCTGCGGTGGTGGTCCACCCGAGCGACAGGCGCAGCGACCCGTAGGCCAGCGCTCGGGGCACGCCCATGGCCGCCAGCACGTGCGAGGGCTCCGCAGCACCGCTGGCGCAAGAGGAGGCGGCGGTGGCGCAGAGGCCCTCGCGGTCGAGCAGGACGAGCAGCGCCTCGCTCTCGATGCCCTCGATCAGCAGCGAGCACGTGCCCGCCACCTTGGTGACGCGCGTTCCCGACTCCGTGCAACCGGGGATGGCGGCCAGCAGCCCGTCGGCCAGGCGGTCGCGCAGCACGCCCACCGCCTCCACGGTGGCGTCCCGCTCGTCGACGGTGGCCGCCAGCGCTGCGGCCATGCCGACGATGCCGGCGACGTTGTGGGTGCCGCTGCGGCGATCACGCTCCTGGCCTCCCCCCCGTAGCTGCGGCTCGATCACCACGCCGTCGCGCACCACGAGCGCACCGACGCCCTGGGGTCCACCGAACTTGTGGGCGCTCACCGCCACCAGGTGGGCCGGGCTGGCCAGAGCGGCGACGTCGAGCCACGAGACGCCCTGGACGGCATCGGTGTGCAGCACGGCGCCGGGAACCCGTTCGGCCACGAGTGCCGCCGCCTCGGCCAGGGGCTGGACCGTTCCCACCTCGTTGTTGGCCAGCATCAGCGAGACCACCCGCACCTGGGAGTCGAGGGCGGCGTCGAGAGCGTCGAGGTCGACGCGTCCGTCGCCGTGCACGCCCACCACCCGACCACCGAGGGCCTCGACGGCGCGCAACACGGCGTGGTGCTCCACCGCGCTGCACACGGCGGTGCCGCCTTGGTGGGCGAGCACCCCGGCGACGGCCAGGTTGTCGGCCTCGGTTCCCCCGCCGGTGAAGACCACCTCGCCGGGCTCGGCCCCGAGGGCCGCCGCCACCACGTCGCGCGCCTCGTCGACGGCCCGGCGAGCGGCGCGAGCCAGGACGTGGCCTCCGGAGGGATTGCCCCAACGGGGACCCAGGAACTCGAGCATGGCCTCCGTGCACTGCGGCCGCATCGGGGTGGTGGCCGCGTGGTCGAGGTAGGTGACCATGGCCGCCAGGCTACCGGTGGGCGTGGTAGCGAAGGGTGGGTGGAGGGCTTCGACGCATCGTCGTACGGCGAGAGCTTCGCCGACGTGTACGACGACTGGTACAGCGACGTGTCCGACGTCGAGGGCACGGTCACCACCATCGCCGAGCTGGCAGCCGGGGCCCCGGTGCTCGAGCTCGGCATCGGCACCGGTCGCCTGGCGCTCCCGCTGGCGCGCCGGGGCCTCGAGGTCCACGGCATCGACGCCTCCCCCGCCATGGTGGACCGCCTCCGGGCCAAGCCCGGCGGCGAGGCCGTGGCGGTGGTGGTGGGCGACTTCGCCGACGTGGCTCCTCGGGTCGAAGGAGGCTTCGGCGTGATCTTCGTCGCCTACAACACGCTGTTCAACCTTCCGTCGGCCGAGGCCCAACGACGCTGCTTCGCCAACGTCGCCGCCCGACTGCGGGCCGGCGGCGCCTTCGTGGTGGAAGCCTTCGTGCCGAGCCCGGAGCCCGATGCCACCACCGGGACGGTCACCCCATCGGTGGTCGACGCCAATCGGGTGGTCCTCCACGTCACCCGGCGCCATCCCGCCACCCAGACGGTCGACGGCTCGATCGTGTCGATCACCGAGGACGGCATCCGCCTGCGGCCGTGGCACATCCGCTACGCCCGGCCGCCGGAGCTCGACAGCATGGCGGCCGCCGCCGGCCTCACCCTGGAGCAACGCCACGCCGGATGGCGGGGCGAGCCGTTCACGTCGGCCAGCACCCGCCACGTCTCGATCTACCGGGCGCCAGCCTGAGCGCACCCGCCACGACGGCGCCCCTGCGGCTCCCCCGGGCGGGCGCGGTCGGCCGGGGCGGTGGCGGCTCTAGTGTCGGCGACCGTGGAGAGGGGCGACGACGACGGCACCGACGACGCCGGCGACGACTTCGCAGCCCCGCTGCCTCCTGACGACCGGCTGTGGCGCCATCCCTCCGAGGTCGCCCGCCCGGCCCGAGGCCGAGCCGACGCCCGACCGGCGAGTGCGCGCAGCAGCTGGTCGGTCGCTCTGGTGTCGGGCCTGGTCGGATCGGTGTTCACCCTGGGCATGGTGGCCGCCACGGGGGCCTTCGACCGCCGCGTCGGCTCGGCCATCGTCCGTGAGACGGTCCCCTCCGCCGTCTCCTCGCAGGTGCTGCCCGGCGCATCGGGGACCACCTCCAACGTGGTGCGCATCGCCGAGGACGTCAGCCCCGCCATCACCCGCATCCAGGTGGGCGGCGCCACCCGCGCCACAGGCTCGGGCGTGTTGTTCCGCGACGACGGCCACGTGATGACCAACGCCCACGTGGTCGACGGGGGCGGACCCATCGACGTGGTGCTGGCCGACGGCAGCCAGCTCCCGGGGCGGCTGCTGGGATCCGACCAGCTCACCGACGTCGCCGTGGTCAAGATCGACCGCAGCCAGCGCTTCCCGGTCGCCGCCCTGGGCTCGGCCGCCGGCCTGCGGGTGGGCCAGCCCACGGTTGCCATCGGCTCTCCCCTCGGCCTCATCGGTGGATCGTCGGTCACCACCGGGGTGGTCAGCGCCTTGGGGCGGCGGTTGGAGGGCGGCGACGGCCCCCCTCTGCTCGACATGATCCAGACCGATGCCGCCATCGCCCCCGGCTCGTCGGGTGGTGCCCTGCTCGACGAAGCCGGCGCCGTCATCGGCATCACCACGGCCATCGCCGTGTCCGAGGAGGGCTACCAGGGCCTCGGCTTCGCCACGCCGGTCGACATCGCCCGGTCCGTTGCCGAGGACATCATCGCCACCGGGCGGGCGGCGCACGTGTGGCTGGGCATCGAAGGTCGCGACCTCGATGCCGAGTCGGCCCGGCGCAAGGGAATCGCCGGCGGGGCGGTGGTGGTCGAGACCGTCGCCGGGAGCCCGGCGGAGGACGCCGGGCTCCGGCCCGACGACGTGGTCGTCGCCGTCGCCGATCGGGAGGTGGGCTCGATGTCGGCACTGGTCATCGCCCTGCGCGAGCGCGATCCCGGCGACGAGGTGGACCTGGGGATCCTGCGCGCCGGTGAGCGGCTGACCGTGGCCGTGGAGCTGGGGTCCCGGCCCTCGTCGTAGGAGGCCGGCGCCCACTTCTACCGACGGTGGCGACGACGACGCCGGCGGAGGAGGACGACCGCCGCCGCGGGGACGCCGAGGACGACCGTCGCCCCGCCGCCGAGGCTCAGCACCCGCCGGGTGCTGGCGGCGAAGCGGGTCCACGGGGTCGCCGGATAGGCCTCGACCAGGGTCTCGGCACAGGAGTGCTCCGGCTTCCAGCCCTCGGCCTGCAGCCGGTCGCTGGCCACGACCCACGGGTGCGTGGCATAGGGCACCATCTCGGGGCTCACGCCGCCCAGCCCCCGGCTCCAGCACCACCGGGCCAGCGCTCCCGCGAGGACCGGCGGTACCGGCGGTCGCAACGGGGTCCCGGTGAGCACCTGCACCTCCTCACCGCCGAGCCACTCGTCGGGGGCGACGTTGTACACGCCGTCGAGGCGGCGCTCCACCGCCGTCGCCACGGCACCGGCCACGTCGTCGACGTGCACGAACTGGGTGGGAGCGTCGCCCTCGCCGATCCCCCACCGGGTGACGGCACGGACCGCCACCGCCAGCCACTGCTCGGCCTCGTCGCCCACCACCAGGGCAGGACGCAGCGTGGCCAGGGCCCGCCCCTCCCCTCCTTCGACCCAGGTGGCCCAGCGCCGCTCGATATCGACGTTCCTCAGGGCGAAGTCGGCGCCCGGGTTCGGCCGCACCGCCAGGTCCTCGGTGAGGGGGACCGGGTTGTCGGGCCACGCCCCGTAGACCACCGCGCTCGACAGGACCACCACGTGGTCGATCGCCGCTGCGCCGGCGGCGTCGACCAGTCGCGCCGTCTCTTCGGCGAGCACCTGCTGGTCGGGGTGGGGGCACGCCTGGCGCTCGAGGTGCACGAGGACCTGGGCATCGGCCAGAGCCTGCTCGAGGCCGTCGCAGCCGTCGACCACGGCCACCCTCGTGACGGTCGCCGCCTCCTGGAGCCGGGCCACCAGCTCCCGGCGCAACCGCCCGTCGCCTCCGACGATCAGCACCCCACGATCACTCATCCCGACAGTCTGCTCCACCGGGCCCCACCGCAATCTCCGACGCCTACCATGGGGGCATGACCGAGGGGGGCCCGCCCGGGGAGAACCCCTTCGAGGGCCTGCCGTTCCTGGGCGATCTCGCCCGCATGTTGCAGTCGCAGGGGCCCCTGAGCTGGGACGCCGGACGACAGTTCGCCCTCCAGGTGGCCACCGGCGGGGCCGCCGAGAGCAATCCCGATCCCCTCGAGCGGATCCGTCTCCAGGAGCTGTCGCGCGTCGCCGAGCTGCGGGTGGCCGACGCCACCGGGCTGGTCATGTCCTCCACCGGCTCGGCCGTCACCGTGGTCCCGGTCACCCGCGGTGAGTGGGCCCGGCGCACCCTCGACGCCTACCGGCCCTACCTCGAGCACCTGGCATCGTCGCTGTCGGCAGGCGTCGACGACACCGAGGAGGAGCTGTCGTCGGATCCGACGTCGCAGCTGCTCGGCGGGATCTTCACGATGATCGGGCCCATGATCCTCGGGATGCAGTCAGGCGCCATGGTGGGCCACCTCGCCGCCCGCTCGCTCGGTCAGTACGACCTGCCACTGCCCCGGCCTCCGTCGAACCAGCTGATGGTCGTGAGCTCCAACATCGAGGCCTTCGGCCGGGAGTGGAGCCTGCCCCCCGACGACCTGCGTCTGTGGATCTGCCTGTCCGAGCTCACCACCCACGCCGTGGTGAGCCTCCCTCACGTGCGGTCCCGGCTCGTGACGCTGGTGGTCGAGTACGTCTCCAACTTCCGGGTGCAACCGGGAGCGCTCGATGCCAGCCTCGGTAGCGTCGATCCCACCGACCCCGCCGCGCTGCAACAGGCGCTGAGCGACCCGGCGGCGCTCCTCGGGGCCATCCAGTCGCCGGAGCAGCGGACGATGCTGCCGCGGCTGGAGGCGCTGGTCGACGTCATCGTGGGCTACGTCGACCACATCATGGACACCGTCGGCGGCACGCTGCTCGGTTCCTACGCCATGCTGACCGAGGCGCTGCACCGGCGCCGGGTCGAAGCCGGCAGCGCCGACCGGTTCGTGGAGCACCTCTTCGGCCTGTCGCTGGGCCGGGCCCAGTACGAGCGGGGAACGGCCTTCGTCGACGGGGTCGTGGAGCGGGCCGGTCCCGAGGCCCTTCGGCGGCTGTGGCGCTCCGAGCACGAGCTCCCCACGCCGGCCGAGGTCGACGCTCCCGGCCTGTGGCTGGCCCGCATCGACCTCGACCTGTAGAGCTCAGACCGGGACGATCCTGGTGGCGAGGATCTCCCCGTCTGCGAGGTCGAGGGTGGCCACCGTGGGGAACGGCTGGGAACGGCGCTGCGTCGGCGAGCCCGGGTTGAGGAGCCATTGGCCATCGACGCCGGGCTCGTTCCACGGGATGTGGCTGTGGCCGAACACGACCACGTCGGCGTCGGGGAAGGCCCGGCGCATGCGGGCTTCGCGGCCCTTGCGGGGCCCGCTGTCGTGGACCATGGCGACGCGCACACCGGCGAGCTCGAGCATCCTGCGCTCGGGCAGCGCTCCCCTCAGCTCGGCGTCGTTGTTCCCGAGCACGGCGTAGGTGGGCGCGCACTCGCCCAACGATTCGAGCACCTCACCGGTGAGGATGTCGCCGGCGTGGAGCACCACGTCGGCCTGCGCCAGCTCGTGCAGCGCGCCCGGCGGCAAGCCCCGGGGCGAACCTCGGCGGAGGTGGGTGTCGGCCACGACGACGACCCTCATGGCAGCGGAGGCACCCCGGCGCCGGCGGCCCGCCGGATGAGCCGGCGGGACGCCCGGGCGCTGCCGGCGACGACCGTCGCTCCCAGGCGGGTGGTGGTGATGCGCCGACCGGTGGCGTAGAGGAACGCCGCTCCGGCGGCCACGGCGGCGATGCCGACGAAGCCGACGGCCAGAGGGATGGGCAGGACCACGGGCAGCAGCGCACCTGCCACCCACACCAGCTGGAACCGGGCCTCGAATCGGGCGAAGGACGCCCCCTGGTTGGCGTCGGGGGCGTCGCTCTGCACGATCGAGTCGAAGCACAGCTTGCCGGCGGTGGCGCTGAGGCCGACCACCGCAGCGAGCAGCACCGCCGAGAGCCGCCCGCCGACCCACACCATGCCCAACGCCGAGGCGGCGGTGAGCACCAGGCAGGCGAGCAGGATCCGCTCCTCGGGGACGGCGCGGCGCAGGCGTGGCGCCGCCGCCGCGCCCACGAGCGCCCCCACGGCGCTGGCGGCGAGCACCGCACCGAACCACCACGCAGGGGCGTCGTCGCTCCGCAGCGCGAAGGCCACCAGGAACGACAGGAAGCCGACCACAGCCCGGAGCACCGCCATGGCGCTGGCGGCAAGCAGGATGCCGGCGCCGCGCAGCTCCGCCCGCTCGATGGGCCCGGCCGCCTCGACAGCCACCCTGGTGCGCGGGATGCGGTAGGCGACCACGGTGGCGGCCCCGAACACGAGCGAGGCCAGCACGAGCACCCACTCGGGGCCCAGCTGCAGCAGGGCCACGCCGGGAGCGGCGGCGGCCAACCCGACCACGCCGCTGATCAGCACCAACTTGGAGTTGGCCTCGACCAGGCGCGACTCGTCGCGCACCAGGCCGGGCACCAGGGACGCCCGGGCCACCTGGTAGCCCTTGCCGAGGACCAGCACCGAGAACGCCTCGGGGAACAACAGCAGGCCGTCGATGTCGTCGACCATCAGCAGGCACACCCCGGCCCGGGCCGCTGCCGAGAGCACCACCATCGAACGCCGCCCGCCGGCCTTGCGGTCGATCCACGGCCCGATGAGGGGGGCCACCACGGCGAAGGGGGCCATGGTGAGCACCAGGTACAACGCCACGCGCGAGCGGGCGGCGTCGGGTGAGATCGAGAAGAACAGCGAGCCGGCGAGGGCGGTGGCCACCAGGGTGTCGCCGGCGGTCGACAGGGCATGGGCCCGGGCAAGGCGGGCGAAGGGCGAGGGGGCCGGCATCGACACCCCCGACCTCGACCTTCCCGCCACAGCGCTCATCGTAGGGGGCCCCGCCTCGAGGTCAGCTCCCGTTCGGCGACGCTGTCCCCTCGTACTTGTAGCCGAGCCCGCGGATGGTGACGATGCGCCGGGGCTGGGCCGGGTCGTCTTCCACCTTGGAGCGCAGGCGCTTGATGTGGACGTCCAGGGTCTTGGTGTCGCCGACGTAGTCGTGCCCCCACACCCGGTCGATCAGCGTCTCCCGGGTGAGCACCCGCCCGGCGTGGCCCAGCAGCAGCTCCAGCAACTCGAACTCCTTGAGGGGCAACGCCACCCGCTGCTGGCGGATCGTCACCTCGTGGCGATCGGCGTCGAGGCGGACGTCGCCCACCTCCACCACCCCGTCGTCGCCGTCCCCGGAGCGCGGGCCCTCCGATCCGGGGACCCGGCGCAGCGCCGCTCGGATGCGGGCCACCAGCTCACGGAGCCGGTACGGCTTGGAGACGTAGTCGTCGGCACCGACCTCGAGGCCGACGACGGTGTCGATCTCCGACGACTTCGCCGTCACCATGATGATCGGCACCCTGGAGCGGGATCGCAGTTGGCGGCAGACGTCGATCCCAGAGATCCTCGGCAACATGACGTCGAGCAGGACCAGATCGGGCTCCACCAGGTCGAACAGCTCCAGGGCTTCTGCGCCGTCGCGGGCCACACGCACCTGGTAGCCCTCGCGCTGCAGTCCGACCACCAGCGCGTCCACGAAGGACTCCTCGTCCTCCACCAACAGCAGGGTCGGCGGAGCCGGTGCGGTCGTGGTCATCCCAACGCCTCCGCCGGGCGGCCGACGTGGTGGGCGTCGACCTCCACGTCGTCGACGATCCCGGTCCCATCCGGCAGCCGAAGGGTGAACACCGAGCCCTCTCCCTCCCGTGAGGCCACGGAGACCTCGCCCTGGTGGTTGGTGGCGACGTGGCGGACGATGGCCAGACCGAGCCCGGTGCCGCCGGTCTCGCGGCTGCGAGCCCGGTCGACCCGGTAGAAGCGCTCGAACACCCTCTCGAGGTCGCGTCCGGGGATGCCGATGCCGCGGTCGCGCACAGCGAGCTCGACGAACGCGCCGTCGGTACGGGAGGCGACCTCCACGGTCGAGTTCTCGTCGCTGTACTTGCAGGCGTTGTCCAGCAGGTTCGTCACCGCCGAGACGAGCTGACGCTCGTCGCCACGTACGGCATGACTCCGGCGCACCCCGGTGGTGTCGACGGCGATGCGCCGGGCGGCCGCCAGCGGGCGCACCCGTTCGGCGGCTTCGCCCACCACCGCCGTCAATCCCACGAGGTCCTGGCGGGGAGCCTCCTCGGCTTCGATGCGGCTGAGGTCGAGGAGGTCGTCGATGACCCGCCCCACCCGCAGCGCCTCCCCGGTCATGCGCCGCGCCAGGCGTCGGGTCACGGCGGGGTCGTCCTCCGAGGCGATCGTGTCGGCGAGCAGACCCATGGCTCCCACCGGTGTCTTCAGCTCGTGGCTGATGTTGGCCACGAAGTCGCGGCGCATCGCCTCGAGGCGCCGCCGCTCCGACACGTCGTCGATCACCACCAGAGCGCCGCTGGCGTCGTCGCCGTCGTGCAGGGGGAACGCCGAGATGAGCAGGACCCGCCGGGGGGGGCCGTAGAGGTCGAACGTACGCCGCTGCGCCGTCCCTTCGGCTGCGTCGGCACCCAGCTCGCCGATGGCCTGCTCGACCAACGCCTCGGCGTGGCGACCGCTGGCGTAGGCGCCGGCGGCGGGGTTGCGGAAGACCTCCCGGCCGTGCTCGTCGCAGACCACGACGCCCTGGGGGATGGCAGCCAGCGCCGCTGCCAGCCTGGCAGCGCTCGACCGGGCGGCGTCGAGGTGCCCGACGACCGTCTCGGTTGCCCGCTCCAACTCGGCGAGGGCACCCACGGACCCACCGTGCGGTCCCGGCGCCCCGCCTGCAGCGGCGACGCGCTGGAGGAGATCGTCGACGCGCTGGAGGTGGCCCCGTTGCACCCACGCGCTCCGGGCCAGCAGCGCCGCCAGCACCACCGCCATCAGGGCGAGCAGCACCTCCACGGCTGCGCTCAGCTCCCGCTCGGCGGGGCGGGATCGGTGTCGCCCGGAATTGGGGCGGCCTTGTCGCTGTCGGTGGCGCGCACCGCCAGGCGGGCGGCGCCACCGTGCTCGGGCAGCCAGCCCGTCACCATGTAGACGACCCGCTCGCCGATGTTGACGGCATGGTCACCGATGCGCTCGTAGAACCGGCCCACCATGGCCAGCTGCACCGACGCCTGCAGCGCGGCCGTCCCTTGACCGTGGGTTTCGAAGATCGCCTGGATGTACTGCACGTGCAGGTCGTCGACCGCATCGTCCATGTCGTCGATGGCGGCGGCGAGGCTCTCGTCGCGATCGACGTAGGCGTCGATCGACAGGCAGAACAGGCGATGGACCTGCTCGCCGAGTCGTTCGACGAGGCCGCGCAGGCGGGGGTCGAACTCCGTGCCGTACATGCGCCGGGCGGCCTTCATGATGTTGGCGACCAGGTCGCCGGAGCGCTCGATCTCAGCCACCAGGCGGATGGCGGTCACCAGCTCACGTAGGTCCGACGCCATGGGCTGTTGCAAGGTGAGGAGCTGGTAGCAGCGCTCCTCGACGTCGAGGGTCAGGGTGTCGAGGAGGTCGTCGTTGGTGATGATCTCCTCGGCCACCCGTAGGTCGCCGGCGAGGAGCGCCTCGGTGGCCTTGCCCAGCGCCTCGGTGACCATCCCGGCCAGACGCACGATGTCGTGGCGGACGTCGTCGAGCGCCTGGTGGAACCCCTTGCGGATCTCGACGGCCATGCTCAGCGGACCTCGGCGGCGAGGTGGGCGGGGTCGCCGGTGAGCAGGTAGCGCAGGCGCTCGCCGACGATCACGGTGTGGTCGGCGATGCGCTCGAGCGCCCGGCCGACCAGCACGCTGACCACCGCCACCTTGGCCGCGCCCCGGCCGTCGAGGGCGAGGATGTGGTCGAGCAGAGCGGCGTAGTGGCCGTCCATCACCTGGTTGCGCACGGCCAGGGTCCGGGCGAGCTGCGGGTCCTGGGTCGACCAGGCGTCGACGGCGGTGCGGTAGAGGGCCTTGGCTTCTTCGGCCATATCGAGGAGGGTAGAGAACATTGGCGGGTGCGCCACCACGAGGTGCAGCTGGGGCGCCTGCTTGACCACCCGTAGCGACAGGTCGGCGATGCGCTCGAGCTCCTCGAGCACCCGCAGCACCGACACCAAGAAGCGCAGGTCGGACGCCACCGGGCCCTCGCGGCGGATGAGGTCGTAACAGCGCTCGGTCAGCGACACCAGCATGGCGTCGACCTCGTCGTCGGCAGCCAGCGCCGCTCGTGCCTCGCCGAGGTCGCCGGTTGCGAGCACCACCCCCATGCGGCGCAGCGCCTCGCTGACGCGTACGGCCATGACCTCGACCTGAAGCCGGAGTTGGTCGAGCTCGCCCTCGAAGTGCGACCGGAAACGGTGGCCGCCGCCCCGAGCCCCGGCCAGCTCGGTCACGACCTCATCCGAAGCGGCCGGTGATGTAGTGCTCGGTGCGTTGATCGGAGGGGTTGGAGAAGATCTTCTCGGTGCGATCGAACTCGACCAGCACGCCGGTGCGGGTGTCACTCTGCTCGTTCACCTCGGTGGTGAAGAACGCGCACCGGTCGGAGACCCGGGCCGCCTGTTGCATGTTGTGGGTGACGATCACGATGGTGTACTGGCTCTTGATCTCCTCCATGAGGTCCTCGATGCGCCCCGTGGCGATGGGATCGAGCGCCGAGCAGGGCTCGTCCATGAGGATCACCTCGGGGTCGACGGCGAGCGCCCGGGCGATGCACAGGCGCTGCTGCTGGCCCCCGGAGAGCCCGAGGGCGGAGTCCTTCAGGCGGTCCTTGACCTCGTCCCACAACGCCGCCCGGCGCAACGACCGCTCCACGATCTCGTCGTGGTCGCCCTTGAGCTTGAGCACCTTGGGACCGAAGGCGACGTTGTCGCGGATCGACTTGGGGAACGGGTTGGGCTTCTGGAAGACCATCCCGATCCGGGTGCGGACCTCGATGGGATCCACGCTGTCGTCGTAGAGGTCGATGCCGTGGTAGTCGATCCGCCCCTCCACCCGGGCGCTCAGGATCAGGTCGTTCATCCGGTTGAAGCACCGCAGCAGCGTGGTCTTGCCACAGCCCGAAGGGCCGATGAACGCGCTGATCCGGCGCTCGGGCACCACCATGGCCACGTCGCGGATGGCCCGGTAAGCGCCGTAGTAGACGCTCAGCCCGGAGAGCTCGAACACCCGGGCCTCGTCCAGCGCCGCTTCGGCGTGAAGGGGTGCCGCCGCCGGCTGGGGCGGTGCCGCATCGTTCACCGCGGTGTGCGTGCGGATGTCCACGGGCTGGGTCCTCTCGGGTTCGGTCCTCGGGGGATCGCTCATGGCTGGGGTCCGCCCTGCGGGGGGCGTCACCACTTCCGTCCGTAGCGGTTGCGCACGGTGATGGCAACCGAGTTCATCAGCAACAGGATGGCGAGCAGCACGACGATGGCGGCGGCGGCCACCACCTTGAACTCGGCCTGAGGCCGGGAGATGTAGCCGAAGATCTGGATGGGCAGAACGGTGAACTGGCTGTCGAGGCCGTCGGGGTTGAACGTGATGAAGCTCAGCGCACCCAGCAACAGCAGCGGCGCCGCCTCCCCGATCGCCCTCGACAGCGCCAGGATCGCGCCGGTGGCGATGCCGGGCACCGCCGCTGGCAGCACCTGGCGGCTCACCGTCTGCCACGGGGTGGCGCCGAGAGCCAAGGCCCCCTCCCGCAACGATCGGGGCACCGCCCGGATGGCCTCACGCGAGGCGATGATCACCACCGGGAGCACCAGCAGCGACAGCGTCAACGCCCCGGTGAGCACGGTGAACCCCAGGTCGAGGAACCCCCGGGCGAGGAAGGCCAGTCCGAGGATGCCGTAGACGATCGATGGCACGGCGGCCAGGTTCTGGATGTTGACCTCGATCAGCCGGTTGTACCAGCGCTCGTTGTCGGCGTACTCCTCGAGGTAGATGGCCGCACCGAGGCCGAGCGGGATGCAGGTGGCGGCGACGATGCCCATCACCCACACCGTGCCCCAGATGGCGGACTGGATGCCGGCCCTCGCCGGACGGCTCGACGGGAAGTTGTCCACCAGCTCGGTGTTGAGCCGGGGGGAGCCGTCGACGAACACCTGGAACAGCAGCGTCACCAGGGTGACGATGGCAATGCCGATGCTGGCCACCAGCAGGGCGCTGAAGCCTCGCTCCTTGAGCGTGCTGAGCACCGACGGCCGTCGCTTGAGATCGGTGAGCGACGCCACCGTTGCCGGGCTCACTCGTAGACCTCCCGGAAGCGGCGCACCAGGCGGATGCTCACCATGTTGACCAGGAAGGTGGCCACGAAGAGCAGCGAACCGACGGCGAAGATGGTCTTGTAGCCGGTGCTGCCCGTCGACTGGTCGCCGAGGCCGGCCTGGCCGATGAAGGCGGTCATCGTCTGCATGGCGTCGGCCGGATCGAAGCTCAGGTTCGGGGTGATCCCGGCGGCGATGAGCACGATCATCGTCTCGCCGATGGCCCGGGAGAAGCCGAGCACGAAGGCGGCCACGATCCCCGACAGCGCCGCCGGCACCACGACCCGGGTGGCGATCTGCATGCGGGTGCTGCCCAGGGCGGCGGCGCCGTTGCGCAGCGCCCGGGGCACCGCCGACATGGCGTCCTCAGACACCGACGCCACCGTGGGAACGATCATGATGCCCATCACCAGCCCCGCCGAGGCGGCGTTGAAGATGGCGGGAGGATCGCCGAACAGCCAGACGTCCTGCAGGAGAGGGGTCACGAAGGTGAGCGCGAAGAAGCC
>JAHWJH010000029.1 GCA_019348555.1 Actinomycetota bacterium
GTTCCAGATCGACCTCGATGTCGACGGCCTTGCCGGCGGCGCGTTCCCCGCGGTGTTCATCCGTGCCCCCGTGGTCGAGCGGGTGGGCGACGGGGTGGAGGTGCTGGCCCGGGTCGAGCAGGGCCCGGTGCTGTGCGCGTCGGGCACGGTCGTCGTGTGTTCGTTCCACCCGGAGCTGGGAGGCGATCTCCGCCTCCACCGGCTCTTCCTCGAAAGGATGGCAACGCCATGTCCGGTCACTCCAAGTGGGCCAGCATCAAGCACCAGAAGGGGGCCAAGGACAAGGCCCGGGGCAAGCTCTTCGCCAAGTTGATCCGCCAGGTCGAGGTCACGGCCCGCCAGGGGGGTGGCGACCTCGAGTCGAACGCCACCCTGCGGACCATGTACCAGAAGGCCCGCGACGCCTCGGTGCCGCTCGACACCATCGAGCGGGCGATCAAGCGGGGCACCGGTGAGCTCGAGGGCGTGCGCTACGAGCCGGTGTCGTACGAGGGCTACGCCCCCAATGGCGTGGCCGTCTACGTGGAGGCGCTCACCGACAACCGCAACCGCACCGGGGCCGACATCCGCTCGCTGTTCAGCCGCAACGGCGGGTCACTGGCCGAACCCGGGGCGGTGGCGTGGCAGTTCGAGCGCAAGGGGGTGGTGCTCGTACCGGCCGAGGTCGGTGAGGACGATCTCATGCTGGTGGTCCTCGACGCCGGGGCCGACGACCTCGCCCGGGAGGGTGACACCTGGCGGATCACCTGCGAGCCATCGGCGCTCGGGGCGGTGACCACGGCGCTGGAGGGAGCAGACGTCCCTGTCGAATCGGCCGAGCTCACCATGGTCGCCACATCCTCGGTCCCCCTGGAGTCGCCCGAGGACGCCAAGCGGGTGCTCCGGGTCATCGACGCCCTCGACGACCACGACGACGTCCAGGGCGTCTACGCCAACTTCGACGTGCCCGACGAGGTGCTGCAGGCCGTCGAGGCGTAACCGCCGGTCGCTCCGAGCGGCTGTCGGCTCAAGCCGTGGCCGACATGCGCCGAAGGGACGATGGGGGAGCCCGAGGGGGCTCTCCGGCTCCTACGACGCAGAGGGTGAACCGTGGTCGATCTCGGAGAGGGCTCCCGCCGCGCCGAACGCCGACGGGCCACGACCCGACGTCGGCTGCCCGCCCTGGCCGTGGTCGTGCTCTTGGTGCTCGGCTTCGTGGTCGGAGCGGCCGACTCCGCCCGAGCCGAGTTCACCAACACCTGGTTGCGCTTCGACAGTGACCCGGGTGACTACATCGGTCAGGGCGTGGACCGAACGTGGTACCTCGTCGACGGAGAGTTCACCGCTCGTGCCGGGCCCGGTCTGGTCACGGTGTCCTTCAACGGCGGAACCGAGTGGTGGACCCTCGATTTCAAGGCGCCGAGCGGGCGCGATCTCGAGCCCGGCCCCTACGAGGGCGCTACCCGCTACCCCTTCCAGTCGCCGGCCAAGCCCGGTCTGGACGTCTCGGGCTCCGGCCGCGGCTGCAACACCTCCACCGGGCGGTTCGACGTGCGAGAGGTCGTCCTCGCCGCCGACGGCGCCGTCGAGCGCTTCGCCGCCGACTTCGAGCAGCACTGCGAGGGAGAGAAGCCCGCCCTGCGTGGTTCGGTGCGTTACGACGCCTCGGCCAGCTTTCCCCCGGCGCCAGACGACGACGCCGACGGCGTTCCCAACACCGTGGACAACTGCCGGTCGGTGGCCAACGGGAACCAGACCGACGCCGACCGTGACGGCCTCGGTGATGCCTGCGACGGCGGCGGCGCTCCGCCCGATGACGACGGCGGCGAGGTCGATCTGACCGCTGCGCTGTGCGCAGCCGTCCCCGACCACGAGAACCCCTTCGTCGATGACGACGGCCTGGCCTTCGAGTCGCTCATCGAGTGCCTGGCGACGTCGGGGATCACCGCCGGCGGACCGAACGGGCTGCCCTCCGATCGGTACGGGCCGGGTCTCGTGGTCACCCGGGGCCAGATGGCGTCGTTCCTGGCCCGGGAGCTCGACACGGCGGCGGCGCTGCGGACGGGTGAAGGGCTGGGCACGCTCGCGACGTTCGACGGCACGAACGACTTCCGCGACGTGGGGCGGACCAACGTGCACCGTGAGGCGATCAACCGCCTGGCCGACGCCGGCATCGCCGTCGGCGGCCCGGGCGGCCGGCCGGCGGACGAGTTCGGGCCGGAGCAACCGGTCACCCGGGCCCAGATGGCGTCGTTCCTGAACCGGGCACACCAGTTGCTCACCGGGTCGGCGATGGGGAGCCCGCTCGACCACTTCACCGACGACGACGGAGATCCGCACGAGGCCAACATCGACGGCATCGCCTCCCAGGGGATCGCCGTGGGTGACGGAAACGCCGTCTACGGCCCCGGCCGGGCCATCACGCGCGGCCAGATGGCAGCGTTCCTGACCCGTCACCTCGGCCTCCTCGAGAAGACCGGTCTGGTCACCCCTCTCCCGGAGACGGGCCCTCCGGCGTAGACACCACCGCGCCGGACCGGGGCTAGCGTGACCCGGTGACCCTGGGCGTCGGCGACGTGGCGCCTGACTTCGAGCTCGACGGGACCGGCGGGCGCCGCTACGCCCTGGCCGACGAGCGGGGGGCGACGGTGGTCCTGGTGTTCTACCCGGCCGACAACACCCCGGTGTGCAGCACCCAGCTCAGCGCCTACAACAGCGATCTCGCCGCGTTCACCCGTCTGGGAGCCCACGTGCTCGCCATCAGCCCCCAGGATGTCGCCAGTCACGAGGCGTTCGCCGAGGACCTCGGTCTGACCTTCCCGCTGCTGGCCGACCTCGACAAGTCGGTGGGCCGGTCCTACGGGGTGCTGGGCCCGCTCGGGTTCTACCGCCGGTCGGTCTTCGTGGTCGACGGCGTCGGCGCCGTCCGCTACGCGCACCGCTCGGTAGGTGGCTTCAGGTTCCGGCCCGTCCACGAGCTGGTGGACGCGGTCGAGGCCGCCTCCTGAGCCATCCTCCATCGGCGGGAGGCCGTCGGCTACCATGACGAACCTGTGTTCGTACTCGGCATCGACCCCGGCCTCACCCGCTGCGGGTACGGGGCGGTCGTACGCGAGGGCTCGTTCCTGCGGGCGGTGGCGGCGGGCGTGCTGACCACCTCCGCCGGCGACGAGCTGCCCGATCGCCTCGCCGAGTTGCAGGGCGGGCTGCGGGCGCTGATGTCCGATCTGGCTCCGGCAGCAGTGGCGGTCGAGCGGGTGTTCTTCCAGGTGAACGCCCGTACCGCCATGTCGGTGGGCCAGGCCAGCGGCCTCGCCCTGGCCGAGGCCTCGGCGGCCGGCTGCGCCGTGGCGCAGTACACGGCCAACGAGGTCAAGCAGGCGGTCACCGGATTCGGTGGCGCGCCCAAGGAACAGGTGCAGCGCATGGTCCAGGCCCAGCTGTCCCTGGTGGAGCGACCCCGCCCCCCGGACGTGGCTGATGCGCTCGCCCTCGCCCTGTGCCACCACGCCATGGCGCCGCTTCGGGCCCGGGTGGCCGGCGCACAGCGCAGGCAGCGGTGATCGGCTCGTTGCGGGGTGAGCTGGTCGAGCGGGGCCTCGACGGCAGCGTGGTGGTCGAGGTGGCCGGGGTGGGCTACCGGCTCCAGGTGCCGCCGGCCAGCATTCCCGAGCTCGGCGAGCCCGGTGCCGACGTGGTCCTCCACACCCATCTGTCGGTGAGGGAGGACGCCCTCACCCTCTACGGCTTTCCCACTCGTGACGAGCGGGTGTGCTTCGAGGCGCTCATCGGCGCCCACGGCGTGGGCCCGGCGATGGGCCTGGCGGTGCTGTCGGTGCACCGCCCCGACGATCTGCGCCGAGCCGTCGCCGAAGGTGACCTCGGCGCCCTCTGCCTGGTGCCGGGCGTCGGGCGCAAGACGGCGGCCCGCCTGCTCCTCGAGCTGAAAGACCGGTTGGGATCGACCGTCGGCTCTTCCGACGCGGTGCCCGAGCACGCCGGGACGCGGGTGGGCTCCGCTGGAGCCGAACCCTCGCCCCGGGCCGATGTGCGCCAGGCGCTGGCCGCCCTCGGCTACGGGCCCGACGAGGTGGCCGACGCCGTTCGCGAGCTTCCCGACGCCGACGACACCGCCGTGCTGCTCAAGGCGGCGCTGGCGCATCTGGGCAGGGCCCGGTGACGGTGAGCCGCGACGAGGTCCTCACCACCACCGCCGTGCCCGGCGAGGAGGCGGAAGAGGCGGGGCTGCGCCCTCGTCGACTGGCCGACTTCGTCGGGCAGTCGGAGCTGAAGGAGCACCTGTCGATCGTGCTGGGAGCCGCCCGCCTGCGGGGCCAGGCCGCCGACCACCTGCTCTTTGCCGGCCCGCCGGGGCTGGGCAAGACCACCCTGGCCGGCATCGTGGCCACCGAGATGGAGGTCGGGCTCCGCATCACGTCCGGCCCCGCTCTCTCGCGGCCGGGCGACCTGGCGGCCATTCTGACCAACCTCGAGGAGGGCGAGGTCCTCTTCGTGGACGAGATCCACCGCCTTCCCCGCACCGTGGAGGAGGTCCTCTACCCGGCGATGGAGGACTTCCAGCTCGACATCGTGCTCGGCCAGGGGCCTTCAGCCCGTTCCATCCGTCTCGATCTTCCCCGCTTCACCCTGGTGGGCGCCACCACCCGGACCGGGCTCATCACCGGTCCGCTGCGCGATCGCTTCGGCCTGGTCGAGCGCCTCGACCACTACCCGCCGGGCGACCTGGAGACGATCGTGCTGAGGGCGGCCGGCATCCTCGGCGTACCGGTCACCACCGACGGTGCCGGCGAGATCTCGGGCCGGGCCCGGGGGACGCCGCGCATCGCCAACCGGTTGCTGCGTCGGGTCCGCGACTTTGCCGAGGTGCGAGGTCGGGGCGTGGTCGACGGCGATGCCGCCCGCCAGGGCCTCGCCGTGTTCGGCGTCGACGACCTGGGCCTCGACAAGGTCGACCGGGCCATCCTCGAGGCCCTCTGTCGGCGCTTCGGCGGGGGCCCGGTGGGCCTGTCGACGTTGGCGATCAGCGTGAGCGAACCCACCGAGACGGTGGAGGACGTCTACGAACCGTTCCTCATCCGCCAGGGCCTGCTGATGCGCACCCCCCGAGGGCGGGTGGCCACACCGGCAGCGTGGTCCCGCCTGGGGCTCACCGCGCCCCAGGGCGGAACCAGCCCCCCCGGCCTGTTCGACTGACGCTCCTAGAGCCTCGGGGCGGTCTGGAGGGTCAGGTCGGTGCCGAGCACGTCTTCGGCCCGCTCGACCTGGGGGGCGATGCGCGTGATGCCGATGAGGCCGAAGTCGGCGTTCTCCAGCGACAGCAGCGTGTCGGAGAGCTGGGGGCCGACGTTGACCAACACGCCCACCGCCCGGCCCTGCTCGTCGAGCACCGGGCCTCCGCTGTCACCGGGGAGCGCCAGGCCGGTGGCTGCCACCACATCGCGGTCGGGAAGCCCGAAGGCGACGAAGGACTTCCCGTTGGCCAGGGGTCCGCCGATGCCGAGGGAGTTGCCGAAGTTGTTCAGGACCACCGGGGAGGTGCCACGGGTGATCTCGTCGTTCACTCCGGTCGGGCCCCCGAACTGCGGGACCTGGGGGCTGACCTCGACGTCCGGGTCGAGACGGATCAGGGCGAAGTCCTTGGGGACCTCCTGGATGGCATAGGCGAACTCGCCGATCCGTTCGCCGTCGCCGCCCCGTGCCTCGGGGCCCTCGCCTTCGTCGAAGACCTCCTCGCCGTTGTTCTGGCCGACCGGCAAGGTCGCGAGCACACAGTGGCCGGCGGTGCCGATGTAGCGGTCGCCGTCGGCGCCGGCGAAGAGGAAGTTCAAGGTGCACGCACCGTTGTCGGTTTGGATGAGCGCACCCGGGTGCACGCCGGGGCACCCACCCAGGCCGAGGGGCAGGCCGGGAACGGCCAGCGGCTGACAGGCCGTCTCGGCGCCGCCGCCCTCGGCGCTGCCGGTGTCGTCCGACGACGATCCTCCGAGGAGCGAGTCCAACAGCCCCGCTCGCGCTGGGCTGGCCACACCCAACGAGGCGAGGGCTACGGCGAGCAGGACGACGAGGCGGAGGCGCTTCATGGCGGGCACGCTACTGGGACCGCCGGCCGATTTGCGCGCGCCCTGCGGTCTTGTTTCGTCCCAGCGCGAGGGCGACCCGCCGGTAGGCGGCGGCCGCCGTGCACTATGGTCGAGGGCCGGTCGCCGGTGGTCCTGGCGGATGTCCGGCTGCTGACCTCACCCATGGAACTCCTCCCCTTCGTCCTGCTGCTGGCCCTGATGTGGTTCGTGCTCATCCGGCCCCAGCAGGCCCGATTGCGCAAGCAGCGGGAGTTGGTGGCCTCCATCGCCGTGGGCGACGAGGTGGTGACCGCCGGGGGCATCATCGGCGTCGTGCGGGTGCTGACCGACGAGGAGCTCCGCCTGGAGGTGAGCCCGGGCGTCGAGATCCGCCTGCTGCGGGTGGCGGTCAGCCGCCGCATCGACCCCGCGTCCGACGGCGTGGCCGACCCGCCCGATCCCCACCAGGAACTCTGAGGGTGCGCCGCCGGCTCCTGGTTCCGCTGCTCGGCATCTGCATCGTGGCGTTCGGTTCGCTGGCCGCCACGCTCGCCGCCGGGAACGCGCCCGAGCTGGGCCTCGACCTCCAGGGTGGCGCCTCGGTGGTGCTGCAGCCGCCCGACGACGTGGCCGACCCCGAGGTGATCGACCAGGCCATCGAGGTGATCCGGGCCCGCGTCGACGCTCTCGGCGTAGCGGAAGCCGACATCACCCGCCAGGGCGACGCCATCGTCGTCGAGCTCCCCGGGGTGAGGGACCAACGCCGCGCCCTCGAGGCGGTCGGGCAGACCGCCGAGCTGCGGTTCCGCCCCGTGCTCGAGGTGTTCCCGCTGGAGCCGGTCGCGGGAGCGCCTCCGACCTCCACGCCGCCACCGGCGCCCACGCCGCGGGA
This sequence comes from Actinomycetota bacterium, assembly GCA_019348555.1. Classification (GTDB taxonomy): domain Bacteria; phylum Actinomycetota; class Acidimicrobiia; order Acidimicrobiales; family CADCSY01; genus JADDRA01. Next base: position 6,952 of record JAHWJH010000029.1, read on the forward strand.
GGGCGACGTTCCCGATAGCGAGGTGGTGCTCCCCGGGAGGCCCTCGGAGGACGAGCCGCCGCGTCGCTACCGGCTGGGACCCGCCGGTTCGCTCGGGCGGGACGTCGCCGGCGCCCAGGCCATCTTCCAGCCGACCGGCGGCAAGTGGGCGGTGCTGCTCGAGTTCACCGAGGAGGGCATCGCCCGGTTCAACCGCATCGCCGAGTCGTGCTTCAACCGCCAGCCGACGTGCGCGGTGGGCAGCGTGGCCATCGTGCTCGACGGCCAGGTGGTATCCGCTCCTGGGGTGCAGAGCCCACAGTTCCAGCGCGACGAGGTCAACATCACCGGCGACTTCGACGAGGCCGAGGCCAAGGGGCTCGCCACCGTGCTGCGCTTCGGAGCCCTTCCCGTGCAGCTCGAGCAGGAGTCGGTGTCCACGGTGTCGGCGACCCTCGGGGCCGATTCGCTTCGTGCCGGGCTGCTCGCCGGCGCCATCGGCACCACGCTGGTGCTGCTGTACCTGTTCGTGTACTACCGCGCCCTCGGGCTGGTGGTGGCCCTCGGGCTGTGCGTCTGGGCCGCCCTGCAGTGGTCGGTCATCAGCTACCTCGGGGTCTCGCAGGGGCTGGCGCTCAGCCTGGCCGGGGCCACCGGCATCATCGTGTCGGTCGGGGTCACGGTCGACTCCTACATCGTCTACTTCGAACGGCTGAAGGACGAGATGCGGGCCGGCAGGAGCTTGCGCTCGTCGGTCGACCGCGGCTTCAAACGAGCCTTCCGCACCATCCTCGCCGCTGACTTCTCGGCCTTCCTGGGCGCCGCCCTGCTCTACTGGCTCACCGTCGGCGCGGTGCGGGGCTTCGCCTTCTTCCTCGGCCTCTCGACCGTGCTCGACCTCGTGGTGGCCTACTTCTTCACCCGTCCGCTGGTCGCTCTGCTGGGGCGGCGGAAAGCCTTCGGCACCGGTCGCTTCCTCGGCGTCGACCAGGGGCCGGCACTGCCCCGCCGATCCACCGTGGGTGTCTCGTGAGCCCCCGTCGCAGCCCGGTACCGCCGCCGCCCGGGACTCGGCGCAACGTGTTCGGCCGTCTCTACCACGGCGAGACGAACGTCGACTTCGTCGGCCGCAGGAGGCTCTGGTTCGCCATCTCGGGCGTCATCATCCTCCTCGGGCTCGGGTCGTTGGTCGCCCGCGGTTTCAACCTGGGGATCGACTTCGAGGGGGGGACCTCCTGGGTGGTCCCCACCGACGTGTCGGTGAGCGAGGCCCGCGAGGTCATGGCGTCGGTAGGGGTGCCCGACGCCGAGATCCAGACCCTCGGCGCGGACGCGGGCCAGCGACTCCGGGTGCAGGCCGCACCCGGCGGCGCCGTCGACCGCGACGAGGTCAGTCGAGCGTTGGCCGAGATGGCCGGGGTGGACGTGGCCGAGGTGCAGGTGTCGGAGGTGAGCCCCTCGTGGGGTTCGAGGATCACCCAGAAGGCCGAGCGGGCGCTGGCGTTCTTCCTCGTCGCCATCACCCTCTACATCACGCTGCGCTTCGAGTGGAAGATGGCCTTGGCCACCCTCGCCGCCCTGGTGCACGACGTACTCGTGACCGTGGGCATCTATGCCCTCACCGGGTTCGAGGTGACGCCCGCCACGGTCATCGCCATCCTGACCGTGCTCGGCTACTCGATCTACGACGGCATCGTCGTGTTCGACAAGGTCGACGAGAACGCCCAGACGCTGGCCACCACCGGGCGCTCCACCTACAGCCAGATGGTGAACGACTCCCTGAACCAGGTGCTCATGCGCACGCTGAACACCTCCATCACCGCCCTGCTGCCGATCCTGTCGCTGTTGGTCATCGGCTCCTTCCTGCTCGGTGCCGCCACCCTCCAGGAGTTCGCTCTCGCCCTGCTCGTCGGCCTTGGCGCCAGTGCCTACTCGTCGATCTTCATCGCCTCACCCCTCCTGGCGCTGCTTAAAGAGCGCGAGCCCCGTTACGTGTCGCTGCGGAACCGCCTCGAAGGACGCACCACACCGCTGGTGGCCACGGGTGGCCGTGGTGGCGAGGCGTTTCCCTCGGGCATGGCCGAGACCAGCGCACGTCACGACGGTTCGGGCAACGGCTCGTCGCCGAGCTCGCCGACGACGCCGGGGCCCCGGTCGTCTCCGAACGTCGACGGGCCCATCCAGCCACGCGGTCGCAAGAAGGGCCGGCGCCGCTAGCCAGAGGAGCGATCGGAGCGCCTAAGCTCGCGGCCACGAACGAGAAGGCGCAGAAACCTCGGGAAACCCCGACAGTGGCGTCCAGCCGCTCCTACCGGATCGGCCAGGCGGCGACGGTGCTCGACGTGAGCGTCGACACGGTCCGGCGCTGGGCCGACGACGGCCGGTTGTCGACGCGTCGCACCGAGGGAGGCCAGCGTGTGGTCGACGGCCACGACCTGGCCCGGCTGGCCGAGGAGCTCGGAACCGAGGAGGAGCTGGCACGCCAGGGCCGGGCGATCCCCGCCGCGTCGGCCCGGAACCGCTTTCCCGGCATCGTCACCCGGGTGACGGTCGACGCGGTGATGGCCCAGGTCGAGCTGCGAGTCGGCCGGCGCCGGGTGGTCTCGCTGATGAGCCGGGAGGCGGCCGAGGAGCTGGGCCTGGCGCCGGGGGTGCTGGCCGTGGCGTCGGTCAAGGCCACCAACGTGACCGTCGAGCTCGATGTCGAACCATGAGGAGGCGAGCGGGTGTGGCGCTCGCCCTCCTCGGAGCTGTGGCCATGGCCTGCGGCGGTGGCTCCGGTCCGGTCGTGGAGCCGGCAACGATCACGGTGCTGGCGGCGGCGTCGCTGAGTGAGGCCTTCACCGAGCTCGGCACCGCCTTCTCGGCGGTCAGCCGGCCGGTGGTGGACGTGCGGTTCAGCTTCGGGCCGAGCTCGGGCCTGGCCCGCCAGATCGTCGACGGCGCGCCCGGCGACGTGTTCGCCTCCGCCGACCGCGAGACCATGGAGGTGGTCGTGGCCGCCGGCGCGGCGAGGGGGCATCCGCAGGACTTCGCCGCCAACTTCATGGAGATCGCCGTCCCACCGGGAAACCCGGCAGCGGTGTCGGGCCTGAGCGGCCTCGCCCGGCCCGAGTTGCTCGTCGGCCTGTGCGCGCCGGAGGTGCCCTGTGGCCGCCTCGCCCGACAATTGCTGGCCACCGCCGAGGTGACCCCGGCGATCGACACCGAGGAGGCCGATGTGCGTTCGCTGGTGACCAAGATCGAGGCCGGGGAGCTCGACGCCGGCCTCGTCTACCACAGCGACGTCGCAGCCGCCGGCGCCGCAGTGCACGCAGTGGTGGTGCCGGGTGCCGACCAGGTCCTCACTCGCTACCCCGCGGTGGTCCTGGAGGCAGCAGCGGCGCCGTCGCAGGCCGAGGCCTTCGTGGACTTCCTGGTATCGGATGCCGGCCGCGCCATCCTCGTCGCCCACGGGTTCCGGTGAGCAGGCCAGCAACGGGCCGACAGCGTCGCGCCGGCCACGCCGGCCCGGTCGCCGGACGCCGGCGCACTCGGCCTCCGGCGGCGCTGCTCGGACTCGCCGGAGTGGCGGCGGCCTTCGTCGTCCTGCCGCTGGTGGGTCTGGCGCAGCGGGCCCCCTGGAGCGACCTCGCCACCCTGCTGCTGCGGCGGAGCGTGGCCGACGCTCTGTGGCTGTCGGTGTTCACCGCCCTGGTCACCACCGGGCTCTCGTTGGTGGTGGGCGTGCCGCTGGCATGGGTCCTGGCCCGGGTCGACTTCCCGGGCCGAGGCGTGGTCAGAGCGGTGGTGGCGCTGCCGATGGTCCTGCCGCCCGTGGTGGGGGGCGTCGCCCTGCTCTTCGCCCTCGGGCGGCGCGGCCTGGTGGGCCAGTGGCTCGACAGCCAGCTCGGCGTCGTCCTGCCGTTCTCGACAGCCGGCGTGGTGGTGGCCCAGACCTTCGTCGCCATGCCGTTCCTGGTCCTCACCGTCGAGGCGGCGTTGCGATCCGCCGACCGCCGCTTCGACGACGCCGCCGCGACCCTGGGAGCCGACCGCTGGACCACGCTGCGCCGGGTCACCCTGCCGATGGTGGCGCCCGGCATCCTGGCCGGCGCGGTGCTGTGCTGGGCCCGGGCGCTGGGTGAGTTCGGCGCCACGATCACCTTCGCCGGCAATCTCCAGGGCCGGACCCAAACCCTTCCTCTGGCGGTGTTCGGCGCACTCGAGGCCGACCGCGACGCCGCCATCGCCCTGAGCCTGGTGCTCGTCGCCGTGTCGCTGCTGGTCCTGGTGGCCCTGCGTGATCGGTGGTTGGTGCTGCGGTGAGCCTGGTGGCCGACGTCGGCGTGGTGCTGGGCGACCTCCACCTCGACGCCGCGTTCGACGTCGCCGACGGCGAGGTGGTCGCCGTCGTCGGCCCCAACGGGTCGGGCAAGACCACCCTGCTCCGGGCGCTTGCCGGCCTGGTTCCCCTGGCAAGCGGTCGCATCGAGCTCGACGGGACCCTGCTCGACGAGCCGCGCTCGGCCACGTGGGTGCCTCCCGAGCAGCGCTCCGTCGGCTTCGTGTTCCAGGACTATGTGCTCTTCCCGCACCTGAGCGCCGTCGACAACGTGGCCTTCGGCGCGCGCTGCCGGGGCGTCGACAGGCGCCGGGCCGCAGCCGACGCCCGGAGCTGGCTGGAGCGCTTCGCGGTGGGCGACATGGCCGGGTGTCGCCCTGCTGCGCTGTCCGGGGGCCAGGCGCAACGGGTGGCCCTGGCCCGGGCGCTGGCGGCGCCGACCAGGCTCCTGCTGCTCGACGAGCCTCTCGCGGCGCTCGACGCCGCCGCTCGGGCAGAGGTCGGAGCCGAGCTCCGCCGCCACCTCTCGGGCTTCGCCGGGGTGTGCCTCATCGTCACCCACGACCCGGTCGAGGCCATGCTGCTGGCTCGGCGCATGGTCGTGCTCGAGGCGGGGCGGGTGACCCAGCAGGGGTCGTCGATGGACGTGGCCCGGGCCCCCCGGTCGACCTGGGTGGCGGAGCTCGTCGGGGTCAACCTGCTGCGAGGCCGCCGCTCGGGTGATGGCATCCACCTCGACGGTGGCGGACGCCTGGCCGTCACCGGGTCGGGAGCAGGCGAGGTGTTCGCCGTGATCCATCCCCACGCCGTGGCCGTGCACCGCGCTCGACCCGAGGGCACTCCTCGCAACGTCTGGGCGGGACGGGCGGATTCCATGGAGCTGCTCGGCGACCGGGCGAGGGTTCGGGTGGTGTCTGCCGATCGTCCTCCTGTGGTCGCCGAGGTCACCCTGTCGGCGGTGGCAGAGCTCGACCTCGACGCCGGCGGCGACGTGTGGGTGTCGATCAAGGCCACCGAGGTGCAGGTGCATCCCGCCTGACCCCGTTCTGGCGTCAGGCAGTCCCCGAAACCGGAAGTACCGACGCCAGCACCGGGGAGTGTGCGCCGAAGCCGCCGAAGGCCTCGCACGGAGGCTAAGCAGTAGGGATGCGGGAGTTCGACGTGGTGGTGCTCGGTGCCGGCTCGGCGGGGGAGAACCTGGCGGAGGCGCTGGTGGGGGCGGGGCGGTCGGTGGCCCTGGTGGCCGACGGGCTGGTGGGCGGTGAGTGCCCGTACCTCGCCTGCATGCCGAGCAAGTCGCTCCTGCGGTCGGCTTCGGTGCGGGCGTTGCTGGCCGTCGCCGGGGAGATCGGCGCCACGGCGGAGCCGGTCGACGCTGGGGACCCCGAAGGTGCGTGGTCAGCGGCCGTGGCCCGCCGCGACCAGATCGCCCGCCACCGCGACGACTCGGGCTCCTTCGAGCACCTCGTGGCCGTGGGCGTCGAGATGGTACGTGGCTCCGGCAAGGTCCGCGGCCCGGGTGAGGTGGATGTCGACGGCGACGTCCTCCGCTGCAGCGACCTGGTCATCGCCACCGGCAGCAGGGCGGTCGTGCCGCCCATCGACGGGCTGGAGTCGGTGCCGATGTGGACGAGCGACCAGGCGCTGTCGTCGCCCCAGCGCCCCCGCTCGCTGGTGATCCTGGGGGCCGGTGCTGTCGGCTGCGAGCTCGGCCAGGTCTACGCCCGCTTCGGTGCCGAGGTGACCGTGGTCGAAGCAGCCGATCGGGTGACGCCGTCGGAGGACCCGGTGGTCGGCAGCCACCTCGGCGCGGCGCTGGAGGCGGACGGCGTGCGCCTGCGGGTGGGGACAACGGTGGCGAGCGCCCGGCCGGGACCCGATGGCGCCCACCTGGTGCTCGACGATGGCAGCGAGCTCACGGCCGAGCGGGTGCTGGTGGCCACCGGTCGCCGTCCGACGGTCGACGGCATCGGCCTGGAGACCCTCGGCATCGACGTCGGCGCCGGCGGCATCGAAGTCGACCCTCGGTGCCGTGTGGTCGGTCACGACCACGTGTGGGCGGCCGGCGACGTCACCGCGGTGGCGCCGTTCACCCATACCGCCAACTACCAGGCCCGGGTCATCGAGGCGAACCTGGTGGGCAGCGGAGCCATCGCCGACTACCGGGCCATTCCCCGTGCCATCTACACCGACCCCACCGTGGGGGCGGTCGGCCTCACCGCCGAGCAGGCGGCCGAGCGGGGCATCGACGTCGCCACCTCCGGCTTCGACCTCGGCGGCACCGCTCGGGCGGCGAGCGACGGAAGCGGTGGCGGTGCGCTGGGCCTGGTCGCCGACCGGGCCCGCGCCGTGCTGGTGGGAGCGTGGGCGGTCGGTCCCCATGCCGACGAGTGGATCGGCCAGGCCACGCTGGCGATCAGGGCCGAGGTCGGCCTCGACGTGCTCCTCGACGTGGTGCAGCCGTTCCCCACCTTCAGCGAGGCCTACTTCCCGGCGTACCGGTCGCTCGCCGAGGAGATCGGCTGAACCGCCGGGCCGACCGGTGGCTCAGGACGACCTGGGTGGTCGGCGTCGGACAGGAAGGTCTCGGGAGATCCTGAAGGCGTGGCGGCACGCTGGCGGTCGCCGGTCGACAGCGTCGCCGAAGCGGACAGGGTGGTGGGCTCGGCGAGGGCACGGGTGGCGTCGTCGACCATGAGGCGGGCGGTGCGGTCGTAGGAGACGTAGTTCCAGGCCCACTGGCTGAGCACCTCCCAGCGGTTGCGAAAACCCACCAGGCGCTGGAGGTGCAGGGCGAGCCACATGACCCAGGCCAGGCGCCCGCGGAAGCGAAGACCTCCGGGAACCTCCACCACGGCGGCGTTGCGGCCGATGGTGGCCATGATCCCCTTGCTCTTGTAGCGGAACGGCGTGGCGGCGAGGCCGTCGCGCCGGCGGCGGATCTGGGCGGCCACGTGGGTGGCGCCCTGCTGGGCCACGCCGGCCATCTGGGGGTGCAGGCCGCCGGAGGTGTCGCGTCCTGCGGCCAGGTCGCCGATGACGTAGACGTCGGGACGTCCGGGCACGCTCAGGTCGTCGTTGACGACGATGCGACCGCCGCTGGTCTGCTCGACGCCGAGGGCATCGGCCAGCGGGTTCGCCCGCACGCCGGCGGTCCAGATCAGCGTCCTCGTGCGAAGCACCTCGTGGCCGAGGTCGACGGCGTCGGCGCTGGCCCCCACCACCTTCTCGCCGAGGCGCACTTCGATGCCCCGGGAGCGCAGGGTCTCGAAGGCGTGGCGTTGCGAAGCAGGGCCGAAGCCGCCGAGGAGGTGGTCGGTGGCCTCGATGAGCACCACCCGCGCCCGCCCGACCGGCACCTTCGGGAAGTCCTTGCGCAGGACCTTGTGGATCAGCTCCATCAGCGCTCCGGCCAGCTCGACGCCGGTCGGTCCGCCACCGACCACCACGAAGGTGAGGATCCCCTCCTCGATGAGCTCGGGGTGGACGTCGGCCTGCTCGAAGCGGGCGAGCACGTGCGAGCGCAGGCGGAGCGCCTCGTCGGTGGACTTGAGCGGGAAGGCGTGCTCCTCGACGCCGACGATCCCGTAGTCGCTGGTGACCGCCCCGGTGGCGAGCACCAACGTGTCGAACGGGATGGGGGCGCCCTCGGCGGTGCGGACCAGTCGCTGCGCCCAGTCGACGCCGACGACGGTGCCCAGGCGCACCATCACGTTGCCCTGGTCCTGGAGGATCGCCCGCAGGGAGCGGGCGATGGCGCCGGGGTCGAGCATGGCGGTGGCCACCTGGTAGAGCAACGGTTGGAAGGTGTGGAAGTTGCGCCGGTCGACCAGCGTGACCTCGACAGGGTCCTCGGCCAGGGACTGGGCGAGCTTGAGCCCACCGAACCCGCCGCCGACGATGACCACCCGGTGCGCGCTCACGGCGCGACCAGTACCAAGCTGGCGTCGCTCGGATGACGCCGGCAGGCGGTGGTGTCCGTGGGATCCACGGGCGGACGTTCCTTTCGTCGCCTGGCCATGGGCGGTTCGGGGGCTCCGTACACTACCGCCAGCCTCGTCGAACCTTGGAGTGGCCAGTGCACGAACCCGAGCCGCCCGCGACCGGCGAGTCCGGCGTCCGGCGCTTGGTGCTGCGCACCGCCCTCTCCTTGGCGGTGGTGGTGGCGGTCTTCGTCGGCGTGTTGCCGCAGGTGGCCGACCTCTCGGAGGTGGGGGCGACCGTGGGAGCCATGAGCGGCCTCGAGGTGGCCGCAGCCCTGGCCGTGACCGCGTGGAACCTCGTCAGCTACTGGTTGGTGCAGATGAGCGTGCTGCCCGGACTGCGGCTCAGCCAGGCCGCCGTCGCCAGCCAGTCGTCGACCGCGGTGGCGAACGCCGTGCCTGCCGGTGCCGCCGCGGGCATCGGCCTGACGTACGCCATCTACTCGTCGTGGGGTTTTCCCCGCGCCGCGGTGACGTTGTCACTGCTGCTGTCGGGGATCTGGAACACCTTCGCCAAGGTGGGCATGCCGCTGCTCGCCCTGGTGCTGCTTGCGGTGCAGGGCGACGCCACCACCGCGCTGGTGGTGGCCGCTCTGGCCGGTGTGGGGATGATCGTGGTGGCGGTGGTCGCCTTCGGCCTGGTGCTGCGCAGCGACGCCACGGCCCGCCGCGTCGCCGGCCTCGCCGGCAGCGCTGTGGCGGGGTTGCGCCGCCTGCTCCGGCGTCCGCCCCCTCGGGCATGGGGAGACGCGGCCGTCCGCTTCCGGCACCACACCGTGGAGCTGCTGCGGGCGCGGTGGCTGGCCCTGACCGCCGCCACGTTGGTGAGCCACCTGTCGCTGTTCCTCGTCCTGCTCGTCGTGCTGCGCCATGTCGGCGTGGGCCCCACCGAGGTGAGCGGCGCCGAGGTCTTCGGGGCGTTCGCCTTCGTCCGCCTGCTGTCGGCGCTGCCCATCACTCCCGGCGGCCTCGGGGTGGTGGAACTGGGCCTCACCGCCGCCTTGGTGGTGGCCGGTGGTGACCGAGAGCAGGTCGTCGCCGGCGTGCTGGTCTACCGGGCGCTGACCTACCTGTTGCCGATCCCGCTCGGAGGCTTGACGTATCTGGTCTGGCGCCGGCGGAGAAGCTGGTGGGGCCGGGCGAGGGTCGTGGAGGTGGCGCCGTAGCGGTCGGCGGTCACGCCAACGGTCGGGGCTCAGGGGTCGAAGTCGAGACCCAGGTCGTTGCGAACATCGTCGGCCAGGGCCTGGCGGGGGAAGAGGGCCACGGCGTCGTGGAGCTCCTGGTAGAGGCCGATGTGCGGGCCGTGGACCAACTCGTAGCGGTAGGTGACGCAGCCTCCCTCGAAGACGTCGTAGGTGGCGCCCACGAAACGAGGCGACAACGAGGTCAGCCGCTGGTAACGCTCGGTGCCCTCCTCCTCCGGGGCGACGAGGGTGGCGCCGTCCACGTCACAGGTCGGCGACAGCTCCACCTCCGCCGCCCGGAGGCCGGCACGGTCGGAGTCGAGCCAGAAGCGGGCCCGGCCGCTGTCGACGTCGAGCGAGTCGAAGTTCCAACCCACCGGCATCTCCTGGACGCACGGCACCAGCGTCGCCGTGGGCACCGACTGGGCCAGGATGCCGAGGCGGCCGCCGGGTTGGCACCCGGGCATGGTGGCCTCGGGGGTGAAGCAGCCGGTCATCGCCGCCGACGCCAGCAGGGCCAGCCCCGCGGCACCACCGACGGGGCGCCTCACAGCAGGCCGGTGGTGTGGAGGCTCAGGGCGAACAGGCCCACGGCGAAGGCCACGGCACCGACCACGCCGAGGGTCAGGCCGATGCGGCGGATGCTCCAGCGTTGGATGGAGATCGGTGCTCGCTCGGGCGCCAGCGCGCAGAACCTCGCCAAGAGGTTCCGCCCGTCGCTCGCCAGGCGGTGGCGCAGCTGGGACGGGATGGTGACGCTGCGGCTGGCGGCGAGCGCCTCGGCGATGTCGTCGGGCGAGAAGAGCAGCAGCGCCCGCTCGTAGACCTGCTCGGCGCTGCTGCGCAGGGCCAGGGTGAGCATCATGTTGGTGAGGTCGACGGCCTGACGCCACGGCGACGGGCGCACGGTGGCGAACGCCAGGTCGATGAGCATGACCTTGCCGTTGCGGACCAGGACGTTGGCGGGCTTGATGTCGCGATGGGCGAGGCCGGTGTCCCACATGCGCCGCACCGCCGCCAGGCCGCTGTCGATGACGGCGTCGTCGACCTCGGCGTCGTCGAGCTCCTCGGCTCCTGCCAGGAACTCGGTGACCATGAGGTACTCGCGCTCGGGGGTGATCTCGACGAAGCCGTACGAAAGAGGAACCGGCAGACCCGCGTCACCCATCACGCGGAGGAGGTAGTCCTCGTACTCGACCAGGCGCCGCACGCTGGAGAAGGTGCCCTCGTCCTCCAATCGGCCGTAGAGGATGGCACGACCCAGCTTGTACCACCGGTCGGATCGCAAGTGCTCCCGGGCGTAGAGCTTGCCGAAGAGCTGGGCCTCCTCGCCGTCGCTGCTGCGGGAGACCCGAAGGAGCAGCGGGGTGGAGCCGGCGGAGCCCTCCAGGTGGAACGGCTGGACGTCGACCACGGTGAGGCCGAGCTGTTGATACAGGGCGAGGGCGATGGCGTCGCCACGGGCGCCGCCGATGTCGAGGTGAGCGGTACGACCCCGACGGTAGGAGACCGGGAAGATCTCGTTGGGGGTCAGCAGGCGGAACGCCACCACGGGTACGGCCATGCCGAGGACGGCGCCGACCAGGATGTCGCTCGGGTGGTCGACGGCGAGGTAGAGCCGGGCTATGCACAGCGCCACGATGGGAGCGCCCGCTATCCACTTGGCCCGGTTCCGCCATCTGCCGCCGGGCACCAGGGTGTAGAGCACGCCCATGAGGCTCAGGCCCAGGGCGGCGACCGGCGCCGAGGGATGGGAGTAGCCGTCCCAGTGGCCGAGGATGGCCACGTCGACCGGGCGAAGTCGGCCCACGACCAGGGAGCTGGTGGCGGTTCCGGCCGTCACCACCAGGGTCAACCCCAGGAACACCGCCAGGTGACGGAACCGGCGCAGGACGATGAGAGCCAGCAGCGTGCCCCAGCGCAACACGCGGACGACCCACTGCGACCCGAGAGCGTGGAGGTCGAGCATCACGGCGGTGAGGGCGTCGGTGCGCAGCGCCTCGATCTGCTGCAGCACGGCGATGTCGGCGCGCACCACGGCCCGGAACGGGCTGGTGCCGGTGCCGAGGTACAACAGCAGCCACCCGAGGGCGATGGCGGCCAGCACCGAGAGGTAGAACCATCCGCTGGCGTTGATCGGATGGGGGAGCGGAGGTGCCTCGCCCGACGGCCGGCGCCGACGGCCGGTGCGGGAGACGACGGCGAGGCCGGGTGATGCGCCAACGTCGCCCTGCACCTGGCCCTGCACTGTCGTCATGGTCACCACCGGATCGATTCGGGCCGGTATGGTACCGGTCGGCGAGCACCCTGGGCGGCGTGTTCGCCGGGCCATGAGGAGGTCGGGGGAACATGGTGCGCAAGCTGACCGGGCGCCGCACACAGGGCGCCGCCGTGGCAGTGCGCTCCATCCTGATCGCCCTGGTCACCCTGGTGCTCGTCGCGGGGTGCGCACCCGGCCGTCCGGAGAGCCGTGGCGTGACCGGCCCCCCAGACGAGGCGGTCACCATCGGATCGTTCAACTTCGCCGAGAGCGAGTTGATCGCCGAGCTCTACGCCCAGGCACTCGAGAGCGCCGGCATCCCCGTCGTCCGCCAGCGCGAGGTCGGTCCCCGAGAGATCATGGAGCCGGCGCTCGAACAGGGTCTCGTCGACATCGTGCCCGAGTACCTGGGATCCGCTCTTGCCTACCTCGAGCCGGCGGCGTCGGTGGCGTCGCTCGACGCCCCGGCTGCCCGCCAGCGCCTCGCCGAGGTGCTTGCCGAGCGAGACCTCGTCGTGCTCTCCTTCGCGCCCGCCGAGAACCAGAACGGCGTGGTGGTGCGCAAGGACACCGCCGAGCGCTTCGGTCTGCGTTCGGTGAGCGACCTGGCTCCGGTGGCCGACGATCTGGTCTTCGGTGGCCCTCCCGAGTGCCGTGAGCGGCCGTTCTGCCTCGTGGGCCTGCGGGACCTCTACGGGCTCGACTTCCAGCGCTTCCTTCCGCTCGACAGTGGGGGGCGGAGCACCCGGGCAGCGCTCGAGGGAGGCGACATCGACGTGGGCCTGTTGTTCACCACCGACGGCCACCTGTCGGGCGGCGACTTGGTGCTGCTGGCCGACGACCGGTCGCTCCAGCCGGTCGAGAACGTGGTGCCCGTGGCGCGACGTCGGGTCGTGGAGCGCTACGGCCCGGCGCTGGTGGAGCGCCTCGACCGGGTGTCGGCGGCCCTGACCACCAGTGAGCTGTCGGAGCTGAACCGGCAGATGACCATCGAGGAGCAGGACCCCGCCACCGTGGCCGCCCGCTGGTTGGCTGCCCGAGCGCTGGTCTGAGGTCAGCCCCGGCCTTCGAACGGCTGGTGGCGCGTCGCCTGCACCGGTCTGGCCTGACCTGCGCCATCGGGTGTGGGCTCCTACGGTGGACGGATGCAGCGCCGAGGCGGACAGTGGTTGGCGGGCGTCGTCGCCGTGGCCGTCGTCGCCGCCTGTGGGGGCGGTCCCCAAGCCCGGGCGCCCTTGCCCACGACCCCCACGACCCCCACGACGCCCACGACGCTCGCCTCACCGTCGACCGAGCCGCGGCCGTCGAGCACGGCCCCGCTGGCCACCACCACGACGAGCACCCCGGCCGGTCCCATGCGCCTCGAGGTCACCGAGGTCGTCGGTGGGCTCGACACCGTGTGGTCGCTGGCGTGGGACCCGGCCGGCACGCTGTGGTACACCGAGCGCCCGGGCCGCCTGACGCGCCTGGGCGAGGCACCGCGCCCGGTGGCCGGCGTGGTCGAGGGCGGGGAAGGTGGGCTCATGGGCCTGGAGATCGACGCCCGAGGCCGGATCTTCCTCATGTACACCAGCGCGTCGGACAACCGGGTGGTACGCGTCGAGCCCGACGGCAGCCAGGTGGTGCTGGTGGAGGGGATCGCCAAGGCGGCCATCCACAACGGTGGACGGCTGCGCTTCGCCCCGGGAGGTGAGCTCTTCGCCGCCACGGGCGACGCCGGGCGCTCGGCGCTGGCGGCAGATCCCACCAGCCTCAACGGCAAGGTGCTGCGCCTCGACGCCGACCGGGGCTCGCCCCAGGTGTTCAGCCGGGGCCATCGCAACGTCCAGGGCCTGTGCCTGGCCGCCGACGGGCGGGTGTTCGCCACCGAGCACGGCCCCGACCGGGGCGACGAGATCAACCCGCTGTCGTCCGGCTTCGACGGTGGGTGGCCTTCGACGGTGGGCACCGGCATCCGCAACTACACCCCCACCATCGCCCCGACCGGCTGCGCGTTCTACGACGCCGACCTTGTGGCCGGCTGGCAGGGCTCGCTGCTGTTCACGACGCTCAAGGGCCAGGATCTGCGCCGGCTCACCTTCGCCGCCGACGGCTCGGTGGCCGACGAGGAGGTGCTCTTCGACGGCGAGCTCGGCCGCCTGCGCGACGTCGCCGTCGGGCCCGACGGCGCCGTGTACCTCGCCACCTCCAACCGCGACGGGCGGGGGTCGCCCCGCGACGGGGACGACCGCATCCTGCGTCTGGCTCCCGCCTGAGGGCTCCAGCCGGTGCCGCCGGCGCCGGTGCACCGACGGGGGTTCACTCGGTGTGCCGATGGGAACACTCTCTGTCCCGCAGGCGAGAGTCGCCGGCGGCGAAGGGAGATGCGAACATGGGTATCATCGGATGGGTCCTGCTCGGCTTGGTCGCCGGCGTCATCGCCAAGGCCATCATGCCCGGTGACGACCCCGGTGGGATCGTCGTCACCATCCTCCTCGGGATCGTCGGGGCGCTGATCGGTGGCTTCCTCGCCAACGCCCTGCTCGGGCGCGACGTCAACGAGGAGTTCTTCGACTTGGCGACGTGGGTGTCGGCGATCGTCGGGGCGCTGGTCGTCCTGGCGATCTACCGGGTGGTCGCTGGAGGTCGCTACGCCCGGCGCTGAGCGTCGAGATGGTCATCCAGCGAGCTGAGACCGGTTGGCAGGAGCGGTGGGCCAGGGCCAGGCGGTTCATCGGCCCGGTCGATGCCTCGACGGCGACCCCACCGCTCCCCCCGCCGTTGCCCGAAGGCCGGGTGACGACCGTGGCCGGCCGTGGCGACATGTTCTTCCGCCACGCCGCCGGCCCGGCGGGAGGCCCCACGGTGCTGCTGTTGCACGGGTGGGTGATCTCGGCCGATCTGAACTGGTGGCAGGTCTACCAACCGTTGGCCGAGCGCGCCCAGGTCGTCGCTCCGGACCACCGCGGCCACGGCAGGGGTCTTCGCACGCAGCAGCCCTTCTCCCTCGAGGCGGCCGCCGACGACGCCGCCGCGCTGTTGCGTCATCTCGGGGTGGGGCCGGCGATCGTGTGCGGGTACTCGATGGGCGGGTCCATCGCCCTGCTGCTGTGGCGACGCCACCCGGAGCTGGTGCGGGGCCTGGTGCTGCAGGCGACGAGCCTCGACTGGCGGGAGCGCCTGCGTGAGCGCCTCCTGTGGAAGATCATGGGTCTGGTGGAGCTGGTGTCGCGCCTGGGTGCCTCCGAGGGCTTCGCCGAGCGGGTGCTGCGCGACGCCGTGGAGCACTCCCCTGAGCTGGCGCCCCACGAGGCATGGCTGAAGGCGGAGTTGCAGCGCGGGAACACCCGGCAGTTCGCCGATGCGGGGCGGGCGATGGCGGCGTTCGACCCCTCGGGCTTCGCGCCGTCGATCGATGTGCCCACGGCGGTGGTCGTCACCACCGGCGACCAGCTGGTGCCGCCGTCCAAGCAGCGTGCGCTCGCCGCCGCCGTACCCGGCGCCGTCATCTTCTCGCTGGCCGGCGACCACCGAGCCTGTTGGCTCCAGCCCCGCCGCTTCGAGGCGGCGACGGTCGCCGCGGTGGAGTGGGTGCAGGCTCGCACGGCGCCTCCGTCCGCCGCCCTGCCCGAGGCGGTGCCGCTCGGGCGCTGAGAGGTGCGCGCCGCGCACGACGTGTGGCGGTACCATGAGTGCAGTTCTGCGAGCCCGGCACTCGGCCGGGGCCTCGCGGGTCACCTCACTTGCTCCTCTCGTCAGTGCGGAGTCGCCGAGGCCGACCCACCGCCACGTCGACGACGACAGGAGCATCCATGACCGCCACCTTCTCCGCGCTCGGCCTTTCGGCCGACCTCGTGACCGCTCTCGCCGAGCAGGGGATCACCGAGCCGTTCCCCGTGCAGTGCCTGACCCTGCCCGATGCCCTCGCCGGTCGCGACGTGTGCGGCAAGGCCAAGACCGGCTCGGGCAAGACCCTCGCCTTCGGCCTCGCCCTGGTGGAGCGCGCCAGCGCCGCCCGGCCAGGCTGTCCCCGAGCGCTCGTGCTCGTGCCCACCCGCGAGCTGGCCACGCAGGTGGCCGTCGAGCTGGCCTCACTCGCCAAGGTGCGAGGTCGCTCGGTCCTGGCCGTCTACGGCGGCACCGACCTGGATCGCCAGAGCGCTGCGCTGCAGCGGGGGGTCGACATCGTCGTCGCCACCCCCGGGCGCCTGATCGACCTCATCGACCGCAGGGCCGTCAGCCTCGCCGACGTGGACACCGTGGTGCTCGACGAGGCCGACCGCATGGCCGACATGGGGTTCCTGCCCCAGGTCGAGTGGGTCCTGCGCCACGTCTCCGGCTCCCACCAGACCATGCTGTTCTCGGCCACGCTCGACGGCGACGTCGACCACGTGGTGCGGGTGCACATGCACGACCCCGCCTTCCATGAGGTCGAGTCCGATCGCGTCGACGTCGACGACATGGAGCACCGGTTCCTCTTCGTGCACCAGATGGACAAGGTGAAGGTCGCCGCCGCCGTCGCCCGGGGCAGCGAGCGCTGCCTGATCTTCGTGCGCACCAAGCGAGGTGCCGATCGGCTGGCCCTGCAGCTCACTCGCGAGGGTGTCGCCGCCCAGCCCATCCACGGCGACCTGCGCCAGAGCGCCCGCGAGCGAGCCCTGCGTGACTTCTCCAGCGGCAAGTTGCACGTGCTGGTGGCCACCGACGTGGCTGCCCGCGGCATCCACGTCGACGAGATCGACGTCGTCATGCACTACGACCCGCCGGAGGACCACAAGGCCTACGTGCACCGCTCGGGCCGCACCGCCCGGGCCGGCACCACCGGTGTGGCGGTCACGCTGGTGCTGTGGGACCAGGAGCGAGACGTCCGCCTCCTGCAGAAGCGCCTCGGCCTCGACCTGCCACTGGTCGAGGTGTTCTCCAACGACTCCCGCCTCGGTGACCTGTCCGGCTGGAAGGACCCGGAGGCCGACGCCGCCCTGGTCTGAGGCCACCGTGCCGGCGTCGAGCCCGCAGCGGGCCTTCGCCCGGTTGCAGGGCGAGGGGGTCGACCCGACGCCTGCCCGGGCCAGAGTGGTCGCCGGCGTCGCCGTGGCGCTGTCCCGGGCGCTCACCGTCGAGCTGCCGGCGCTGGCCCTGCTGTCGCGATGGGGCCCTCCCGTCGAGATCGACCTGGCCGAGCGCTCGGCCACCCCGTGGCTCCTCGGCACCGTCGACGAGTCGCTGCTCGACCCGGCCCGACGCCGAGCCGGCGGCTCGTTCTACACCCCTGCGGCGATGGCGGCAGCGGTGGTCGGCTGGGCGCTCGAGGAGCTTCCCAGCGACGACCCGGTGGTGTGTGACCCTGCCACCGGGGGAGGAGCGTTCCTCCTCGCCGCAGCCGAGGCGTTGGCCGCCCGCGGCATCCCGCCGATCGACGTGGTGGGCGAGTGCCTGGTGGGCGCCGACATCGACCCGGTGGCGGCGGCGGTGACCGAGGCGTCGCTGGCGCTGTGGTGCGGCGGCGGCGCCGTGCCCAGGGTGCTCGTGGGCGATTCCCTGTCCCTCGATCCACCCGACTGGCCGGCCCGGCCCCACGTCGTGGTGGGCAACCCGCCGTTCCTCAACCAGCTGGGTCGGGCAACAGCTCGCCCTACCAGCCAAGCAGCAGCGCTGCGAGGGCGCCTGGGGGCGGCGGCCCGTGGCTACGTCGACACCGCCGTGCTGTTCCTCGTGGCCGCAACCCGCCTGGTACGGCCCGGCGGGACGGTGGCGCTGGTACTCCCGCAGTCGTTCCTCGCCACCCGCGACGCCGCCACCGCTCGCGCCGACGTGCTCGTCGATGCCGCCCTGGAGCTGCTGTGGCTGCCGTCCGATGCAGTCTTCGACGCAGCGGTGCGAGTGTGCGTGCCGGTGCTTCGCCGGGGCGGGGCTCGACGGGCGACGCTGGCGGTGTGGGCGGGGTTGCCGCCGGTGCCGTCGCATCACGTCGAGGTCGACGCCGACGAGCTCAGGGCGGCACCCACGTGGTCGCACCTGGCGGTGAGCGCCGCCGAGGTGCCCGACTGCCGGCCTGCGGTGGCCGGCACCCTCGGTGCGTGGGCCCGGGTGCACGCCGACTTCCGCCAGCAGTACTACGGGGTGGTGCCCTTCGTCGTCGACGACCCCACCGGCGTGCTCGACGACGCCGCCTTCCCGCGCCTGGTCACCTGCGGCCTCGTCGACCCCGCCACGTGCCGGTGGGGACGGCGCCCTACCCGCCACCACCGGCGGCGCTGGGAGGCGCCGAGGGTGGACCTTGCCCGGCTCGAAGCCCACAGCGACCTCGGGCCCTGGGCCCGGGCCCGCCTGGTGCCCAAGGTCGTGGTGGCCACCCAGACCCGTGTGGTGGAGGCCGCCGTCGACGTCGAGGGGGCCTGGCTGCCGTCGACGCCGCTGGTGAGCGTGGTCCCACCGGGGGAGCGCCTCTGGCACGTGGCTGCGGTTCTGCTGTCGCCGGTGGTCAGCGCCTGGGCACTGAGGACGTGGGGAGGCACGGCCCTGGCGGCGGACGCCGTCAAACTGGGAGCGGCGCAGGTGCGGGCGATCCCGGTCCCCGCGGCGGGCGGCGGCTGGGACAGCGCCGCCGAGGCCGTGCGCCGGGCATCGATCACCGACGACGAGGCCGAGCGTCGCCGGTGGCTGCTGAGCGCCGCCGACGCCAGCTGCCGGGCCTACGGCGTGGAGCCCTCCGCGCTGTGTGACTGGTGGAGCGCACGGCTCCCCGGCGGTCGTGCTCCCTGACAAGCGTCACCGGCGTCACCGACCGGCGAGGCGGGCCACCACGGGGGCGAACGACGCCAGCGCCGGCTCGGGCACGGTGACGTAGGAGATGCCGAAGCGCTGCCGGTGGGCGCACAGGTCGTCGGCCACCTGATCGACGGAGCCCACCACGACGTGGGGGCTGGCCGACACCGCCGCCGGCGACATGCCCCAGCGCTGCGCCAACTCCTCCACGCGTTCGTCGCGGCGCGCCTGGGAGGTGGTGACCTCGACCACGAGGGTGAGGATGTTGACCTCGAGGTCGGCGAAGCGCTCACCGGCGCTGCCACGGAGTGCAGCCACCTTGGCATCGGTGGCTTCGGGCGAGATGTCGGTGGGTTCGAGCACGCCGTCGGGTCGGGCGCGGGGGGCCAGGCCGACGATGTCGGCGTGGCGTCCGGCAAGGGCGAGGAGCCGGGGGCCGCCGCCACCGAGGAACAGTGGAGGGCCATCTGGCTGGGCGGGCAAGGGCCGCCCCTCCATCTCGGCCACCCGGTAGTGGGCACCGGTATGGCTGAAGGACCGACCCGACCACAGCCCCTTCAGCACGGCAATCGCCTCCTCCAGACGATCCACCCGCACCGGGCCCGGCTCGAAGACCATCCCGGCCCGGTCGTACTCCTCCTTGCGCCACCCGGCGCCGATGCCCAGCTCGAGTCGCCCGCCGGAGAGCAGGTCAAGGGTGGCCGCTTCCTTGGCCACGAGGACGGGGTGGCGGAAGTCGTTGTCGAGCACATAGGTCCCCACGCGGAGCGTGGTGGTGGCGGCAGCCGCGGCGGTGAGCGCGGGCAGCGGCGCCAACTGGTCGCCGAGGTGGTCGGGGACCAGAAGCGTGGAGTAGCCGAGGGCTTCCACCTTGCGGGCGGTCTCGGGCCAGTCATGGCCATGGTCGAAGCCGGCCAGGGACAACCCGAAGCGGAAGGGTCGCAGCCGGCTCACCGCCGGGACGCTAACCGCCGACCCACTCGGCCCGGCGGGATTCACCACGGAGGAGCGACACACGCGCAAGTACGCTCGGCGGTGATGTCCGCCGCCCTTCCTGCCACCGGCGCCTGGCGTCCCGGCGACCCTCCTGGGCGACGTCGTTTCACCACGCTGGCCGAGGATCGGCCCTTCGTCCTCGAAGGCGGTGGCCGGCTGCGGTCGATCACCGTGGCGTACGAGACCTGGGGCGAGCTCGCTCCCGACGGCGGCAACGCGGTGCTGGTGTGCCACGCGCTGACCGGCGACTCCCACGTCGCCGGCGGCGTCGGTCCCGGCCACGTGGCACCCGGCTGGTGGGACGGCCTCGTCGGGCCGGGGCGCGCCCTCGACACCGACCGTTGGTTCGTGGTCTGCGCCAACGTGCTGGGCGGGTGCCAGGGCACCACCGGGCCGGCCTCACCGGTGCCCGGCGACGAGACCGGTCGGCCCTACGGATCGTCGTTCCCGGTGGTGTCGGTGCGCGACATGGTCCGGACCCAGGTGGCGGTGTTGCGCCACCTCGGCATCGAGCGGTGGATGAGCGTGATCGGCGGGTCCATGGGCGGCATGCAGGTGCTGGAGTGGGGCGTGATGTTCCCCGAGCGGGTGCGCTCGCTGGTGCCCATCGCCACCTCGGCAGCGGCCAGTGCCCAGCAGATCGCCTTCGGCAGCGCCGGTCGCAAGGCCATCCGGCTCGATCCTCGCTGGCGAGGCGGGGACTACTACGACGCCGAGCCCGGCGACGGCCCCACCGAGGGTCTCGCCATCGCGCGGAGCATCGCGCAGATCACCTACCGCAGCGACGACGTCTTCACCGACCGGTTCGGGCGGGAGGTGGTGGAGTCGCTCGACGGCTTCTCGCTGTGGCAGCGCTTCCAGGTGGAGCGCTACCTCGAGTACCAGGGGGCCAAGCTGGCCCGGCGGTTCGACGCCAACTCCTACCTGTGCCTCACCAAGGCGATGGACCTCCACGACCTGGCCCGCGGCCGGGGAGGCCTCGGCCAGGCCCTGGCCCGCATCTCCGTACCGACGCTGGTGATGGGCATCTCCT
>JAHWJH010000002.1 GCA_019348555.1 Actinomycetota bacterium
ATGGCGTCGATGTCGGGGTCGCCGTCCCAGAAGTCGGCCTGCACGTCGGCGGTGACCGGCGAGCGCACCGAGCGGGAGTAGTCGCGGCGGGCCAGGAGCTGCAACGGGTAGCCCCGGTGCCACAGGTCGGGGTGATTGGTGGCGCCGATGGGGTCGAAGGCGGGAAGCCCGGCGGCGTAGACGGTGGCCTCCACCTCCCGGCCGACGAGCAGGTCGGTTCCCCAGCCCTCGAGAGGGATGTTGTCGTCGTCGACGACGGCCACGACGTCGGCCCCCATCTCCGCCGCCACCAGGAAGCCGAAGTTCCGGCGCTGGATGCAGTTCCAGCCGATGAGGTCGGACAGGGTGGGGTCGATCTTCTCCTGGTCGTCCGGGGTCACGACGGTGCCCCGCTCGAGGCGGTAGTCGCCGGGCGTCTTGCGGTCGCCGATGACCACCAGGTGCCAGTCGTCCATGGCGTCGAAGCGTCGTACCGCCTCGGTGGGCGGGTTGATGGTGGTCGTGACGATGACGTTGGTCATGGCGGGGCGTCAGGCCCGGACGCGCTCGCGCGCGGGCGTAGAAGGCAGGGTCGCAGGCACCGGGGCGAGAGCGTAGTCGGGCGGCGCGGTCAGATGATCACCCGGTTCGTGACCACAGGGTCAGCGACGCGCCGGGCCGGATTTCGGTGGCGGTCGCCACGAAGCCTCGTTCGGCGAGGAGCTGCTCGATGACGGGCAGGTCGGCGCCGGTGTGGGAGCTGATCAGCCAGATGCGGTCGTGGCCGGCGGCCAGCCGGTCGAGCGCCGGGGCGTGGGCGCGGGGGTCGGCGCGATGAGGGCCGAGGACCTCGACGCGCTCGTCGGCGATGGCGACGGCGAAGCCGTTGGCCGACGTGACGTCACGCTCCAGCTCCACGGGTCCGCTGGTGTAGAGGGCGTAGGCCCAGCGCGACGCCGAGTAGACGGCGATGGCGTCGCCCGATCGCGCCCGCTGCTCGACGGCTGCCACCAACGGGCGCAGGTCCTCGTCGGGATAGGGCGGCAAGGGGCGCACGGCGAGCACCAGAGCCGCCACCACCACCGCGACCAGTGTCCCGGCGGCCGGGCGGGGAAGCCGGGAGCCGACCACGTGCAGGGCCAGCGCCACCAGCAGCGCCAGCGACGGGTAGAGGTGGATGTCGGTACGACCGCCCCCCAGCGGCGCCAGCTGCAACGCGGCCAGCGCGACGGCGACGACCACCGGCGCCACGACGAGCGGGGCCAGCAGGGGCCGCCGGGCCACCACGACGACGGCGGCGGCCGCCAGGGCGGCGGCGGCAGGCGCCCGGGGAAGGGCGACGAAGCCCTGCACCACCTCCGCCAAGCCGGTGACCACGTCGCCGGCGGCGGCGCCCGGGCCGGCCGACACCTCGACGTAGCGATTCGCCCAGTACGCCCGCAGCCCCGGCGTGGACGCATGGCGTACGACCAGCGCCCACCACCCGACGGCGAAGACCCCGAAGCCGGCCGTCGACCACACCGCCGGTCGTAGGGCGCGGGGGCGCCGGAGCCCGACCGCCAGCACGCCGGCGAGGTACGCACCGGCCACGGTGGCGGCGGTGGCCGCCGAGACCACCACGGCCAGGACCGACACGATGCCGAGCCCGGCCCAGCGACGGGCGGAGACGGGGCGCTCGACCACCCGCCACCCGGCCAAGAGCACGGCGACGGCGGCCAGGGCGTCGGCGGTGAACGGCTTGACCCGGGCGGAGTGCACGATGTGGAGCGGCGAGGTGGCCACCAGGGCTGCTCCCAGCACCGCCGCCGGAGCGCAGAGGCCGCAGCGACGGGCGACCAGGTACAGCGCCGGGGCGGCCGCCACGCCGAAGAGGAAGGGCAGCAGCTGGGCGGTGAGCTCGCTGAAGCCGACGACGCCGAGCACCAACGCCTGCATGGCCACGAATCCGGGGGCGGTGTTGCCGACCATGACCACCTCGCCGAGGCCGTCGGCCCTGGAGACGAGCGCCACCCAGGCATCGTCGAGCCACAGGCTGGAGGGCGCCAGCGCCCCGACCCGTACCGCCACCGACACCGCCAGCAGGGCCAGCGCCACCACGGCGTCGAGGGGGCCGAGCGCCGCACCCTGCGCTGCCATCTCCGTTCTGGCCCCTGAAGCGCGGTCATCACGGCGCGGTCTCGGGGACACAACGGGAGGGCCGCCGACGGCGGTCGCCATCAGGACCGGCGGGGGAACCGGCGCCACTGTCGCCACCGCCGGCCCAGCGGCGAGTAGCGCACGATGCAGGTCATGGCGTGCACGCCGTCGGCCCAACCGATCTTCTTGCCCTCGGCGTAGGTGCGGCCGTGGTAGGAGATGCCGACCTCGTAGATGCGCCAGCCTCCGGCGGCCACCTTGGCGGTGAGCTCGGGCTCGAAGCCGAAGCGGTCCTCCTCCAGCTCGATGCCGTCGAGCACCTCCTTGCGCATGGCCTTGTAGCACGTCTCCATGTCGGTGAGGTTGAGGTTGGTGAAGGCGTTCGACACCAGCGTGAGCAACCGGTTGCCCACGCTGTGCCAGAAGTACAGGACACGATGGGGCCGGTCGGACACGAAGCGCGAGCCGAACACCACGTCGGCCTGACCGCTGAGCAGCGGCGCCAGCAGGTGGGGGAAGTCGCCGGGGTCGTATTCGAGGTCGGCGTCCTGCACCACCACCAGCGGCCCGGCGGCCTCGGCGAAGCCGCGCCGCAGGGCCGCACCCTTGCCCTGGTTGGGATGCTGGTGCACCACCTTGACCCGGGGGTCGTCGATCGCCGCCAGGCGTTCGGCGGTGCCGTCGCTCGAGCCGTCGTCGACCACCACCAGCTCGGCGGTGTAAGGCGACTCGAGGACCCGCTTGCAGGCCTCGGCCACCGTGGCCTCCTCGTTGTAACAGGGCATGACCACCGACAGCACGGGCTCGACGACGGCACGTCCCATGGGCGGCGAGGCTAGTGGCGGTCACTCGGGGCCGGTCGAGGCGCGGCGAGTAACCTCGATGACCTGGACGCCACCCTGGAAGATCCCGCCGCCGGCGCGCCCGAGCGGCCAGCCCCCCAGGAGATCTCCGCCCGGCCGACCCCCCGCCAGCGGGTGGTCAACGTCTGGCGCTACCGGGAGCTGCTCGGCAACCTGGTGCGCAAGGAGCTCAAGGTCAAGTACAAGAACAGCGCCTTGGGCTTCCTGTGGTCGCTGCTCAACCCCATCCTCTACCTGGTCGTGTTCTGGCTGGTCTTCGAGAAGGTGCTGGGGTCGGGCATTCCCAACTTCCCGATCTTCCTCCTCGCCGGGCTGCTGCCCTGGAACCTGTTCGCCACCTCGCTTGGTTCGGCCACCGGCTCCATCGTCGGCAACGCCGGCCTGGTGAACAAGATCTACTTTCCTCGCGAGATCCTGCCCCTGGCGGGCATCGGGGCGGCGCTGGTGCACTTCCTCCTCCAGGCGGTCGTGCTCGTCGGCGCCCTGGCGGTGTTCCGCTATGCCCCGGCGTGGGAGTACCTGCCGGTGGTGGTGCTGGCCCTGGTCGTGCTGCTGGTGCTCGGGGCGGCGCTCGGCGTCGCCCTGGCGGCGGTGAACGTCTACCTGCGCGACACCCAGCACCTGCTCGAGCTGGTGCTGCTGGCGTGGTTCTGGATCACCCCCATCGTGTACCAATACCGGCTGCTGTCCGACAAGCTCCAGGAGAAGTCGGCGCTGCTGCTGCTCAACCCCATGAACGCCATCGTCCTCGCGTTCCAGCGGGGCATCTACAACCACGTCGGCGGTCCCACCTCCGGGGGCCGCCTCGGCGAGGCCACCGGCATCCTGCCCGACGCCTCGCTGCTGTGGTACCTCCGCAACGTCGCCGTCGTGGGCGTGGTGTCGCTCGCCCTCCTCGTCGGCGCCCTGTGGTTGTTCGGCCGGCTGGAGGACAACTTCGCCGAGGAGCTCTAGTGGCAGACATCGCCATCGAGATCGACGGGGTGTCCAAGCGCTTCCGGCTCTACCAGGAGCAGGTGCAGTCGCTCAAGGAACGGGTGATCCGCGGCCGTATCCCCCACGAGGACTTTTGGGCCCTGCGCGACGTGAGCTTCGAGGTCAAACAGGGCGAGACCGTCGGCCTGCTGGGTCACAACGGCTCGGGCAAGTCGACCCTGCTCAAGTGCGTGGCCGGCATCCAGCGCCCGACCAGCGGGCGCATCGTCGTCGGTGGCCGTATGGCAGCGCTCCTGGAGCTCGGCGCCGGGTTCCACCCCGAGCTCACCGGGCGGGAGAACGTCTACCTCAACGGCTCGATCCTCGGGCTCTCCAAGGCGGAGATCACCCGGGTGTTCGACGACATCGTCGCCTTCGCCGAGATCGAGCAGTTCATCGACAACCAGGTGAAGCACTTCTCCTCGGGTATGTACGCCCGCCTCGGCTTCGCCGTGGCGGTCAACGTCGACCCCGACCTGCTGGTGATCGACGAGGTGCTGTCGGTGGGCGACGAGGCCTTCCAGCGCAAGTGCATCAACCGCATCAAGCGCTTCCAGACCGAGGGGCGCACCATCTTGTTCGTGACCCACGCCGCCGACCTGGTGCGCCAGATCTGCGACCGGGCCGTGGTGCTCGACCACGGCGAGATGGTGATCGACGCCGAGCCCGGCATCGCCGTGCGCGCCTTTCGCGAGACCCTGCTGCACCGCGAGGGGGTCGAGGGCGCCGCCGCCGCCGGCCCCGACGTGCGCACCGACGACCCCGATCCCGAGCGCCGGGGCACCCTGAAGATCCGCATCACCGGCGTCGACGTCGAGTACCCCGGCGCCGGGCGGGCACATCTGCTGCCCGGCGAACGACTGGTCGTGCGGGTGCGTTACTCGGCTGCCGAGGCGGTCGACGAGGCGGTGTTCGGCGTGGCCGTGCACGACATCAAGGGCGACCACCTCTTCGGCACGAACACCGAGCTGGTGGGGCTCGGGGTGTCGGTGCCCGTGGGCGACGGCGAGGTGGCCTTCGTGTTCGACTCGGTCCCGCTGCTCGACGGCACCTACTTCCTCACGCTGGGGGCCCACGCCCCGGGCGGCGAGCCGGTCTACGACTGGAGCGAGCAGCGCCACAGCTTCGAGGTGGTCAACCCCGGGCGCACGCCGGGCCTGGTCGACCTGCGTCCCCGCATCGAGGTGCGGGGCGCCACCGCCACCCCCCTACCTCCCCAGCGCTGAGCCAGCCGCCCCGCCGTCCGGTCGGACCCGGAGGGCTCAGGGCCGGCGTCCGTTCCAGGCCACCAGGCGGTCGATGGCCGGGGCGTCGTCGCCCACGTCGACCGCTTCGGCGAAGGGCGCCTTGGCGTGGCGTAGCGCCTGGGGCAACGACGCCCGCATGGCCTCGAAGGCAGCGCTGCGCCCACCGGCCGGCATGCCCTGGCGAATGGCGGCGAAGGCGACCTCGAGCACCTGAGCGTCCCAGTCGGGACGCTGCCCGGTGGCGGTGGCCACGTCCCAGGTGTGGACGGTGATCTCGTTGGTGTAGAGGGCCAGAGCCGCAGCGCCGGGCAGCTCGGTCCAGGGCAGGCGGACCATGCGGGCGAGGACGGCGTCGTCGCTCCAGGCGGCCTGGACCTGATGGGCGGCGTCGAGCCAGGCCGCCGACCAGGCGTCGCCGGCGACGTCATCGGCGATCTGCGGCACGCTCAGCGCGTCGCCGCCGCTTCCGACGACGGCCACGCGGCGCAGCACGCCGACCAGGTGCCCGAGAAGTTGGCGGACGTCGTAGTCGTCGCACGGCGTCGGTCGGTCGAGCTGCTCGGGCGCCACGGCGGCGATCACCGACCCGGCGGTGGATACCGCTCGGGCGAAGATCGCTCGGGGATCGTCGTCACCGACGGTCGTGTCGTGGGGGGCGGGCATGGCGGTGGCGTTGGTGGTCATGGGCCGATGGTGAGGCTTCCTGCGGCCAGGCAGTGTCCTGAAGCGGCATTCCTGTCGGGAAAGGCTCAGCCGGGCGGAGTGGTGGCCAGCACCGCGTACTCCTGGGGGCCGAAAAGGACATGGTTGAGATGGGCGAAGCCCTGGTCGACGGCGGCGGCCCAGGCCGGGGCATCGGCATCGGCGAGGTCGAGGCGAGGCAGGTGGTAGCCCTCGGCTGGGGCGTAGAACTCGAGGTGCACGTGGCGGAAGCCCGCCCGCTCGCACAGGAAGCTCAGCAGCGACGGGTGCAGGGGCCGCACGTGGGTGGGGTCGAGGATGTAGGAGTTGCCGAGGACGATGAGCGAGGCGGGGTTGGGCGTCTCGGCCACGAAGACCCCACCGGGGACCAGCCGGGTGGCGGCCAGCTCCAGCAGCTCGATGAGGGCTCCCAGCTCGAGGTGCTCGACGACGTGCACGGTGAGGATCGAGCCCAGGGATCGCTCGGGCAGGGTGCGCAGCCACTCGACGGCGTCAGCCTGGTGGACGTCGAGGTGGCGGGCACGGGCCTCGGCCACCATCTCGGCGTTGAGGTCGACGCCCGACGCCGCCACCCCCCGGGCAACCAACGCCTCCAGCAGCTCGCCGCGGCCGCAGCCGATGTCGAGCACCGGAGCGTGGGAGGCCAGGAGCTCCAGGTAGCGCTCGCTCTGCGCTGCGGCGACGCTGGTGGAGTCGCCCCGGAAGCGGGCCTCGAAGCCGACGTAGTCGAAGCGGTCTTCGCCGGGCGGCGCGGCGGCGGCCGGCGCCGGCTCGCCGGGCGCGGACGGATGGCTGACCGGCTGGTCGGCCACCCGGCGCAGGCGGCGGTCGAGGGCGTTGACCCGCTCCCGGAGCTCGGCGAAGCGCTCCGCCACCCCTTCGAGGCCGGCGGCAGGAGCGACCGCCTGGCCGAACTCCTCCAGCCGGTCGACCACCGTGCGCAGCTCGGCTTTGATCAGCTCGAGGTTGACCGTGGCGGCGTGGACCTCGTCGAGCGCTCCGTCGGCCCGGACCAGCTCGGCCGCAGCGTCGACGTGGCGGAGGTGGTGCAGCGATCCCGCCGCCGCCCGGAGCTCGGCCCGCAACAGCTCGACGTCGGCGGCCAGGCGGTCGAGCCGGTCGGTGACCGCCGCCCGGTCGGCCAGCAGCAGCTCGGCGCGCCGGACCAGCCGGTGCGCCACCACGTCGGCCACCCGGTGCACGACCGGCCGCAGCCGCGCACGCCCGCTGGCCTTGGCCCGGGTCGCCACGCGGGCCACCCGACCGGCGCCGGCCACCAAGGGTGGAGCCTCGGCCCTGCTGGGCGATGACGGGACTCCAGAATCGGTGGGCGGCGGGACCCCCAGCTCGCGAGCGAGGGCCTCGAGGCGGTCGGGGTCGAGCTCGGGAGGCCCGCTCACCGAGCCTCCACCGGCGCGAACAACGCCGTCGCCACCCGGGCACGGACCGCCACCCGCGCCCCCGCCGGGGTTCCCAGCTCGCGCAGGCGCTGCGCCACCAGCTCGTCGGGGGGCGGGGGCGACGCCAGCAGACCCAGCCGGCGGGCGATGTCGGCGGCGACATCGCCTCGCCGCCAGCGCCGCTCCCAGGAGCTGCGGGCGGCCCGGCCGAGCGCCGCGCAGCGCCTGAGGTCGCCGGCCAGCTCGGCTGCCACCGCGGTGGCGGCCTTGCTGTCGGCCACCACCACCTCGGATCCATCGGTGGCCTCGACCGAGGCGGCGGTGCGTGCGTCGGTGACCACCGGGGCACCCAGCGCCATGGCGTCGACCACCCAGCGCCGGTCGGCGACCACGACGGCGGCCACGGCGAGGGCGGTGGGAACCACCGCCTCCGACAGCGACGCCGTACCAGCCCGGACGTCGACCACCAGGTCGGGGGCAAGCCCGAGGCGACGGCGCCACCGCGAGCGCACGAACGGGGTGAGCGGGCGGTGGTCGTCGACCTCCACCTGGCCCTCGGGCACCACCACGGCGGGGACGCCCTCGACGCGGTCGCGCAGGTGGGCGGCCACCTCCTCCCGGCCGCACAGCAGCACGGCGCAGCGGGTCAGCAGCGACGAGGCGGCGTCGGCCTCGGTGGCACCGGCCACCCACAGGGCCACCGGAGGCCGGCCCTCGGCGAGGGCGTCGGCCAGCCCCGGCGCCCGCCACGAGCTGGCCAGGCGGGCGGCCGGGTCGGCCAGGGCGGCGTCGGGTGCGCGCAGGTCGCACCAGCGGGCCAGCCCCCGGGCGACCGGGCGGAGGCGCTCGCCCGTGCCCGGGGCGACCACCAGCTCCACCACCGGCACCGTCATGGGCGGGTCAGGCGCTCGACCACACGGTCCCAGCGCAGATCGGCCACCGCCTGGCGGCCCGCCTCGCCCAGACGCCGGGCCAGCTGGTCGTCGGTGGCCAGCCGGTCGATGGCCGCGCCCAGCGCCTCGGGCGACCCGTCGGTCACCAGCCCGGTGACGCCGTCGCGCACCCACTCGAGGACCCCACCGCTGTCGGATGCGGTGATCACCGGCTTGCCGGCGTAGAAGGCCTGGAGGGTCACGTAGCCGTAGTCCTCGTCGAAGGGGGCGTAGACCACGGCCCGGGCCCCGGCGTAGAGCCGCACCAGCTCGTCGTCGTCGACGAAGCCGGGCAGGTCGAGGCGAGCGGTCACCCCGAGGCTCTCGGCCTCGCGGCGCAGGACATCGAGGAGGCTGCCCCTCCCGGCGAGGACGGCGCGGACCCCGGAGCGGGTGTGGGCCAGGGCCTCCACCACCAGATGCGGCCGCTTGTTGTGCTCGAGGCGGGTGGGGCAGAACACGTAGTCGCCGGCGGGGCCGCCGTGCAGGTGTCGGTGCAGCGGCGGTGGGTGGTAGAGCGGCTCGCCGGCGAGGCCGTTGTAGCGAGCCAGGCGGTCGGCGACGGCGCGGGACGTCGTGAAGATGTGGCGGGCCTCCTCGAGGGCTCGGACGTCCCACTCCGAGAGTTGCCGCTGCACCTCGAGCGACTCGTGGTCGAGGCCGAGGTCGGACCAGGCGGCGTCGGCGCCGTCGTAGGCGCCGCGGTGCTGGTGGAACAACCACACCACCTTGTTGTCGTGGCGGGCGAAGTACGACGGGAAGTTGGTGGAGATCACCAGGTCGGCGTCCAGCGGCACCAGCCGCCAGGCCAGGGCGGCGTCGAAGAGGCGGTCCTTCTCCCACGCCGCCGGGAGGCGCACCAGCTCGGCCCGATGCTCCTCGTTCAACGCCGTCACCAGGTTGTCCATGTGCAGCTCGGCCCCTCCCCGCATGAACGGGACCTGCGCGCCGCACACCACGATGTCCACCGTCGCCAGCATGGCATCGCGCCGGGCGATGCCGGGAACCCGGTGCCGGCGGGGGTCTCGCGGGCGCCTCCCGGCGCCGGGTCCCGTTCGTGGCTAGCATCCCCTCGCCCGGTGCTCCGCCGGTGCTCGCCGAAGGGAATCCCACCATGAGGTCCGTTCTCCGCCTGCTGCTGGCCGTCGTCGTCATCGGCGCCCTGCAGTCGTCGTCAGTGGGAGTTGCCACGGCGGCCCGCGTCTCCGTCGAAGAGCAGTTCGCGTCCGCGGTCAACGGGGAGCGGGCGAAGTACGGCCTGGCCCCCCTCACCGTGAACCTCCAGCTGCAGAGCGTGGCGTCCGACTGGACCGACTCCATGGCGACGCGGTGCCCGACCGGCCTGGCCCACAACCCCAGCTTGGAGACCGACGTGCCTGCGGGTTGGCGCAGCCTCGGCGAGAACGTCGCCTGCGGCGGATCGGTCAAGGAGCTCACCAACGCCTTCCTGGAGTCGCCGCTGCACCGGGCCAACATCCTCGGCGACTTCGACTCGATGGGGATCGGCGTGACCGGCGACCGCGCATCGCTGTGGGTCACCCAGATCTTCGCCGCCTACTTCTGAGCGCAACGTCGGCGCTCGGGGTCGGGAGCGTGCGCTGATCGAGCGCCGCGGGCGCCTGGGCTTCGTGCCGCCCCGGTTCGGTGCCGACATCGTGGGAGGCGCCGAGCTGGTGATCGCCGAGCTCTCCCGGGGCCTGGCCGACCGGGGATGGGAGGTCGAGGTCCTCACCACCTGCGCACGCGACCACTTCACGTGGGCGAACGAGTACCCCGCCGGCGTGGATGAGGTCGACGGGATCACGGTGCGCCGCTTCCCGACCGTCGCCCCGGCCGCTCCCGAGGAGCGGGCGGAGCTGGAGTCCGCCATCCTCGCCGGCGCACGCCTTCCGCTGGGCGACCAGCAGCGGTGGATGAACGCGGGCGTCCGGGTCCCCGAGCTCTACCACCACCTGCTCGACCACGCTCGGGAGTTCCGGGCACTGGTGGTGTCGCCCTACCTCTTCTGGACGACCTTCGCCTGCGGCCAGATCGCCCCGGAGCGGACCATCCTGCGCCCCTGCCTCCACGACGAGCCCTTCGCCGCCCTCGAGCTCTTCCAGCCGCTGTTCACCGGGGCGGCGGGTATCTGGCTCCAGACCGACCCCGAGCACGAGCTGGCCCACCGGCTCTTCCCGCTCGGCGAGCGCCACCGGGTGGTGGGCGAGGGCATCCCCACCGACAAGTGCTACGACGCCGAGCGCTTCCGGCGCCGTCACGGCATCGACGGGCCCTTCGTGCTCTACGCCGGTCGCCGGGAGGGGGCCAAGGGTTGGGAGGGCCTGCTCGACTGCTTCGCCCGCGCCGTCGTGGGGCGGGGCCTCGACCTGTCGCTGGTCACCATGGGCGTGGGAGAGGTACGGCCTCCTGCCGACGTCGCCGACCGGGTCATCGACCTCGGCTTCCTCGACGACGCCGATCGTGACGATGCCTTCGCCGCCGCCGCCGCCTACGTGCAGCCGTCCCGCTACGAGAGCTTCTCCCGCACGGTCATGGAGGCCTGGCTGGCCGGCACCCTGGTGGTGGCCAACGGCGCCAGCGCGGTGGTGCGCTGGCACTGCGACCGCTCCGATGCCGGGCTGGTGTACGAGGACGACCTGGAGCTGGAGCAGTGCCTGGCCTTCGTCGCCGAGCGACCCGGGGAGGCGGCGCGTCTGGCGGCACCGGGGCGCCAGTACGTGCTCGACCACTACACCTGGCCGGCGATCCTCGACCGCGTCGAGGCGACGTTGGAGGAGTGGACGTGCGCGTCCTGATGGTGAGCCCGTACCCGCCGGTGCGCGACGGGATCGCCGCCTACGCCGTGCAGGAGGTGGCCCGGCTGCGCCGGGAGGGCCACGACGTGGAGGTGCTGTCGCCGGGACCGTCGGCCGCCCACCACCACCTCGACCTGGTCGCCCGCCGGGGCCCGGTGGCCCTCGCCGCGCGGATGCGGGCCTTCGACCGGGTCATCGTGCAGTTCCACCCGGACGTCTTCTATCCCGCCGGGGCCACCACCGGGCGCCACGTCGCGACCAGCCTGGCCCTGTCGGCCGCCTTCGCCGCCGCCGCTGCCGCCGGAGGCGACGTGGAGGTGCGGGTGCACGAGGCCGACTACACGCTCTCGCCCCGCTCCCCCCGGGCGATGGCCATGGGGCTCATGTGGCGCCAGGTGCGACGGGTCGTCGTCCACACCGAGGCGGAGCGGGCGTCGTTCGCCGCAACCTTCGGTCTCGACCCGGCCAAGGTCGCCGTGGCCGCCCACGGGTCGCACTTCTCGGCCCGTACCACGCTCGACCGGGCCGGCGCCCGCCGGCGCCTGGGCCTGCCCGACGACGAGGTCGTCTTCCTGTCGATCGGGTTCATCCAGCCCCACAAGGGCTTCGACCGGGCGGTGCGGGCCTTCGCCCGCACGCCGTACATGGGGGCGCGCCTCGAGGTGGTCGGCTCGGTGCGGGTGGAGGAGCCGGAGTACCTCGACCACCTCGACGAGTTGCGGGCGCTGGTGGCCGCCACCCCGGGCGTGGAGCTGCGGGAGGGGTACCTGAGCGACGAGGCCTTCGACGTGTGGCTGGTGGCCGCCGACGTGGTGGTGCTGCCCTACCGCCACATCTGGTCGTCGGGGGTGATGGAGCGCGCCGCCATGTTCGACCGCCCGGTGATCGCCAGCCGCGTGGGTGGACTGGCCGCCCAGGCAGCGCCGGGCACCGTCCTCGTCGACGACGACGACGAGCTGGCGGCCGCCATGCGGGCGGCGATGCGCACGCCGCGCCCCGACCTGGCCAGCATGGCGGAGTCCCACGGGGACGACGGCTGGCCCGCCCCAGGGGCCAGCCGGGCCGAGGTCATGGCGACGATCAAGGCCCGGGCCGGCACGCGGCGCCGGGTGCAGGCCAGCGAGGACGGCCTCGGCGCGGCGGTGACCTCGATGGCCACGTCGTCGCCGGCATCGCCGCTCGCCCGGGTGCGGCCACTCGTCCTGCCGGTCCCGGCCGGTCCGGCGTCGCGGCGACTGGTCAAGCGACTGGCCCGCCGGCTCACCGCCTGGCAGGTCGACCCCATCGTCGCCCATGTCAACCGGCTCCACCGCGCCACCCTCGAGGCGCTGTCCTCGCCGGGACGGACCCCCGACGGCGGGTGACCCGGCTGGAGCGCCCATCCCGGGGCCTGGCGGACGGTCGGATGCTGGTCCGGAGGCTGCGGGCGTCGCTGGTGGCGGTGGTGCTGGCGCTCTACCTCGTCTCACGGCTGGTGACGATGGTGGGAGCGGCGCTGGCCACGCTGGTGGTCCCCGGCACGACCATGGCGTCGGTGCTCACGCAGTGGGACGGGGATTGGTACGTCGAGGTGGTCAACGAGGGCTACCCCTCGTCGGTGGCGGTGGTCGACGGCAGGTTGGAGCAGAACACGACCGGGTTCTTCCCCGGGTACCCCCTGGTGGTCCGGGCGGCCAACCCGATCCTGCCCGGTGGGCCCGACCAGGCCGCCGTCCTCGTCGCCCTGGTGCTCGGGGCCACCGCCACCGCAGGAGTCGCCCTCCTCGCCCAGGCGCTCAGCGACCGGGCGACGGCCGAGCGGGCGGCGGCCCTGTTCTGCTTCTTCCCCGGCTCCATCGCGTTCTCGCTGGCCTACAGCGAGGGCCTGATGCTGACGGCGGGTGCCGGCTGCCTGCTGTTCCTCCACCGCCGTCAGTGGCTTGCCGCCGGCATCGCCGCCGCCGTGGCCAGCGCCGCTCGGCCGACCGGCATCGTCCTCGCCGCCAGCTGCGCCTGGGCAGCGGCGATGGCCATCCGGAGCCGACGGGAGTGGCGGGCCTTGGTGGCGCCGCTGCTGGCGCCGGCGGGCATGGTGGCCTTCTTCACCTTCCTCTGGGCGCGCACCGGCGACGCTGGCTTCTGGCGGCGTACCTCCGAGGAGGCCTGGCGGGAGCGACGGGACTTCGGGGCGAACACCCTCCAGGGGTTCTGGGACTTCCTCGTGTCCCCCTTCGACGACGCCGACCAGTTCGTGCTCGGGCTCAGCCTGCTCTTCGCCCTCGCCGCGGTGGGATGTCTGGTACGAGCCCGCCTCCCGGGCTACGCCAACGTGTACGTCGCCGGCATGCTCGCCCTGCCGTTGCTGTCGGCGATCCTCGGCCCGCGGCCCCGCTTCGTCCTGGCCGCGTTCCCGTTGTTCATCGGCCTGGCCGCGGTGGCCAGGCACCGCGCCTTCGTCCCGCTGCTGGCCGCCAGCGCCGGGCTCCTGCCGTTGGTGCTCGTGTACTACACCTCCACCTTCGTCGCCGGAGCGGC
Organism: Actinomycetota bacterium; assembly: GCA_019348555.1. GTDB lineage: Bacteria > Actinomycetota > Acidimicrobiia > Acidimicrobiales > CADCSY01 > JADDRA01. Next base: position 13,544 of record JAHWJH010000002.1, read on the forward strand.
GGGCACCGTGGCGCCCTGACCGTACGCTGAGCGCATGCGACCCTCACGAGCGTTGATCACCGGTGCTTCCAGCGGCATCGGGGAGTGCTTCGCCCGTCGCCTCGCGGCTGGGGGCGCCGACGTGGTGCTGGTGGCCCGCCGGGCCGACCGGCTCGAAGCGCTGGCCGATGACCTGCGCACACTTGGTGTCTCGGTCGAGGTGCTCGCCGCCGACCTCCAGCGGGAGCCGGGCCGATGCGAGGTGGCCGAGCGGTTGACGGCCACCGAGGCGCCGGTCGACGTGCTGGTGAACAACGCCGGGTTCGGGACCTCCGGCACCTTCGCCGACCTGCCGGTCGACCGCGAGCTCGAGATGGTGGAGCTGAACGTGGTCGCCGTGGTCCAGCTCACCTCCGCCGCCCTGGGCGCGATGGCCGCCGCAGGAGGCGGGGCCATCGTCAACGTGGCGTCGCTGGCCGCCTTCCAGCCGTTGGCCAAGTCGGCCACCTACGCGGCGAGCAAGGCGTTCGTGCTCAGCTTCACCGAGGCGGTGGCCCACGAGTCGCGGGGTTCGGGGGTGTGGCTCCAGGCGCTGTGCCCGGGTTTCACCCGCACCGAGTTCCACGACGTCAACGACTTCAACGCGAGCCGGCTCCCGGGCTTCGTCTGGCAGAGCGCCGAGCAGGTGGTCGACACCTCGCTGGCCGCCCTCGGCAGCTCGAAGGTCGTGGTGGTGCCCGGGTTGGTCAACCGTCTCGCCGCCACCTCGGCCACTCTGGCGCCTCGGGGGCTGGTCCGCCGGGTGGCGTCGGTCGCCGTCCGGCGCTGAGGTTCGCCCCCGTCACCCGGTGCCGGCGCCGCCGGGGGTGAGGGCATAGACCCGGATCCCCGCCCGGTCGAAGACGAGTCTGGCGCCGGTCTGGCGCACGATGCGCTCGAGGGCCTCGGCGCGGCCCGGGTCCCACTGGGCGCGGTCGACGGTGTCGACGAGCAGGTAGTCGACCTCGGCCCGGCGCACCTCGACGGGGATGGGATCGTTGCTCGCTTCGTAGCGCTCCCAGGGGCTGGGGAAGTTGTAGAGCGTCCGGCGCTCGGCCACCAGCGGCCACATCCGGTCCGTTCCTGACACGGCGGCGTCCGGGGGGATGAGCTCGGCGGCCGCCAACCGGGCCTGGTCGACGCCGTCGCGGCTGCGCATGCCCCAGGGGCGGGTGAGCACCGAGTCGTTGGCCAGGGCGGTGTGGCTGACCACGGCTGCCGCCGCCAGCGCCACCGCCGGCGCCCACGACGGCAGGGTCTTCCGGCGTGGCGCCCACCAGGCGCAGACCTTGGGCAGCGCCATGGTGGTGGCGACGAACACCATGGCGATGGCCGACACGGTGTACTGCGCCTCGATGGTGTGGGCGGTCGCCCGTGACGACAGGAGGTAGAGGATCTCCAGGGGCACCACCGGAAGCAGGTAGGAGGGGGCGAGCAGCGGGAGGAACAGGACCGGGGCGAGCATGGCCGCCACGAAGAAGGCGTTCTGGGCGGTGAAGAGGTCCCCGAGCACCGCCACCGGGTCGCCGGCCATGGTGACGACGATCTCGCCGATGCCGTCGCCGTAGCGCTCGAGGAACGCTGCCTGCACGAAGGTCCCGGCGAAGTGGGGTTGGATCACCTGGGTGGTGAGGACCAGCCAGGCGAACCCGGCGGCCATGGTGACCACCCCGGCGCGGCGACGGCCCTGGAGGGCCAGCAGCACACCGAGGAACAGGACCACCAGCGAGATGTCCTCCCGGCACGCCAGCGCCAGCGCCACGCAGCCGGCGTAGGGCCACCAGCGGTCGGTGAGGGCGAACAGCACGGCACCGAGGAGAGCGGGCACGGCCACCACCTCGGGGTGGAAGTCGAAGAAGTTGACGTTGTGGAGTGCTGGGTAGGCGGCGTAGGCGACGCACAGCCCGGCGGCGGCAGGCACGCCCAGACCGGCCACCCGCCGTGCCAGGGCCCACAGGGGCACGATGCCGGCCGCCAGGGCAGCGGCCTGCACGGCGAGCAGCGTCGGCACGGTGGGGAGCACCCACGTGAGCCAGGCCATGGGATAGAAGATCGGGTAGGCGTGGTCACCGAGGAGGTGCAGCCCGCGGATGGTGACGAAGGGGGCCTCACCGGAGCTGATCAGCCACGCCGCCTGGCTGAACGTGGCCAGGTCGTAGCCGCCGAGGAGGGTGTACGCCCGCAGCATGGCCACCAGGTACAGCCAGGCGAAGGTGGCTCCCGCCAGGGCCAGGGGCAGCGCCCACTCCCGCCCCCGCGGCGGGGCGTCGGTCACCGGTCGTAGACGATGTCGTCGCACAGCCGAGGCAGCGACTCGCGCCAGTGGGGGAGCAGGGCGATGCCCTCCCGGCGCAGGGCGGCGTTGTCGAGCACCGAGTTGGCCGGTCGGGGCGCCCGCCTCGGCGGGTCGAGCTCGGCGGCGGAGATGGGCTTGATCCGCTCCGGGCCGAGGCGCAGCGACTCCATCGTGGCCCGGGCCAGCTCGAACCAGGTGGCCGCACCCTGGTTGGTCACGTGGAAGACGCCGCCGAGGCGGGCCTCGGTCAGCTCCAACACCTTGGCGGCGAGGTCAGAGGCGATGGTGGGCGAGCCCCGCTGGTCGTCGACGAAGGGCAGGAACAAGCTGGACTGGGCGATGAGATAGGTGATGATGCTGGGCCCGTGTCGGGGGATGATCCAGGCGGTGCGGACCAGCGTGTCGTCGGGGCGCAGCGCACGCTCACCCAGGAGCTTCGACCACCCGTAGACCGACAGCGGGTTGGCCTCGTCGTCTTCGACGTAGGGGTCGGGCTTGCGACCGTCGAAGACGTAGTCGGTGGAGAGGTGGCAGACGTGGGCGCCGACCGCCTCGGCCGCCTCCACCAGGTGGACGACGGCGTGCCAGTTCACCCGCTCGGCGCGCTCGCGGTCGTCCTGGCAGGCGTCGACGTCGGTCCAGGCGGCGGCGTTGACCACGACGTCGGGCACCAGTGCGTGCAGGGCCTTCCACACGGCGGACCAGTCGGTCACGTCGAGGGTGGCCGAGGTGGTGGCGCTGACCTGGTGGCCGGCGGCGGTGAACACCTTGACCAGCTCTCGGCCGACCCGGCCGGAGGCACCGGTGATCAGGACCCGCATCACGGTCGCCGGGCCAGCGGTTCCCACCACGCCCGGTTGGTCCGGTACCACGCCACCGTGTCGGCCAGGGCCTCGTCGAGGCCTCGGCGGGGCTCCCACCCGAGCGCCCGCACCTTGGTGGTGTCGACCGAGTACCGGCGGTCGTGCCCGAGGCGGTCGGGAACCCGCTCGACCATGGCGTCGTCGGCTCCGCACAGGGTCACCAGCCTCGACGTCAGATCGAGGTTGGTGAGCTCGTTGCCGGCGCCCACGTTGTAGATCTGCCCCGGCGCTCCCCGGCGCAGGAGCAGGTCGATGGCGGCGCAGTTGTCGTCGACATGGCACCAGTCGCGCACGTTGGCGCCGTCGCCGTAGAGCGGGACCGGTCGACCGTCGAGGAGGTTGGTGACGAAGAGGGGGATGATCTTCTCGGGGAACTGGTAGGGGCCGAAGTTGTTCGACGAGCGGGTGACGACCACCTCCAGCCCGTAGGTGTGCGCGTAGGACAGGGCGATCAGGTCGGAGCCGGCCTTGGACGCCGAGTAGGGCGACGCCGGCGCCAGGCGGTCGGCCTCGGTGGAGGAGCCCTCGGCGATGGACCCGTACACCTCGTCGGTCGACACGTGCACCACCCTGTCCACACCGAGGCGCTGCGCCACCGCGCACACCACGTTGGTGCCGCCGCAGTTGGTGCGCACGAACTCGTCGGGCGAGACGATGGAGCGGTCGACGTGCGACTCGGCAGCGAAGTGCACCACGGCGTCGTGGCCTGCCATGGCCTCAACCACCGCAGCGCGGTCGACGACGTCGCCCTTGACGAAGCGGTAGCGGGGATCGACATCCAGGCCGGCCAGGTTGGCGAGGTTGCCGGCGTAGGTGAGCGCGTCGAAGACGGTGACGGAGTCGGAGGATCGCGCCAGCACCCGGCGCACGAAGTTCGACCCGATGAACCCCGCCCCTCCGGTGACGAGGAGCTTCACGCGTGCGGGCGCAGGCCGGCGTGGGGCCGGCGGGCGGGAGGCAGGTCGGCCCTCCGGGGATTGGCCTGGTCGCGAGTCGAGAGCATCGGTGCGCGCAGGCCCCAGTCGGCGCCGATCTCGGGGTCGTCCCAGGCCACGCCCAGCTCGTCGGCCGGGTTGTAGTAGCGGTCGACCAGATAGGTGATGGTGACGTCGGTGAGGGCGGCGAAGCCGTGCGCCACCCCGGGAGGGATGAACACCCCGCGATGGTCGCCGGCGGTGGCGTCGATGTCGAACGCGAGGGTGGCGCCGTCGGACGGCGAGCCGGTGCGCAGGTCGTGGAGCACCACCCGGGCGCTCCCGGCGGTCACGTACCAGTGGTCGGCCTGGTGGAGGTGGTAGTGGAGCCCGACCACCGAGCCGGCACCACGATCACCACGGTTGGCCTGCACCATCTCCAGGCCCGCCGGGAACCACTCCCGGCGGTAGGTCTCGACGAAGCATCCCCGCTCGTCGTGGTGGACCTTCGGCTCGACGACGTAGACGCCGGTGATGACGTCGGACTGTGTGATGCTGGCGGCGGCCACGGCCGGGCAAGCGTAGGCGGCTGACGGCGGGCCGGTCCTCGGGAGGCGACGAGCATGGAGCAGGCAGGCCGGCGACGCCTCGGGGGGCTGGTCGTCGTGGCGGTGTTCGTGGCCTCGCGGCTGGCGTTGGCGCTCGCCGGGGTGGAGTTCGACGTGCGACCGGTCCAGGACTCCTTCGCCCTGGTCGACGTCGAGCTGCTGCGCCAGGACCTGTTCTCCACCATCGTGCAGCTCCACACCCAGCCGCCGCTGTTCAACCTGGCCGTGGGCCTCGCCCTGCAACTCGGCCCCGACGCCGCCACCGACGTGTTCCACCTGGCTTTCCTCGGCCTCGGCCTGACGCTCGCCCTCGGCACCTATGTGGCGCTCGAGCGCCTCGGCGCCAGCGTCGCCGTGGCCACCGTCGGCGCGTCGGTGTTGGCGTGCAGCCCGTCGATCTTCCTCTACGAGTCGTGGTTCCACTACGACTACCCCGTCGCCGTCCTGTTGGTCCTGGCGGTGCTCGCCCTGCAGCGCTTCGCCGCCGACCGGCGGGCCCTCGACGGCGGGCTGTTCCTCGCCCTGGTGGCCGCCGTGGCTCTCACCCGCAGCATGTTCCACCTGGCGTGGGTCGTGGTGTGGGCGGTGGTCGTGGTGGTCGCTTCTCGCCGACAGCCCCGGCCCCGGCGCATGGCGGTGTTGGCCGTCGCCGTGGCGTCGGTGCTGGCCGTCGCCGGCGCCTACGCCAACTCGCTGCGCATCTCGGGGGAGTTCGCGTCGAGCACCACGCTCGGCATCAGCGTGGCCAAGATCACCACCTTTCAGCTCGACGACGACGAGCGGCGGCGCCTGGTCGACGACGAGGTCCTGTCGCCCTACGCCCTCGTCTATCCGGCAAGCCCCCTGGCGCAGTACCGCCACCTGCTCGAACCGCACGCTCCGACGGGGCAAGCCGTGCTCGACGCCCCCGCCAAGGGCAGCGCCGAGGCGACCACCGCCGCTCGGTCCAACTTCAACAACCTCGACTACGTCGAGGTATCCGACCGGTACATGGCCGATGCCGTACGCACCGTACGGGCCCGGCCCGACGCCTACGTCCGCGGTGTCGTGACCGCCGTGCGTACGTTCTTCCGGCCTCCGAGCGCCTTCTTCGGGCTCGCGGCCAACCGGGCGCGCGTCGAGCCCGTCGACCGCGCCTACAACCTTGCGCTGGGAGACCTCACCGCCACCGGTTCCGTCCCGTCGCCCCGGACCCCGGGGGCCGCCGATCGCTTCGCCCCACCACCGGGAGGCCCGACGTGGCTGGTGGTCGCCGCCTACGTCGTGGCGCTCGCCGGCGGGGCGGTGACGGTGGCCGCCCGCCTGCGGCGCCGCCAGCCGGTGCTGGTGCTGGCCTTCCTGTGGTCGACGGTGGCCTACGTGGCGGTGGTCGGCAACCTGCTCGAGGTCGGCGAGAACAACCGCTTCCGGCTCTACTCCGACCCGCTGGCGCTGGTGTTGGTCGTGGCGCTGGGGCTGGCGCTCTGGCGGCAGCCGGCGAGCAGGCGTTCCAGCTCCCGGCGGCGGACCTGGGCCTTCTGGAAGGCCAGCACCCCGAAGCCCAGCGAGATGTAAGCGGCGTCCTCGACGAGCTTCGGAAGCTCCATCTTCGGACCCTAACCTCCTGGAGGCCGGCGTGAGCGACCGGCAGGGGACGGCTACCCTCGCCCTACCGTGGCCTTGCAGCACCAGCGGCGGTCGGCCGACGAGCACGAGCTCGTTCCCCGGGCCACCGACGACGTCGAGGGCGACGCGCTCGACCCCTCCCACGCCCCTCCCGTGGTGGCGGTGGTCGTCACCCACGACGCCGGACCGTGGCTCGAGCAGTGCCTCGCCTCGCTCGGCGCCCAGGACTACCCCAACCTGGCCGTGCTGGTCATCGACGCCGCCAGCTCGATCGACCCCGTGCCCCGGGTGGCGGCGGTCCTTCCCGACGCCTACGTGCGCCGCATGGAGGACAACCCCGGCTTCGGGGCCGCCGCCAACGAGGTCCTCACCGCGGTGGAGGGCGCCTCGTTCTACCTCTTCTGCCACGACGACGTGCTCCTCGACCCCAGCGCCGTGCGGGCGCTGGTGGAGGAGGCCTACCGCTCCAACGCCGGGGTCGCCGGCCCCAAGCTGGTGTGTTGGGGCCGGCCCGAGGCGCTCCTGCAGGTGGGGCTGTCGGCGGACAAGACGGGGGTGATGACGCCCCTCGTGGAGCGGGGTGAGCTCGACCAGGAACAGCACGACCGGGTGCGGGACGTGTTCGCCGTCCCCGGGGCGTGCACCCTGGTGCGGGCCGACCTGTTCGCGACCATCGGGGGGTTCGACCCGGCCATCACCTTCCTCGGTGACGACCTCGACCTGTGCTGGCGGGCCCAGGTCGCCGGCTCACGAGTGGTGGTCGTCCCCGCCGCGCGCGTCCAGCACCGTGAGGAGCTGAGCGCTCGCCGGGCGGTCGACGACCGTCGCCGGTTGTTCGCCCGTCACCGCCTGCGCACCATGCTCACCTGCTACGGCGGGTTCCATCTGCTGCGGGTGGTGCCCCAGGCCCTGGTCCTCACCCTGGTCGAAGCCGCTTACGCCCTGGCCGCCGGCCAGGTGAGCCAGGCGGTCGACGTGCTGGGCGCCTGGTCGTGGAACCTCCGGCGGTGGGGCGACCTGCGCCGGCGCCGGCGCCAGCTCCGGGCCGTGCGAGGGCTGCGCGACGCCGAGGTCCGCCGTCTCCAGGGTCAGGGCAGCGCCCGGATCACCGCCTACCTGCGGGGCGAGCTGGGCAGGGGCGACCGGGTCCGCCAGTCGCTGGCCGACGCCGGGCGGGGCATCAGCGGGTCGCTGCGCGCCGGTCCCCGTCGACTGGCGGTGGTGACCTGCGTGCTGGTGGCCGTGGTGGTGCTGCTGGGCAGCCGTGAGCTCATCGGCGAGCGCCTCCCGTCCTTCGCCAGCGTGATCCCGTTCGACTCGGGACCCGTGACGCTGCTCCGCAGCTATCTCAGTGGGTGGAGCCGGGCAGGGCTGGGCTCGGAGGCCCCGGCCCCCACGGCCCTGGCCCTGATCGGCGTGGCCGGCATGGCCTTCCTGGGCGCCATGGGCGTCCTCCAGCAGGTCCTGGTGCTGGGGGCGCTGCCCGTCGGCCTTCTGGGCGTCTGGCGGCTGACCCGCGGCCTCGGCTCGCCGCGCGCCCGAGCCGTCGGCCTGGTGGTCTATGCCGTGGTGCCCCTGCCTTATGACGCCCTGTACCGGGGGCGCTGGGACGGTCTGGTGCTGTACGCGGCGGCACCGTGGATCCTCCGCCGCCTGCTCGCCGCCACCGGCGATGAGCCCTTCGGCTCGCCCGACGACTCTGGGTCGTCCGTCGGCTGGCGCAGCGTGGTCCCCCTCGGGCTGCTCGTCGCCCTGGTGGCGGCATTCGTGCCCCTGGTCGTCGTCCTCGTTCCGGTCGTGGCCCTGGCCATGGTGGTGGCGTCGCTGCTGGCCGGCGGGGCACGGCAGAGCCTGCGGGCGCTGGCCGTCGCCGCCGGGGCGTCGGTGGTGGCGATCGTCTTGCACCTGCCGTGGAGCCTCGAGTTCCTGCCCACCTCGGGGGGGTGGTCGGCCATGGCCGGCATCTCGCCGCTGGGCACCGATGACTTGGGCGTCGGCCAGCTGCTGCGGCTCGAGACGGGCGTCGTCGGGCTGTCCGCCCTCGGCTGGGCGGTGCCGCTGGCGGCCAGCCTCGCCCTGGTGATCGGCCGCGGCTGGCGCTTCGCCTGGGCCGCCCGGCTGTGGCTGGTGGCCCTGGTGTGCTGGGCCCTGGCGTGGGCCGGCGGTCGGGGGCTGACGGGGCTGCCGCTGCCGCCGGCCGAGGTGATCTTGACCCCCGCTGCTGCCGCCCTGGCCCTGGCCGGCGCCTTGGGCATGGTCTCGTTCGAGCGCGACCTGCTCGGCTATCGCTTCGGGTTCCGCCAGGTGGCCTCGCTGATCGCCGCCTGCGGGGTGGTCCTCGCCGTGGTGCCGGTGGCGGTGGCCTCCCTGGACGGCGACTGGGACACCCCCGACAACGACTTCAGCCGCACGCTCGCGTTCATGGATACCGAGGAGTCGCGGGCCGACGGGGCATTCCGGGTGCTGTGGCTGGGCAACCCCGAGGTGCTGCCGGTCGCCGGCCACCGGCTGGGCCGCGATCTGGCCTACGGCCTGGCCCACAACGGAGCGGTCGAGCTCCGCGAGCGCTGGGCCACCTCGGCGGGCCCGGCCACCGGGCTGGTGGCGGGTGCGCTGCGCCTGGCCGCCGCCGGCGACACCCAGCGCCTGGGCCGCCTGCTCGGCCCCCTCGGCATCCGCTACGTCGTGGTCGCCGAGCAGGCGGCTCCCGCCCGCACCGGTGCCCAGGCCCGTCCGGTGCCCGGCGCCGTGCAGGCGACGCTCGCCCAGCAGCTCGACCTGCGCAGCATCGACGTCGACCCGGCGCTGACCATCTACGAGAACGCCGCGTGGGTGCCGGCGCGAGCGGTGCTGTCGACCGCCGCCGCCGGCCCCGGCGACAGCCTGGGGCCCGACGCCGTGAGCGAGGCGCTCGCCCGCCCCTCTCCGTTCGAGGCCACCGTGGGCCTCGACCTGTCGGCGTCGGCGCCGGCGCTCGGCGAGGTCCGGGGCCCGCTGCGCTTCAGCGGGCCCGTCGCCGGCGGGCCGGTGTACCTCGCCGAGGCCTTCTCGCCTCGCTGGGAGTTGAGCGCCGCCGGGGAGGTGGCCGAGCGCCAGCGCGGCTTCGGGTGGGCCAACGCCTTCACCATCGACGCCGCCACCACCGCCGGCGCCGAAGGTGCGCTCGACGCCCAGCTGCGCTATCGGACGTCACCCCTTCGGTGGCTGGCGGTCGCCGGCCAGACGGTGCTGTGGGTGGCGGTCGTCGGGCTCGCCGCTCGAGGCTGGCGGGACCGCCGGCGGGCATGAGACCGCGTCGGACCCCGATCCTCGTCCTGCTCGTGTGCAGCCTGGTCGTCCTGGCCCTGGTCGAGGTCGACGACCGCGCGCCGGCACCGCTGGGAGGTGAGGCCGGGGAGTTCGCCATGCCCACCGTGGAGGGCAGCTCGGCGCTGTCGTCGGCGTGGTTCTGCGCCGCCAGTGCGACGCGAGGCGATGGCCGGGCCGACCTGTCGGTCACCGTGGCCAACGGCGGGGCGGAGCCTCGCACCGGCACGGTCACCTGGGTGCCCAACGTCGGCGATCCCGTCACCCGGACGCTCGATGTCGGCCCCTTCCGGGGCGTGCGCCTGGAGGCGGTCGACGCCGTCAACGCCGCCGGGGCGTCGGCCATCGTCGAGCTCGACGGTGGCGGGGTGAGCGTGGAGCACGCGGTCGAGAGCCCGAGGGGTACGGGCCTGGCGCCGTGCGCCCCGGCTGCGTCGGACCGGTGGTTCCTGGCCAATGGCACGACGGCTCGTGACGCCACCCAGGTGCTGGTGCTGTTCAACCCCTTTCCGGACGACGCCATCGTCGACGTCAGCTTCGCCACCGACCAGGGCCGTGACGCTCCCGACGACCTCCAGGGGCTGCCGATCCGGGCCCGGTCGACCACGCGGATCAACCTCACCGAGGCGGTGCGTCGACGGGAGGTCACGGCGACGACGGTGGCCGCTCGCCGGGGAAGGTTGGTGGTCGACCGCCTGCAGTGGTTCGACGGAAGCGCGGGAAGGACGGGCTTGACGCTGACCCTGGCGGCGCCCGCGCCGGCGGAAGTGTGGAGCTTCCCGGGCGGGCTGTTCGAGAAGGGTCTGACGGAGCGTTGGCGTCTCTACAACCCCGGCGACCGTGACGCCGTGGTGATCATCGAGGTGGTCCCCGACAGCGGCGAGGTGCCCATCCCCGTCGAGCGAACGGTCCCTGCCCGCTCGCAGGTGGCGGTCGACGCCGCCGAGAGCGAGTCGATCCCCCCGGGCACGGGCCACTCGTCCACCGTGCGGTCGGTGAACGGGGTGGCGGTCGTGGCCGAGCGGGAGCTGGTGGCGGCGCCGCCGTCGGGCCGCCGGGGGTGGTCGTCGGTCCTCGGATCGCCTCTTGCCTCCCGGAGGTGGGTGCTCGCCACCGGCCCCGACGCCGGCAACGTCGACGAGCAACTGGTCGTGCACAACCCGGGCGCCGAGCCGGTGCGGTTCTCGGTGTCGGCCCTGGCGACGGGCTCGGCCGTCGCCGTTCCCACGCTCCAGCAGGTCGAGCTCGGCCCCGCCCAGCGCCGGGTGATCGACGTGGCCGACGTGCTGGAGCGCTCACCGCTGCCGCTGGTGGTGGAGGCCGACGGGCCCGTGGTCGTCGAGCGCGACCTCTCGCCCGCCGTCGACCCCGGCATCGCCGCCATGATGGGCGTCCCCGAGCTCTGACCTCCCGTTCCGGCCGGCGAAACGTCGCGCTTTCCGCCGCGTTCTGCCGGCCAAAAGCGTGGGAGGTGAGACGGTCAGCGCCTCCGCCTGAGGGCGTCGACGGCGGCCACCGCCGCCACGGCCAGGGCGACCGCCGAGGTCACCAGGGCCAGGTTGGCGGCGTAGTGGTGGGGCAGGGCCGTCGGGTTGTCGGGGAGGCGACCGAAGCCACGGACCATCGGGTAGGCGAACAGCGCCAGCGGGGCGGTGGCGACCAGGGCGGCCTGCACCCAACGCCGCCCCCGGGCGGGCACGACTCTGGCCACCACCCAGGTGCCCAGAAGCGCCAGGGGCACCACGACGAGGTCGTGGACCAGGATGCCGCCGACGACGAGGCGCACCAGGTCGGCGGGGCGGGTGTCGACGTGCTGACCGACCGCACCCCACACGCCCCAGGCGATCACCGCCCAACCGGCCGCGGCGCTTCCCCAGAACACCGCGCCGCGGCACGGGGAGCAGCTCGGCGGCCCGCCGGTCACTCGACCACCAGGCGGGTGACCCACTTCGTCTGGTTGACTCCCGGCCGGTCCGGGCCGATCAGGCGCAGTGGGAAACCGTGGTCGAGGCTGAGGACGTCCCCGTCGAGGTGGGTGGCCAGGAGGGTGTCACGGTCCTGGGCCTGAGCCCGGTTGACGAACGACGTCCGGAAGGCGCCCTCCTGCTCCAGCGACTCGACCCGCACCTCGGCCCCCTCCGGCGCTCCGGCCAGCACCAGCAGGTCGCGCAGGCGCACACCGCTCCAGGGGGCGGAGTAGCTCCACCCCTCCACGCAGGCGATGGGGAGTCGGGCCTCGTGGCTGGGCAGGTCGACCAGCTCGTCGAGGGTGAGGCGCAGCGGGCGCTCCACCCGGCCCTCGACCGAGAACACGTAGCCGGCGGCCACATCGCCTGCCTGCACCCCGGCCATCGCCGCCGTGCGGTTGACGGGTCGGTCCCTCGGGTCGCGCGGGGCGAGCAGGGCGAGGGGGCTGAGGGCGGGCACCGTCTGGCCCACGGTGACCGCGGTGAGGGCGCCGGTGGCGGCTCCGACGGTGAGGAGGAAGCCACGCCGGCTCAGCCCGTCGTGGACGCCTTCCGCCGCCGTGCCCAGCGCCGGGTCGGCCTCGGCGAGGGCCGGCCGTGGGCGCTCTCGCGGTGGTGACGCGCCCGCTCGGCCCCACCCGCCCAGTGCCCGCCGGCTGGTCGTCCACCTGGCCCCGACGTGGGACACGAGCGCCCCGATGGTGACCCACGCCATCCAGAAGTGGGCCGCCCGGAACGAGAACGGCCACGGGTACCACAGGGCGATGTTGGCGACGCCGCTGAAGACCATGAAGATCCCCCCGCCGACCAGCACGAGGATCCCGAGGCGCTCGACCACGTCGCTGACGTGGCGGAACGGCGGGAAGCTGAGCAGGCGGGGCCAGACGACCCAGAGCTTGGCCAGGAGCACGGGAAGCGAGGCGATGCCGCTGGCCACGTGCAGGCCCTGGGTGATCCGGTACAGGCCGGCCGGCCTGGCCGGTACCGGCAGCCAGGTCACCGGGTTCTGGTGGAGGTGCGAGAACAGGCCGGTGAGGAAGCAGGCACCGAACAGCACCCCGACGCCGGCTCCCAGCCAGGCAGCCAGGCGCTCGTCGCGCAGGGGACTGCGGTAGCGGCCCTGGCGCAACGGCCGGTCGGGATCGGTCAGCAGGGAACGGGCCGGCACCTTCGTCACGGCTGCTGGTCCTCTCCGGTCGCCCCGGGGGTGACGAGATGGGCGAGCCATCGGTGCTCGCCGTCGTCGTGCTGCAAACGGGCGACGTGCAAGCCGGCGGCGGCCGCCACAGGAGCGACGGCGTCGGCGCCGACCACCGCCCAGAGGAACCACGACCCGTGCCCGCGCTCACGCTCGAGGCGCGCCCGGCAGCGGTGGGTGCGCTGGCCCGGGCCCTGCACCTCGGCCACGATCGTCCCGCCCGGGGCGGCCAGCGCTCGGCAGCGCCGAAGGAGGCGGACCGGGTCACCACCGATTCCCAGGTTGCCGTCGAGCAGCAGGACGCTGCGCCACCGACCCTGGGCGGGCAGGAGGTCGAACACCGAGCGCTGGAGGACCCGGGCACCTCGGCGCCGGGCCAGGCCGACGGCGCCCGGCGCGGGGTCCACGCCGAGAGCGGCGACCCCCAGCTGCGCCAGGGCCGCCACCATGCGGCCCGGCCCACAGCCGACGTCGAGCACCGGGCCGGCCAGGCCGACCAACAGGCGATGCTCGAGAGGACTGGGCTCACCGTGCCAGCGGGCGGCGTCGAGGGGAAGGCGGTGCCCGTCGTCGCTCCACAGGCTGACCCCCCGGCTCTCCTCGGCGGCGACCGTCGTCATCGGCCGGCCGCCCGCTCGCACAGGAGGCGGTAGACCGTCGCCGTGCGGCTGCGGGGAATCTCGGCCGCCACCTCCGCCAGGTCGGCGACGGTGTCGATGTCGCGGCGTCGTGGCGCGAGCGCCACGTCGAAGCCCAGGGAACGTAGTCGCCGCCGCTGTTCGGTCCCGGTGCTCGCTGTGCTCATCGCCACACCCTCGAACACCGCGCCATGGCGGCCGGTCGCCAGTGCCGGCAGCCCGATGGCCCACCAGCCACCGTCGACGGCGGGACCGAGGACCGCCCGCCGCCCGGTCCCCTCGCCGAGGAGGCGGAGCAGGCCATCGAGCTCCGCCGGGCCGACCTGGGGGGTGTCCATGCCGATCTGGACGCCCGCCCCGCCGAGGTCGGACCAGGCGTTGGCCAGGCGCGCGGCGAAGGTCGTCCCCCGCTGGGGGATCACTTCCAGGCCGGGAGCCAACCACGGGCCGGCCGGCCCGTCGAGGGCCACCACCTTGCGGCCGGCGCTGCACGCGGCCACCGCCTCCAGCGTGTCGGCCAGTGCCGCCTCGGCCACCAGCGCCGCCTCCTCCGGCGAGCACGGCGGGCACAACCTCGTCTTGGCGGCCCCCGCCACCGGGGCCTTGGCCATGACCAGGAGCTGGAGCTCGCCGGAGCTGCGCCCCCGGGACGTCACCGCCGTCACCGCAGGGCGCGGGTCATGTCGGCGACGGTGCGAAGGGTGCCGGCGACCGTGCCGGTCACCTTGGAGCGCCCGATCCGAGGGCGGTAGGCGACGTCCACCTCGGTCAACCGCCAGCCGGCCGCCGCCGCCCGGAGCACCATCTCCAGCGGCCACCCGAAGCGCCGGTCGCGGATGCCGAGGGATACCAGCTGGTCGCGCCGGGCCGCCCGCATGGGACCGAGGTCGGACAGGCCCACCCCCGTCCGCCGGCGCAACTCCCAGGCCAGCGCGGCGTTGGCGGCGCGGGCGTGCAGCGGCCAGGCCGCCGAGGTGGAGGGACGACGGGCACCGAGGGCCAGGTCGGCCCGGCCGTCGAGCACCGGACGAGCCACCCGGGGGAGCTCCGACGGATCCAGCGACCCGTCGGCATCCATGAAGCACACCACGCCGTCGTCGGGTGCCGACGCCGACAGCCCCGCCCAGCAGGCCGAGCCGAACCCGCGCCGGGCCTCGACCACGACCGTCGCCCCGAGCTGGCGGGCAACGTCCGCCGAGCCGTCCGTCGAGCCGTTGTCGACCACGAGCGGCCGGTACCCGGGGGGCATGGCCGCCAGGAGGGCCGGCAGGGCGGCGGCCTCGTCCAGGACGGGAAGCACGACATCGGGCACGCCGACGTTCTAGCCAACGCACCCTTACAGTCCTCGGCCAGGATCCTCACATTTGGGTGAACTCGTGGCGCGAGCGTGCTCCCGCTGACCAGAGTGGCGCCCGTGCCGGGCGTGCTGGATGCTCCTGCGGTGGCCACTCGGGTCCTGATCGTGGAGGACGACCCCACGGTGGCGGAGGTCGTGGCCCGCTACCTCCTGCGCGAGGGCTACCAGGTGGAAGCGGTGGCCGACGGTGCCGTCGGGCTGGAGCGGGCGTTGGCCGATCCGCCCGATCTGGTGGTGCTCGACCTCATGCTCCCGACGCTCGGTGGCCTGGAGCTCTGCCGCCGACTCCGGGCCGTGGCCCCCGTCCCGGTCATCATGCTGACCGCGCGGGGGGAGGAGGCCGACCGCATCATCGGCCTGGAGCTGGGGGCCGACGACTACGTGGCCAAGCCCTTCTCGCCTCGCGAGCTCACCGCCCGGGTCAAGGCGGTGCTGCGCCGGGCGGCCGCCCCTCTGGTCGCCTCCGAGGAGCGGGGACTGTTGGCCGCGGCCGGGCTGGAGCTCGACGAGGTGGCCCACGAAGTCCGCCTCCACGGGGCACTGGTCGCCCTGACCGCCAAGGAGTTCGACCTGCTGGCCCACCTCATGCGTCATCCCCGGCGGGCGTTTCGTCGCGAGGAGCTGCTCGAGGCGATCTGGGGCTTCAGGTGCGGAGACACCTCGACGGTCACCGTCCACGTCCGGCGCCTCCGCGAGAAGATCGAGGTCGACCCGTCCGCCCCCCGGCTGGTGCGCACGGTCCGGGGTGTGGGCTACCGCTTCGAGCCGTCGGGAGGCGACGGGTGAGCGAGCTCGCCCGCCCGGGGAGGCCGTGGCGCCTCGCGGCCCTGGCAGTTGCCGGCCTGAGCATGGCGGCGGCGGTGGCGACCGCCGGTGGCATACCCGCCGACGAGGCGGTCCGTCTCGTGGTGCAGTCGAGCCTGGGGGCGGCGGCGACGGGCCTGGCCGTCTCGGGCCTGCTCTACGTCGTGCGGCGTCGCGCCATCGGCGTCCAGGTCGCCGTCGCTGCCCTGGCCCCGGTGCTGGCCGTGGGTCTCGGCGTGGGTTGGGCGGCGTCGCAGATGTTCATCACCAGCCACGACCTCTGGGTGCTGTGGGTGGTCCTGGTAGGGGCAGGGACCGTCGGCTTGGTCGTCGCGCTGCTACTCGGGCGAAGGATGTCCGAGGCGAGCGCGTCGGTGAGCGACATGGCGCGCCGTCTGGGTGAGCGCGGGCCGGGGTCGCGGCTGCGACAAGGGACCAGGCCGCTGCCCGGCACCGGGCCCCACGAGCTCGTCACGCTCGCCGTCGAGCTGGAGCAGACGTCGGCCCGGCTGGCCGACGCCCAGGCGCGGGCGGCGGCTCTGGAGCGGAGCCGTCGGGAGCTGGTGTCGTGGGTCTCCCACGACTTGCGCACGCCCCTGGCCGGGATTCGGGCCATGGTGGAGGCGTTGGAGGACCGGGTGGTCGACGACCCCGAGACGGTGGCCCGCTACCACCGCACCATGCGCCAGGAGGCCGATCGCCTGGCCGGCCTGGTCGACGACCTCTTCGAGCTGTCGAGGATCCACGCCGGGGCCCTGGCCCTCGACCTCCGGCCGGTCGCCCTCGACGAGTTGATCGCCGACGCCGTCGCCGGCGCGTCCATCGCCGCCCGGGGCAAGGGCATCGTTCTGGTGGAGCAGGTCGAAGACCCGGCGCCGGTGGTGGAGCTGTCGACCCCCGAGATGGCGCGTGTGGTCCGCAACCTCCTGGACAACGCCATCCGCCACACCCCCGAGGGTGGGACCGTCGTGGTCCACGCCGCCGTCACGGACACCGGCTCCGTCGAGGTCTGGGTGCAGGACCGCTGCGGGGGCATCCCCGAGCGCGACCTGGACCACGTCTTCGACGTGGCCTATCGGGGAGATACCGCCCGCACCCCCGGCGATGGTGGCGCCGGCCTCGGCCTGGCGGTGGCCCGCGGCCTGGTGGAGGCCCACCGTGGTCGGATCAGCGTTCGCAACGAGGGCCAGGGCTGTCGCTTCACCGTCTCACTTCCCGTTTCGGCGTCGCCCACGACGCAACCGTCTTCTCGTGGTCACAACGCGCCGGGAACGAACCGTCTCGACCACGAGAACGCGGGAGGCGCAGGTAGCCGGTGAGAGTGCTCGTCACCGGTGGCGCCGGGTTCGTAGGCTCTCGGGTCGTCACCGCCCTGGTCGAGCGTGGTGCCGACGTTCGCGTGCTCGACAGCCTCGATCCCGGCGTCCACGCCGTGGCTCCCGAGGTCGACGCCCGCGCCGAGCTGGTGGTGGGCGACGTCGCCGATCCCGCCGTGGCCGCCGCCGCCGTCGAGGACGTCGACGCCGTGTGTCACCAGGCGGCCAAGGTGGGCCTCGGCGTCGACTTCGGCGATGTGGGCGCCTATGTGGCCGCCAACGACGTGGGGACGGCGAGCCTGCTCGGTGCCTTGTGGAGTCGGCGCTTCGACGGGCGCCTGGTGCTGGCCAGCAGCATGGTGGTCTACGGGGAGGGCCGGTCGCGCTGCCCGCGCCACGGCCTGGTGGCGCCGGGCCCCCGGCGAGCGTCCGACCTCGACGCCGGGCGCTTCGACGCACCCTGCCCGCAGCCCGGCTGCGGGGAGACCGTGGAGGTGGCCGCGGTCACCGAGGACACCCCGGCCGACCCCCGCAACGTCTACGCCGCCACCAAGCTCCACCAGGAGCACCTGTGCGCGCTGTGGGGTAGGGAGGCGGGCGCGTCGGTGGTGGCGCTGCGCTACCACAACGTCTACGGCCCGGGGATGCCGCGCGACACCCCCTACGCCGGCGTGGCCGCCATCTTCCTGTCGGCGCTGGCCCGGGGCCGGGCCCCCCAGGTCTTCGAGGACGGCGGCCAGACGCGCGACTTCATCCATGTCGACGACGTGGCCCGGGCCAACGTGCTGGCCCTCACCGTCCCAGGTGCGGCCGGCGCCTACAACGTGGCCAGCGGCTCCCCCCACACCGTGTTGGACATGGCCGAGGCGCTGGCCCGGGCCACCGGCGGGGGTCTTCGACCCGAGGTCACCGGGCGATGGCGTGGCGGCGACGTCCGCCATGTCGTGGCCTCGCCACGCCGGGCCGTTGACCAGCTGGGGTTCGTCGCCGAGGTCGGCTTCGCCGAGGGCATGGCGGCGCTGGCGGCGTCGCCGCGCGCCCCCGCCGGGAGGTGAGCCGAGGCCCTCTCCGGGCAGCACCGGGCGTCCCGGCGGTGATCTTCCTCGCCGCCGCCGGTTGCGGCACGGCGCTCTCGGCGTCGATAGCCGCCGGTCCGCCTCTCCTCGAGGCACGCTGGCGCTTGCCGGCCCAACTCGCTCTGTGGGGCCTGGCGTGGGCCGTCGCCCTCGCCGCCGCCCTGCGACTGCCCACCCGTATGGCCCTGGTCCTGACGCTGGGCGCCGGGCTGGCGCTTCGGCTGGCCGCCCTGGCCGGGCCACCCACCACCTCGGACGACTTGTACCGCTACGCGTGGGACGCGCGGGTGCAGGCGACCGGCGTCAACCCCTACCTCCATCCTCCGGCCAGCGAGGAGCTGGCCGGTCTGCGGGAGCCCTGGCTGTGGCCCGACGACGCCGGGTGCGCCGAGCTCGACCGGCCGCCCGGGTGCACGAGGATGAACCGCCCGGCGGTGCCTACCATCTACCCCCCACTGGCGCAGGGTTGGTTCGTCGTGGTCGACACCTTCGCTCCCGGCGGCGGGCGTCACACCACCTGGCAGGTGGCCGGGCTGGTGACCGAGGTCGCCGTGCTGGTCCTGCTCCCGGTCGCCCTCGGCCGCTGGGGCGGCGACCGCCGCTGGAGCGCTCTGTACGCCCTGTCCCCGGGACCGGTGGTGGAGATCGTGCAGAACGGCCACGTGGACGGGCTGGCTGTCCTGCTCGTCGTGGGTGCCATGGTCCTCGTGGCCCCCCGTGAAGGCTCGTCCCGAGGGTCCCGCTCTCCGGGATGGCGCCACGTCGGTGCCGGTGCGCTCCTCGGCGCCGCCGCCATGGTGAAGCTCTACCCGGCGGTGATCCTGCTGGCGCTGGTGGGAGCCGGCACCGGCCGGCGCCTGACCGTCCTGGCCCGGGCCGGCGCCGGCGCCCTCGTCGTGGTCGTCGCCGGCTACCTGCCGCACGTGCTCGATGTGGGGTGGCGCCTGGTGGGCTACCTCCCGGGGTACCTGGCCGAGGAGGATTACCGCGAGGGGAGCCGGTTCCTGCTGGCGACGGCGCTGGGACTACCCCCGGCGGTGGCGGGGGCCGCCTCCGTGGCGGCGGTCCTCGGCGTGGCCGGCTGGGTCGTGGTCCGGCGACCCCCGCCCCCGGCGGGCGCAGCGGCCCTGCTGGGAGCCATGGTGTTGGCCGCCTCGCCGGTCCAGTCGTGGTACGCCGTCGTCCTGCTCGCCATGGCGACCATCGCCATCCAGCCGTGGTGGGCGGCCGTGGTGGTGGCCGGCCACCCGTACTACGTCGCCGTGTTGCTGGACCACCCCGACGCCACGAACCTCGGCCGCCTCGCCTACGGCGCCGCCCTGGTGGCGGTGGTGGCCGGAGCCCTCAGCGCAGCTGCAGGTCGCCGTAGTCGACTTCCAGGTGCACCCGCTGCCGATCCAGCTCGGCCGCACCCTCCGACGGGTCCACGCCGACGCTGCCCGAGTAGCCCTCCGAGTGCAGGGCGGCGGTCCCGGTGAGCTCGAGGCGCCGGCCCGGCGAGATCCGTTCGGGCGACTCACCCACGCCGGTGAGCTGGATCCACACCCGACCGTCGGCGCAGCCCAGCCAGAAGCCCTCGTTGGCGGGAACCGACTCGACGGGCAGGTCGTCGGCCTCGACCGGCCGTCCGCCGGACTCGGCGAGTCGGTCGGTCTCGGCGATCCCGACCCGGGACCCGTCCACGGTGAGGGTGCCCCCGCAGGCCGCCGGATCCCCGGAGCGAGCGACGAGGAGGACGGCCAGGGTGGCACCGGCGGCGGTGACCACCGTCGCCGTACGGGTTGGTCGTCGCCGCAGGCGGGTGCGCAGCCAGCGGGCCGACGCCGCAAGCGGCAGGAGCGGCCACACCGCCCGAAGCGGTCGTTGCCGCTCCAACAGGTCCTGGCTCAGTGCCGCGCAGCTCGGACACGCGAGCAGATGGCCGCCGGCGTCGAGCTCGCGCTGTCGCCGACGGTCGCCGGCGGAAAGGGCCATGAGCACGGGCCGACACGCCGGGGTCGGCGGCTGGACCCCGCCGAGGGCGAGGAGGTACTCGACCCGGAGCTTGGCTCGCGCCCGGAACAGGCGCAGGGATACGGCGCCGGACGAGGCCTGGAGCTCCCGAGCCAGTGAGGCGTTGTCCCTGCCCTCGACCTCACGGGCCACGAGGGTGGTGCGCTCGTCGTGGGAGAGCTGCCGCAGCGCCCTGCGCACGGCCCTGCGCTCCTCGCTGGCCACCACCGCATCGTCCGGGCGCTCCGGCTGGGAGACGTCGGCCAAGCGGGGACCCAGACGCTCGCGGCGGTCCTCCGTGCGGCCCTCGGAGATGACCAGGTTTCGCGCCGACACCACCGCGTAGGCCAGCAGCGCCTCGCCTTCCAGCGACCGTCGGCACTCGAGGACGCGGGCGAGCGTCTCCTGCACGAGGTCGTCGACCCGGTGTGGATCGGCGACCCGGGCGGCGACGACCCGGCGGACGGCGGGCTCGAGGGCAGCGACGTCGGAGTCGCCTTCGTCCCGTTCCGAGGCGCTCACGACGACTCGACCCCGGAGATCGGTCCGGTCCCGAGAGGACGAGGAGGAGCGGCCCGCGTAACGAAGTCGGTTCTCGTGCGTTTCATGGAGTGGAGGTGTCAGCGCCCGCCACACGGGGAGGGTAGGTCATGCAGCCCGAGCGAGGAGCAGGATGACCCCCACATCGCAGGCCAGGATCGAGGCCCTCGTCGGCCCGAATCAAACGTGCTCGATCGGCACGGGTGGCCGGTGATGCCGGGCACTCCGGGCCACAACGCTGCAGGCGACGACAGGTCCGTCTCCGAGCTCCTCGCCGACATGAGCAATCAGGTCAAGCTCCTCATCAGCAAGGAGGTGGAGCTGGCCAAGCTGGAGGTCAAGGACCAGGCCGCCAAGGCCTCCAAGGCCGGGGCGCTGCTGGCGGCGACCGGGGTGGCTGCGCTCTTCGGACTGTTGTTGGTGTCGTTCGCGGCGGCATGGGGCCTGGCCGCGGTGATCCCCACCGGCTTCGCCTTCCTCGTCGTCGGCGTGGTGTTCCTCGGGGTCGCCGCGGTGTTGCTCGGCAAAGGACGAAAGCAACTGGCCGAGGTCAGCCCCGCTCCCGATCAGGCCATCGCCAGCGTGAAGGACGACGTCCAGGTGGCCAAGGCGGCACTGTCGCGAGGGGCGAACCGCCCGATGGGCACTCCTGGGAGCCGGAGCTGACATGGGCTCGGACACCGAGGCGCTGACGCGGGACATCCGGCGGGCCCGTGCCGATCTGGCCACCACCCTCGAGGCCGTGGGCGACCGGATCGCCCCCAAGAAGGTGGTGGCGAGGGCCAAGGCCGACGTCGCCGAGCGGGTCGAGAACGTCCGCGAGCGAGTGAGCCCCACCCGCATGCTCGAGCGGCGGACCGAGGGGCTTCGTTCGGCCGTCGGCAACATCCAGGGTTTCGTGACCGAGAGGAAGGAAGACGTGGCCAGGAGCGACGGGTCGGAGCAAGGTCGGCTGCCGCAGCTGACCGGGACCGTGCGAGCACAGTCTCGGCGCCTGGCAGAGCGCACCGGCGATGTGACCGGCACGGTTGCCGGTGGCGCGCGGCGGGCGCCGGTCAGCCTTCGGGACCAGGCCGGCGACCATCCCTTCGTCGCCGGCCTCGTGGCTCTGGGGGGAGGCGCCCTGCTGGCCTCCCTGGTGGCGCCGTCGGACCGTGAGCGAAAGCTCGCCAGGCAGGTCAAGGAGAACGCGCAGCCGGTGAAGGACCAGGCCATCGAGGCCGGACGAAGCGTCGCCGACGAGATGCAACAGGCCGCCCAGGACCGTACCGAGCAGGTCAAGAAGCAGGCCCGCAAGGCAGCCGGAGAGGTCAAGCAGCAAGCCAGCGCCTCGACGCAGCGCACCAAGGGCCAGGCCAAGAAGGCGGCAACCCAGGTGAAGCGTCAGACCAAGGCGGCGACCAGCCAGGTCAAGGCCGAGGCAAAGCGCCCCTCGACCTCCGCCCCGGCCAGGACGACGACCAAGGCGAAGGCCGGGCGGTCGGCGCCGGCGAAGAAGGTCGTCGCCCCCCGCCGTTGAAGCACGACATCACCCACAGCAGACCCCACTACGACAGGAGCGACAGATGCCCCAGCTCAGCTTCGAAGACGTCCAGCCCATGATCGACGCCAACCTCCTCGACGCCGAAGGCAGCAAGGTGGGCAAGATCGAGGACATCTACCTCGACAACGACACCCAGGAGCCGGCATGGGCCCTGGTCCACACCGGCCTGTTGGGCCGCAAGCTCAACTACGTCCCGCTCAAGGGGGCCAGCGTCTCCGGCGACTCCCTGCAAGCTGCCTACCCCGAGGCCCAGATCAAGGACGCCCCCAGCATCGATCCCGACGTGGAGATCACCCCCGAGGAGGAGGCGCAGCTCTACCGGCACTACGGCGTGGATGCCGAGCCCCGGGTCCTGCACGCCGGTGACGTCGAGGCGGCGGCTGAACCCGACACCGGGCACGACACCAGCGGTCCCACCACCGACGACGCCATGACCCGCTCCGAGGAGCAGCTGCAGGTCGGCACCGTGCGCCGACCCTCCTCGCTCGTGCGGCTGAAGAAGTACATCGTGACCGAGAACGTCCAGATGACCGTTCCGGTCCAGCGTGAGGAGGTCCGGGTGGTGCGTGAGCCGGTCACCGACGCCAACGTCGGCGCGGCGACGTCCGGACCGGACCTCTCGGAGGAAGAGCACGAGATGACCCTGATGGAGGAGCAGGTGGTGGTCGACAAGCAGGTCGTTCCCAAGGAGCGGGTGCGCCTCGACAAGAGCGTCAACGTCGACGAGGAGGTCGTCTCCGAGGAGGTGCGCAAGGAGCAGATCGACCTTGAGCAGCAGTAGGCCTGCCACCCCGCCGGAAGCCTCCTCTCCGTCGACGCCCGTCGACCGCGAGCTTCCGTGGAGGAGGTGTCCCGATGGTGCGGCTGGGCATCGCCGAGGCGAACTCGCGCTGTCTGGTGACCGTCCAGGGTGAGCTGAATCGACACGCCGGCCAGTGGTTGCGGGAGCATCTGGTGGCCCTCGCCACGCGCGGGTGCCGGCAGGTCCTGGTCGACCTGAGGGAGACGACGTTCATCGACTCATCGGGACTGAGCGTCCTGATCGGGGCCATGGAGGGTATGGAGGACCTCGGGGGGCAGCTCGTCCTGCGGGCTCCGCCCGCCGGGGTCTACGAGGAGGGTCGAGTGCGCAGGCTCGGGGAGCTCATGGCCATCGTCGACGATGCCGTCGACGAGGCCGCGGCCATCGAGCGGTTGAGCACGTTGTTCACGGCCGGAGACCTCGAAGAACCGGGGACCGACGTGCAGAACTGGATCTACCGGGATGGAGGAGCATCCGTCGAGCCGGGATGAACCAACACCAAACCGAAGCGGAGAGGGGGAGGCGTGCCCGAGAGCGATGAGGAATGGCGCAGGCGCTGGGCCGAGATGATCGAGCGAGAGGGCGGGGACACCCGAGTGATCGGTCACCCGCAACAGGTTCCGGAGTCGAGCGATGGCGGTGACGCCGAGCACCGCGCCCCGGAGAAGCCGACGGATCTGCAGAAGCCGGCGTTGGGAGGCGTCCTGAAGCGCACGGCGCGGGAGTTCAAGGAGGACAACGTCACCGACTGGGCGGCGGCGCTCACCTATTACGGCGTGCTCGCCATCTTCCCGGCCCTCCTCGCCCTCGTCTCGGTGGTGGGGCTCCTGGGCCAGTCCGCCACCCAGGTGCTCATCGACAATCTCGGGAAGGTGGCGCCGGGCCCGGCGAAGGAGATCTTCACCACCGCCATCGAGAACCTGCAGCAGAGCCAGGGTGCGGCGGGGGTCCTCTTCGTCGTCGGCCTCGCCGCCGCACTGTGGTCGGCGTCCGGCTATGTCGCCGCCTTCATGCGCGCCTCGAACGCCATCTACGACGTCGAAGAGGGGAGGCCGTTCTGGAAGACCGGTCCGGTTCGACTGGGCGTGACGCTGGTCATGCTCGTGTTGCTGGCGATCAGCGCCCTTGCCGTGGTGCTCACCGGGGGGCTGGCTGACCAGGTGGGCCGACTGCTCGGCCTCGGTACGACGGTGGTCACCGTCTGGGATGTCGCCAAGTGGCCGGTGCTGCTGGTGATCGTCAGCCTGATGTTCGCCATCTTGTACTGGGCCTCGCCCAACGTCAGGCAGCCGGGCTTCCGCTGGCTCAGCCCCGGCGGTCTGCTGGCGGTGGTCGTGTGGTTGCTCGCTTCGGCGGCGTTCGCCTTCTACGTCGCCAACTTCGGCTCCTACAACAAGACCTATGGCGCGCTCGGCGGCGTGATCGTGTTCCTGGTATGGCTGTGGATCTCCAACATCGCCGTGCTCCTCGGCGCGGAGTTCAATGCCGAGCTCGAGCGAGGGCGCCAGATCGAGGCGGGCCACCCAGCGGATCAAGAGCCGTTCCTCGAGCCGCGCGACACCCGGAAGATGAATCGAGGATGAGCAACTCGTCCTCCCAACACACCAACATGCCCAGCTCGATGAGCGGGTCATCTCGCTATGGAGGTCAACAATGAGTCTCGTCGCAGCAGTGGAGCTGAGCCGTGGCATCGAAGAGGCATGGGCCAACGTGGCGGCTTTTTTTCCGAAGTTCGTCGCGTTCCTCCTCATTCTGGTCGTCGGCATCTTCATCGCCAAGGCCCTGGCCAAAGCAGCCGACAAAATCCTCGAGCGGGTCGGATTCGACCAGGCGGTCGAGCGAGGCGGTGTAAAGCAGGCATTGTCGAAGTCGCAGTACGACGCCAGTGACATCGTCGGCAAGATCATCTACTACGCCTTGGTCCTCTTCGTGCTCCAGTTCGCATTCGGCGTCTTCGGGCCCAACCCGGTTTCGGACCTGATCACCGGCGTGATCGGCTTTCTCCCCAGGGTCTTTGCCGCCATCGTCATCGTGGTGGTAGGCGCTGCCATCGCCGCTGCGGTGAAGGAGTTGCTCGAAGCGGCCCTCGGCGGTCTCAGCTATGGCAAGGCGCTCGCCGTGTCGGCCTCGGTCGCCATCCTCACCGTGGCCGGCTTCGCCGCCCTGAGCCAGCTCCGGATCGCCCCGGCCATCGTGAACGGTCTGTTCTATGCCTTGCTGGCCATCGTGGTCGGCTCGGCCGTCATCGCCATCGGCGGCGGTGGCATCCAGCCCATGCGCAGCAAGTGGGAACAGGCCCTGGGGAAGCTCGAGGAGGAGTCGCAGGCCGTGCGCCGGGAGAGCGCAGGAGCCGGTGAACGCATCCAAGGGCGGATGGAGCAGCGCACGTCGCAGCTCAGCACCTCCGAGGGCACTTCCGAGCGACCACTTCGAGCTCAGTAGTCAGCCGGTGCACGGCGAAGGTGCCAGACGATGAGCGACACGGTGAAGGAACGACGCCGTGCAGCCGGCGCGACCGCGGCACCGTCGCATGCGGTGCGGTGAGACGCACCCTGGTCGTCCTGCCGACCTACCTCGAGGCCGACAACCTGGAGGAGGTCCTCCGGCGACTGCGGGCGGCGGTACCGGCTGCCGACGTGTTGGTGATCGACGACTCGAGCCCCGACGGCACCGCCCAGGTGGCGAAGGCGGTGGGCGAAGAGCTCGGCCGGGTGGAAGTGTGGGTCAGGCCGGGGAAGGCGGGGCTCGGGAGCGCCTACCGGGACGGCTTCCGGCAGGGCCTGACCCGGGGCTACGAGGTGTTGGTGGAGATGGACAGCGACCTCTCGCACGACCCGGCGGCACTGCCGGCACTGATCGCCGCCATCGACCAGGGGGCGGCACTGGTGATCGGCTCCCGGTACGTCCCCGGAGGGCGCATCCCGAACTGGTCGCTCTACCGGCGGTTGCTGTCTCGCTTCGGGAACCGCTACGCCGCCCGACTGTTGCGCCTCGACGTGGCCGACGCCACCTCGGGCTTTCGCGCCTACGACGGCGCCACCCTCGGCCGGCTCGACCTCAGCGCCGTCCGGGCGGACGGCTACGGCTTCCAGATCGAGATGGCCCATCGGATCTCCCGCCTCGGCGGTGGGGTGGTCGAGCTGCCCATCGACTTCGTCGAGCGCCATCGTGGGACCTCCAAGATGTCGTTGCCGATCGTGATCGAGGCGTTCGTGCTGGTCACCCGCCGTGGGCTGGGCCAGCGGCTGCAGAGCGTCGTGCGGGCGATCAGTCGCACGACTCCACGAGCTGCCTTCGGCCGCCGGGTGACGCCGGTAGGTGCAGATCGCGTACAGTGCAGCGGTACCGGAAACGTCCCTCTACACCTTTCAGGAAAGGACGCACCTCTACGATGAACTCCCTTTGGAAGAAGGCCGCCGTAGGACTGATCGTCACCGGATTCTCGCTCGGAGCCACTGCCTGCGACGGTGACGGGGAAGGCACGGTGGAGGTGACCGAGACCGAGTTGGAGACCGAGCTCGAGATCGAGACCGAGACCGAGACCCAGACCCTCGAGCCGACCGAGACCGAGACCGAGACCGAGACCGAAGAGGTCGCCACCGAGACCGGCACCATCACCGAGACAGAAACCGAGTTCCAGCCTCGGTAGATCGGTCCGCCGGCGCGGCGACCAGCCCCTCCTCCACTGCGGCCGTCCCCGGCGGGTCCACCACGGGTGCGCCGGACGGGGCTGAAGGCGGGCCCGCCCGGCGCTCGCATCGGAATGGCGGGTCCCGCCTCGGGTTGCTCGTGCCCGTGGCCCTCATCGTCATCGCCGCCTGTCTGCGCTTCGTCAACCTCGCCGAGCCACCCCGCCTCTACTTCGACGAGGTCTTCTACGCCAACGACGCCCGGTCCATGCTGGAGACCGGGGTGGAGGTGGATCGCCCGGCTCATCCCCCCGTCGGGAAGTGGCTCATCGCCGTCGGCATCGCCGTCATCGGCTTCGAGCCCCTGGGCTGGCGGTTGGCGAGCGCCACCGCCGGCACGCTGACGGTCCTCGTCACCTACTTCGCCGCATGGCGGTTGTTCCGCTGCCGGTGGCCGGCGGCGCTGGCGGCGCTGCTCGTCGCATTCGACGGACTGGCGCTGACCATGAGCAGGATCGCCATGCTCGACGTCTTCGTGGGGCTGTTCATCGTCACCGGCTTCTGGCTCGTCGCCGTGGCGCTCGACGACCGGCGATCGCCAGGTCGCTGTCTGGCCCTCGCCGGCATTGCCTTCGGGCTGGGCGTCGCCACCAAGTGGTCGGCGGTCTTCGCCCTGGTCACGGCCCTCGCCGTGGTCCTCGTGTCGCAGCTCCGGCAGGCCCGACGTAACCGCGCCGGAGGGCGTGCGATGGCCCGCGGCGTGGGTGTGGCGGCACTGTGCCTGGGGGTGCTGCCCATCGCCGTCTATGTGCTCGGCTACACGGGTTGGTTCGCCAACTACCACCACTCCGACGCCGGCCGTGACCGGTGCCCGGAGGGAGGCTGTGACGTCGGGATGACCGAGCGGGCACGGGTGTGGTGGGAGGAGCAGCTCGAGCTGGTGGACTACCACCAGCGCTTGCCGACGACGCATCCCTACCGCTCCTCGGCCACCACCTGGCCGCTGATGACCCGCCCGGTCCTGTACTACTTCGAGCGCTGCACGAACGAGCAGGTCCAAGCCGGTGAGCCCTGTGCCGTCGGCGTGGGCAACCGAGCCAAGATCCTGGGCCTCGGCAACCCCGTGGTGTGGTGGACCGGCCTCCTCGCCTACCCGGTGGTCGCCTGGTCGGCGCTCGTCCGCCGCCGCCGCTCCGCGCTCGCCCTCCTGGTGTTCCTCCTCGGCCAGTACGTGCCGTGGCTGCTGGTCGGCAAGGACGGCTACTTCTTCTATGCCACGCCTCTCGTCCCTTTCGTGGCCATGAGCGTCGCCCATCTCTGCATCCGGGCGGACGCGTCGAGGCGACTGCGGTGGTTGCCGGGCGGAGTCGCCGGGCTGGCTCTGGTGGCGCTCGTGTACTTCCTGCCAATCTGGTCAGGCGTCGAGCTGCCCCGGTCGGTGCTCGAAGCGCGCATGTGGCTGGACTCTTGGCGCTGAGGCGCCGAGGTGGTCGCCGGCGGCCCGATCCCAGGCCCTCGAAGTGAGGCGACGATGATCCAGACCAGGGCGGCGGCGCGGAGGGCGACGGCCACCCCGAGCAGCCCATAGTCGAGCGGTGGCTCCTCCCCGGCTCGCCCCCCCAGGTAGGCGAACTCGGCGGCGAACACGGCCAGGTCGGCGACGACGAAGACGGCGAACGGGGCTACCCGGGGAAGGAGGAGGGCGAGCAGGGGGATCAGCCACAGGTCGTACTGCGGCGAGAACACCTTGTTGGTCACGAGGAACCAGGCGAGCAGCGGCAGCAGCAGCGTCCAGGTCGTCGCCGGGCGGCGCCGTCTGAGGCCGATGGCGAGCACGACCAGGGCGCCGGCGGCGAATGCCAGGGCGCTGGCGCGGTTGAGCGCCTGGCGGTCGAGGGCCACGCCACCGAGCTGGTCAGCCACCGCCCAGAGCGTGGACCAGCTGGCGCCCCGCTCGCGATTCACCTCGAAGAAGCGGCTCCACCCTTCCGGAGCGACGAAGGCCAGGGGGACGTTCACCGCCGCCCAGGCCACAGCGGCGCCGGCGATGTGGTGGCCGGCGGCGCGCCAGTTCCGCTGGCGCAGGCGCGCAGCCACGACCAGCGGGACGAGCAGGACGGGAAACAGCTTGGCGGCGGCGCCGAGCCCCGCCGCCACGCCGGCCGCCCCATCCCGCCCGTCCACGTGCAGAGCGACGGCGAGCACGGTGAGCAGCACCGGGAGCGGGTCCCAGTTCAAGGAGGCGTAGAGGACCAGAGGTGGCGCCCCCGCCCACCACAACTGCCTGCTGGTGGGCAGCTTCAACCGCCGCAGGATGAACAGGGTGGCCACCACGAACGCTGCGTTGAGCCCTGCATTGAGGTTGTAGAAGACCAGAACGCCGCCGCCCCAGGCCCTGGTGACCAGCGCCGTGGACCACATCTGCAGACCGATCAGGGGTGGGTACTCGAGCGGCTGATCGATGTAGGGGATGCGCCCGTCGGCGAGACCTCGGCCCGACCACAAGGCGACCAGGTCGCTGTAGCAATACTGGCGGAACTGCTCCCCGCCTTCCCAGCCCCCGTCGAAGATGCAGTGGCCCTTCGACCACCAGCCGAGCACGAGGGCAACCCCGACGACTGCCAACGGGGCCCCACCGACGCGGCGATCGCGCTGTTCGGAACCATCCGACCTGGCCGCCTCCGACGTTCCGCGCTTCAGCGACAGGCTCGGACGCGGCACAGTCCGGCGAGGATAGCGAGGGCGCCTTCGCCGCCTGAGGGGCTCCTCCCTCACCGCATCGGCCAGGGAAGGTCGGCCGCGTAACCGATCCGCACCTCGTGCGTTTCATGGAGTGGAAGGGTGTCAACGCCCACCACGGGGGAGGGTGTGCCATGCCGCCTGAGCGGGTGTCGGGAGTGAGCGGTACGAGAACCTCTCGCCGTACTTCTTGAAAGGACTCGATCATGAACTCGTTCTGGAACAAGGCCGCCGTGGGCGTGCTCGCCGCCGGCCTCTCGCTGGGGGCCACCGCCTGCGACGGGGACGGCGAAGGCACGGTCGAGGTGACCGAGACCGAACTGGACACCGAGCTCGAGATCGAGACCGAGACCGCCACGGAGACCGTGGAGCCGACCGAGACCGAGACCGAGACGGTGACCGAAGAGGTCGCCACCGAGACCGGCACCATCACCGAGACGGAGACGGAGTTCCAGCCCCGGTAGTCGGGCGGTTCTGACGCCGGTTGGGCGCTGCTCGCTAGCGTCGTGGCGTGGAGCGCCTGGTGATCGCCGCCGTCCTGGTGGCCCTCGCCGTGGTGGTGGCGGTGGTGCTCGACCGGCGCCGGCCCGACGCCCCGACCCAGGCCCGCTGGGCCGTGCCCACGCAGCTCGA
Organism: Actinomycetota bacterium; assembly: GCA_019348555.1. GTDB lineage: Bacteria > Actinomycetota > Acidimicrobiia > Acidimicrobiales > CADCSY01 > JADDRA01. Next base: position 43,388 of record JAHWJH010000002.1, read on the forward strand.
CCGGGGCGACTTCGCCCGCCCGGAGGCGCCTTGGCTGGTGGCGGTGTTCACCTCGGCGACCTGTGACTCCTGTGCCGGCGTGGTGGCGAAGGCCGTCCCGCTCGACGGTGGCGAGGTCGTCGTCCAGGAGGTGGAGATCGGCGCCGACCCGGCCCTGCACCGCCGCTACGGCATCGACGCCGTGCCGTGCCTGGTGGTGGCCGACGCCGAGGGCGTGGTGCGGGCCAGCTTCGTGGGGCCGCCCACGGCGACCGACCTGTGGGCGACGCTCGCCGACCTCCGGCGGGACGACGCGGCCAGAGCCGGCGACTAGGAGCGCGCAGGAGCCTCTAGGAGCGGGCGGGACGAAGCTCGGCGGGCGCGGCGGAGGCCACCGAACCGGCACCGTCGGAACCGGCCCCGTTGGCGGCAGCCCGTTGCGCCTCGTCGATCAGGCGGGTCACCTCCGCGCCGTCGATCGTCTCGTGCTCGAGGAGGGCGGCGGCCACGGCGTCGAGGCCTGGCCGGTAGTGGCGCAGCGTGTCGCGGCAACGGTCTTCCTGCTCACGCAGGATGCGCTCGACCTCCTCGTCGATCACCCTGGCGGTCTCGTCGGAGTACTCCCTGCTGTGCATGAGGTCCTCCCCGAGGAAGACCTGGCCCTGGCCACCCCAGGCCATGGGCCCGATCCGTTCGCTCATGCCCCACTCGCGCACCATCTTGCGGCTGAGCTCGGTGGCCCCCATCAGGTCGTTGTTGGCGCCGGTGGAGATGACGCCGAACACCAACTCCTCGGAGATGCGCCCGCCCAGGCGCACGACCAGCGAGTCCTCGATGTAGTCCTGGCGGTAGAGGTGGCGCTCCTCGGGCAGCTGCTGGGTCACGCCGAGCGCCATGCCGCTCGGCAGGATGGTCACCTTGTGCAGAGGGTCGGCGTGGGGGAGCACGGCGGCGCACACGGCGTGGCCGCCCTCGTGGTAGGCGACGATCTCCTTCTCCACGTCGGACAGCGCCATCGACTCCCGGCGCTGGCCCATGAGCATCCGGTCGCGCGCCGACTCGAAGTCCTCCATGTGGACCTGCTTGGCGTCGCGGCGCACGGCGAACAGAGCCGCCTCGTTCACCAGGTTCGACAGATCGGCGCCGCTCATCCCCGGTGTGCCCTTGGCCACGGTCACCAGGTCGACGTCGTCGGCCAGCTTCTTGTCCTTGCTGTGGACGTGGAGGATGGCGAGGCGCTCCTCGCACTCGGGCAGGGGAACGACCACCTGGCGGTCGAACCGGCCCGGGCGCAACAGGGCGGGGTCGAGGATGTCGGGGCGGTTGGTGGCGGCCATCATCACGATGCCCTCGGTCGCCTCGAAGCCGTCCATCTCCGACAGCATCTGGTTGAGGGTCTGCTCGCGCTCGTCGTGGCCGCCGCCCAGGCCCGCCCCGCGCTTTCGCCCGATGGAGTCGATCTCGTCGACGAAGATGATGGCCCTGCCCATCTTGCGGGCCGACTGGAACAGGTCGCGGACCCGGCTGGCGCCCACGCCGACGAACATCTCCATGAAGTCCGAGCCGGTGACCGACAGGAACGGCACGCCGGCCTCACCGGCCACCGCCCGGGCGATGAGGGTCTTGCCGGTCCCCGGCGGGCCCACCAGCAGGACCCCCTTGGGGATGCGTGCGCCGATGGTGGCGAATCGCTCGGGCGACTTGAGGAAATCGACCACCTCGGTGATCTCCTGCTTGACGCCCTCGTAGCCGGCCACGTCGGCGAAGGTGGTTCCCGGCTTCTCGGTGCTGTAGGTCTTGGCCTTGGACCGCCCGATCTGCATGATGCCGCCCATCTGGCCCTGCGTCCGGCGCTGCATGTACACGATGAAGCCGATGAGCAGCGCGACCGGCAGCAGGAACGGGATCAGTGAGGCCAGCAGGTTGGGCGTGGGGGTGCGGGTCTCGTACTTGATGTCGTTGTTCTCGAAGACCCGCGTGTCCTTGGCGAACAGCTCGGGCGTGGCGCTGCTCTGGAACTGCTCGCCGTCATTGGTCTCCGCCACGATGACGTTGGTCTGGGTGTTGTAGGTGATCGACGCCACCTCTCCCGCTTCGACGCGATCGCGCAGCTCCGAGTAGCTCACGTGGGTGCTCTCGGGAGCCGAGAAAAGACCGGTGACGAGGAAGAACGACAGGAGCAGGCCCAGCGCCGCCCACATCGCCCAGCGGGGCCATCCCTGGTCGGGTCGCCCGCCCTTGGCCCCGAAGCGGCGCGCGTCGCGGGGGTCGCGAGGCGGGTTCGGCGACTGGGGGACCATGGCCCCCATGCTACGGGCCACTTCCCGCCACCGCGGTCCACCTGGCCCCACGAGGGTCAGCCGACGAAAGAAAGGAGTGGCCGAGAGCGCCATCCTCCGGGAGAGGCACCATCCCCCACCTGGGACGCCACCGTCGCTACCGTCACAACCATGTCATTCCCTTCGGGCGGGCCCCGCGGCCCGGCATTGTCGGGGTTCTCTTCGACCAGGCGCGCGACGCTCGCCCCGCGGCCTCGGCTCTGCGCTCGCCAGGGCTGTGCCGTCGAGGCCACCTCGACCATGACCTACGACTACGCCAGCCGCTGCGTGTGGCTCGACGGCTTGGATGCCGACGCCTCGCCCGCCGGCTACGACCTCTGCACCGACCACGCCGACCGCATGGCCGTCCCCAGCGGCTGGAGCCGCACCGACCGCCGGCCGGGCCCCTCGCCGTTCACGCGGGTCGCCGTCTGAGCGACACCGCCGCCTGAGCCGGTCCCGTCGGCCGACGAGGCACCGGGCACGACGGGTCATCGTGGGTACGGTGGGGCCCGTGCTGCCCGAGGAGCGAGTCGCCCCCGTCGGGCAGCCCCCGGACGAGCACGACGACCGGGTGCGCTGGGGGATGGGCGACGCCGTGGCCGGGACCCTCCTCGCCATCCTCGTCCCCGGCCTGGTCGTGGTGGCGGTGCTGGCAGCGAGCGGCCGCAGCGATCTCGACGGGCTCTCCCTGGGGGCGACCGCGCTGCTCCAGGTCCCGCTGTGGGCGGGGCTGCTCGGCGCCCCCCTGTGGTCCACCTACGGCAAGGGCCGTCGCAGTCTGGCCGCCGACTTCGGCCTGCGGATGCGTTGGAGCGACGTCCCCCTCGGCGTCGCCACCGGGCTGGGCGCCCAGATCGCGCTCGCCGTGGTCGTCGCCCTGCTTTACCAGGTTCTCGGCGTCGACCTCGACAAGGTCGGCACCAGCGCCGAGGCCCTCACCTCGAGCGCCACCGACGTTGTGGGGGTGGTGCTGCTCGTCGCCATCGTGGCGGTGGCGGCTCCCCTGGTCGAGGAGTTGTTCTACCGGGGCCTGTGGCTGCGCGCCGTCGAACGGAGGTGGGGCACGACCCCGGCGGTGGTGATGTCGTCGCTGCTGTTCGGTTCCATCCACTTCCAGCCCTACGACATGCCGGCGCTGGTCGGCTTCGGCCTCGTGGCCGGGGTGCTCACGGTGCGCACGGGCCGGCTGGGCCCGGCCATCTGGGCCCACGTGGCGTTCAACCTCTCGGCGGTGGTGAGCCTGCTGGCGGGCATCGGCTGAACATCGCAGCCGCCCGTACGCCGTCATCAAGTCGTCACTCAAGGTGGCGGCGTGGTCTGCCGACACCGCGGGAGTGCCCCCCGCCAGCCCCGGTTCACCGTGCCCTCGGTGCTCAGGCCCCCTCGTGACGATCTCGGTCAGGCGCGGGTCGTCCACCATCGACATGCGCTCGTGCGCCACGTGCCACCGTCGCACCTGGGTCCGCGACGGCGAGGACCTCGACCTCGAGGCGGTCCTGGGCGCCATGGCGTCGGATCCACCCGCCACCCGCCGCCCCCGAAGGCGCTGAACCCGAGGCACGCATCGTCACCGTCGATGGCAGGATGGGGGCCATGATCGAGCGCGTCCGCCGTCGGCCCGCGCACGAGGTCGTGACGTTCGCCATGGTTGCGGTGGCGGTGGGGTTCACGCTCTTGCAACTGCAGCCCGGCCTGCTGCTCACCGACAGCCTGCCCGCAGGTGGCGACATGGGCGCCCACGTGTGGGGGCCGGCGTTCCTGCGCGATCACCTCCTGAGCCAGGGTCGCCTGAGCGGGTGGTCGCCCGACTGGTACGCCGGGTTCCCCGCCTACCACTTCTACATGGTGGTGCCCAGCCTGCTCATCGTCGCCCTCGACGTGGTGCTGCCCTACACCATCGCCTTCAAGCTGATCTCGGTGTCGGGTCTGTTGGCGCTGCCGGTGGCGGCGTGGGCGCTCGGGCGACTGGGGCGACTTCCCTTCCCGGGCCCGGGCCTCCTGGCGGTGGCCACCGTGCCGTTCATCTTCGACCGGTCGTTCACCATCTACGGCGGCAACGCCGCCTCCACCCTCGCCGGTGAGTTCGCCTTCAGCATCAGCCTCGCTCTAGCCGTGCTGTTCCTGGGCCTGGTGCTCAGAGGCCTCGAGACCGGGCGCCACCGGGCCATCGCCGCCCTGGTGCTCGCCTTGTGCGCCCTGTGCCACGTCATCCCCGCCATCTTCGCCGTCGTCGGCGGCGGCCTCGCCCTGGTGCTGCGGGCCGACAGGTCCCGGCTGCGCTGGGCTCTGGGCGTCGGCGTGGTGGGCGGGTTGCTGAGCTCGTTCTGGACGGTGCCGTTCGTGGCCCGCCGGGCCTATCTCAACGACATGGGCTGGGAGAAGCTCACCACCTACTGGGAAGGGCTGTTTCCCGGGCGCCTGGGCGGATCGCTCAGCCGGGCGTTCGGGGGAGAGGGCACCGTCACGGTGGCGGGTGACCTCACCTGGGTGGCCGCGCTCGCCATCGTCGGAGTGGTCACCTCCGTGATCTTCCGCCGTCGCCTCGGGGTCTTCCTCGGTCTGCTGGCGGCGGTGTTCGCGGTGGCGTTCCTGGTGGCGCCCCAGGGGCGCCTGTGGAACGCCCGCCTCCTTCCCTTCTGGTACCTGATGCTGTACCTCCTGGCGGCGGTGGCCGTGGCCGAGTTCGTCACGTCGGCAGCGGTGCTGTTCTCCCGGCGCCCCGATCGACCGAACCGGGCGGTCACCATCGGCGCAACTGTCCTCGCCGCTCTGGCCACGTTCGTGGCGGTGGGCCTGCCGCTGCGAGCGCTGCCGTTCGGGCAGGTCTCGTCCGACGGATCGACCTACTCCTGGGCGGGGCTGAGTACCACCGACCAGAGCTTCATCCCCGGCTGGGCCCGCTGGAACTACTCCGGCTACCAGGCCAAGGCCTCCTTCCCCGAGTTCCAGGGCGTGCTCGCCACCATGGACGGCGTGGGCCGCCAGCGCGGCTGTGGCCGCGCCATGTGGGAGTACGACAGCGACCTCGACCGCTTCGGCACGCCGATGGCGCTGATGCTCCTCCCCTACGCCACCGACGGCTGCATCGGATCGATGGAGGGCCTCTACTTCGAGGCGTCGGCCACCACGCCGTTCCACTTCCTCAACCAGTCGGAGCTGTCGAAGGAGCCGTCCCGGGCCCAGCGCGATCTGCCCTACGGGCCCCTCGACGTCGATCTCGGGGTCGACCACCTCCAGCTCCTCGGCGTCCGCTACTACATGGCGTTCTCGCCCGAGGCGGTGCAGCAGGCCGACGCCGAACCGGAGCTGACTCCGGTGGCGAGCACCGGCGCCTGGCGCATCTACGAGGTGGCCGACGCCGAGCTGGTGCAACCGCTCTCCGCCGAGCCGGTCGTGCTCAGCGACGTGCCGGCCGGGGGCAAGGGCTGGCTCGAGCCCGCCGTGGACTGGTACCTCGATCGCTCGGCGCATGACGTGTTCCTCGCCGCCGACGGACCGGCCACATGGTCGCGGATCGAGGCCGGTGACGTCCCCGAGGCCGAGGAGGTGGCGCCCGCCCAGGTGAGCTCCGTCACCGCCACGACCGACGCCATCTCGTTCCGGGTCGACCGGCCCGGTACGCCGGTGCTGGTCAAGACCTCCTACTTCCCGAACTGGAAGGTGACCGGGGCCGAGGGGCCGTGGCGGGTCGCTCCCAACCTCATGGTCGTGGTGCCCACCGCCAACGACGTCGAGCTGCGCTACGGCACCACCTCCGTCGAGTGGGTGTCGTGGGCGCTGACCCTCGCCGGCCTGGCCGGTCTCGGTGTGCTGCGTCTCATTGTAACACGGGGGCGGGGCGGGCGGGGGTGGGGCGGGCGCGACGGGGCGGGGGGGGGGGGGGGGGGGGGGGCGGTGGTGGGGGGGGGGGGGGGGGGGGGCGGG
>JAHWJH010000030.1 GCA_019348555.1 Actinomycetota bacterium
CAGGACGTGCAGCGCCTGCTGTCGACCTTCGGCATCTTCAGCCGTATCTACAACACCAGGAAGGCGGGCGGTGCCGACGGGTTCACGCACGTCCGCAACGACGGTACGTTCGCTGTCTACGAGTCCCAGCCGATGTACGACCTGCGCATCGCCGGTCGTTCCATCGCCGCCTTCGCCCAGCACGTCGGCTTCAGCCTGCCGGCCAAGGCGGCCAGGCTCCGGGCGCTGATCGAAGCGCACCGCTTCTACCGCAGCCGCGAGACGGTCCGATTGGTCGAGCGGGTCGACGACGGGGTGGAGCTCACCTACAACCTCTCCGAGCCCCGCAACCACTCCTACGTCGTCGACGGCGTCATTGTTCGCAACTGCTCGGAGTACATGCACCTCGACAACTCGGCGTGCAACCTGGCGTCGATCAACCTGCTGTCCTTCCTCGACGAGGAGAAGAACCGCTTCGACGTCGAGGGGTACCGCCACGCCGTCGAGGTGGTCTTCACCGCCCAGGAGATCCTGGTCGGCAACGCCGACTACCCGACCGAGTCCATCGCCGAGACGTCCCGGCGGTTCCGCCAGCTCGGCCTCGGCTACGCCAACCTCGGCGCCCTGCTCATGGCCCTCGGTCTTCCCTACGACTCCGACCAGGGTCGGGCCTGGGCCGGGGCCCTCACCGCCGTGCTCACCGGCCACGCCTACGCCACCTCCGCCCGCACCGCCGCCCGCATGGGCGCCTTCGCCGGCTACGTCGAGAACGAGGAGCACATGCTCCGGGTGCTACGCATGCACCGCGACGAGCTGCGCCACATCGACGACGCCTACGTGCCGGCCGAGTTGCTCGCCGCCGCCAAGGCCGACTGGGACGATGCCGTGGCGTGGGGCGAAGCCTTCGGCGTACGCAACTCCCAGGCCAGTGTGTTGGCGCCCACCGGATGTCTCGTCGGCGGCTCGCTGGTCGCGACGAGTAGGGGTCTCGTGCGCCTGCGGTCTCTCGGTGATCCGGATGGCCCACAATGGCAGCAGCTCGGCATCCGGGTGGCCACGCACGAAGGCGACCGTGAGGCCAGCCACTTCTATGTCAATGGAGCCGAGCCCGTCGTCGACGTGGTCACCACGCGGGGGTACCGCATCAAGGGAACGACCACCCACCGGGTCAAGGTGGTCGACGAGACCGGCGAATGGGTGTGGCGACGCATGGCCGACCTACGGGCGGGCGATCGCGTGCCTCTCGCCCTTCGCCAGCTCATCGGTGCGCCGCAGCACGTCCCACTGCCGCCGCTGCCGGAGGCCTACTGGGCCGGTGAGCACCACGCTCGGGCGCCTCGGGAGATGAGCGTCGAGCTCGCCGAGCTGGTCGGTTACTTCATGGGTGACGGCTCGTTGCACTCCCGTGGTCTGCGGTTCTGCGTCGCCGACACCGATCTCGACGTGGTCGACCGGCTCACCGTCCTGGGCAAGGAGCTGTTCGGGCTGGAGGCGCACGTCGCGCCTCGGGCGGGGTATCGCGAGGTGGCGTTCCATTCGGTGCGCCTGGTGGCGTGGTGGGAGGCCTGTGGCTTCGCCAAGCTGGAGCCGAGGGCTGGCCACACCGGGAAAGGGTGGACGTGCCACGTCCCCGACGCGGTGCTGCATGCCAACGACCCCGCCGTCTACGCAGCGTTCGTCAGAGGTCTTTTCGAGGCAGACGGGTCGGCCGGGGACGGCTATCCGAGCTGGGCAACGACGTCATCGGAGTTCTCCCATGAGGTGCAGACGCTGCTGCTGGCCCTCGGCTTCCCCACGACGAGGCGGTCGACCACGAGCGGTCGGGGTTCCTCGTTGGCGGTCCTCCGGCTGTTGAACATCTCCCAAGGGCGGCGCTGGACCGAGGAGATCGGCTTCCTTGGCGACCGGAAGAACCGATTGGTCTGGTCGAGGACGAGCCAGCAATCGGCTCGCTACGACCACATCCCCGTCACGCGTGAGCTGGTTGATCGACTTGCCCCTGCGAACGACCGCCTCCGCCGGGTGTTGCTGCAGGAGCTCAGCCGCGGACGGGTGTCTCGTCGCATCGCTGACGAGCTCTACGAGCGAACCGGCGATGCCGAGCTCGGCCACCTCCTCGGCTTCTTCTACGACACCATCGCGTCCGCGACACTGGGCGACGAGGAGCTGACCTACGACCTGTCGGTGCCCGACAACGTCACCTACCTCGCCAACGGCTTCGTCAGCCACAACACCATCGGCCTGCTCATGGACTGTGACACGACCGGGGTCGAGCCCGACCTCGGCCTGTGCAAGATGAAGAAGCTGGTGGGTGGCGGCACCATGACGATCGTCAACCAGACGGTGCCCCGGGCGCTGCGGCGTCTCGGCTACACCGCGGAGCAGGTGGATGCCATCGTCGCCTACATCGACGAGAACAAGAGCATCCTCGGTGCACCGCATCTGGCCGCCGAGCACATCGCCGTCTTCGCCTGCTCCATGGGCGACAACGCCATCCACTACAACGGCCACCTCCGCATGATGGGAGCCGTGCAGCGCTGGATCAGCGGTGCGATCTCCAAGACGGTCAACATGCCCGAGGACGTCTCGGTGGCCGACGTCGAGCAGCTCCACATCGACGCCTGGAAGCTGGGGATCAAGGCGGTGGCGATCTATCGCGACAACTGCAAGGTCGCCCAGCCGCTGTCGATGGCCAAGAAGGAGGTCAAGCCCGAGGAGCTGGCTGCGGTGTTGGAGGCGGCGCCTCCGCAGGTGGTCGAGCGCATCGTCGAGAAGATCGTCCTGCAGCCGGTGCGCCAGAAGCTGCCTCGCAACCGGAGGTCGAGGACCTTCGAGTTCCGGGTGGCCGACTGCAAGGGCTTCGTCACCGTGGGGGAGTACGACGACGGACGGCCGGGCGAGCTGTTCCTGCGGGTGTCGAAGCAGGGCTCCACCCTGGCGGGGATCATGGACGCCTTCGCCATCTCGGTGAGCCACGGCCTGCAGTACGGGGTGCCCCTCAAGGCGTTCATCGAGGCGTTCACCAACATGCGCTTCGAGCCGGCCGGCATGACCGACGACGCCGACATCCGCTTCGCCACCAGCCTGGTCGACTACATCTTCCGGCGCCTGGCTGTCGACTACCTGCCGCTCGACGAGCGCATGGAGCTCGGCATCCTGTCGGTGGGCGAGCGCCACAGCCCCACGCTGCCCGGCATCGAGGAGGCGACCACCGAGACGTCCCCGGGCCTCGACTTGTTGCCGGCTCCTCCGGCCGAGCCCACCGTTGCCGTCGATCTCGACCCCCTGGCAACGGTGGCGACGGTGGCGACGACGACGTCAGCGAGGCCGGGCAACAGGGATGCGCCCTACTGCATGCAGTGTGGCGTGCAGATGATCCGCGCCGGCAGCTGTCACGCCTGCCCGTCGTGCGGCTCGACCTCCGGCTGCTCGTGACGCCGGCCGCCCGAGGCGGCCAGCCCGCCCCGCACCGGTAGGGCGGGGGCTGATCGTCAGCTCTCCGGGCCTCTGAGGTGCCGGGGCGCTCGTCGTCGCGGGGACCGGACCTGTCCACCTCATGAACGATGTGGCGGGCCGGGGAAGGCCCCGTCGGTCACGCTGACCTCGGTACCATTCCCCATGGTGTCGCGGCTGGAGCGCCTGCTCAACCTCACCGCCGCCCTCCTCACCGCCACCCGTCCCCTGACGCGCGACGAGCTCCACGAGCGGGTGCCGGGGTACCCGCCGATCGACGACGGAGCGAGCTCGTTCCGCCGGGCGTTCGAGCGCGACAAGGAGGCCCTCCGAGACATGGGCATCCCCGTGGTGGTCGAGGAGATCCGCGGCAGCGATCCTCCGGTGGAGGGCTACCGGATCCCGCGTGACCAGTACGCCCTGCGCGACCCGGGCCTCGAGCCCGACGAGCTGGCTGCCATCCACCTGGCCTCGGCCGCGGTGCAGCTCGAGGGCCTGCGGGGCACCGAGGCGCTCTGGAAGCTGGGCGGAGCGCCCGAAGGCGGCGGCAGCTCCGAGTCGCTGGCCGCCATCCCCACCATCCCCGCCCTGGCCCCGCTGTTCGCAGCCGTGGCCGACCGCAGCGCCGTCTCGTTCGGCTACCGGGGCCAGGTCCGCACCGTCGATCCCTACCGGCTGTCGTTCACCCGGGGACGCTGGTACGTCGACGGCTACGACCACGACCGGGCCGCGCTGCGCCAGTTCCGCCTCGACCGCCTCGAGGGCGCCCTCGACATCGGCCGGCCGGGCAGCTTCGAGCGCCCCGCCGACGCCGATACGGCCCCTTCGAGGCCGTGGGAGATGGGCGACGGCGCCCCGGTCGAGGCCCGCCTGCGCATCGACGCCGACCTGGCCGGCTGGGCGGTCGACCACCTGGGGCGCGAGGCCCTGGTGGCAGCCGGCGACGACGGCAGCGTCGAGGTGGTGCTGCGGGTGACCAACCGCGACGCCTTCCGCTCGTTCGTGCTCGGCTTTCTCGACCACGCCGAGGTGCTCGGCCCCGACGAGCTGCGCGACGACCTTGTCGCCTGGTTGAGAGTGGTGGCCGGGTGACCTCCCGACCCGGCGAACGACATCGGGCGAGTCGCTGATGGCCCGTCCGAGCGCCGACGCCAGGCTGCGCCGCCTCCTGGCCCTCGTCCCCTGGGTGGTGGCCGCAGATGGCCCCACCGTGGAGCAGGTCTGCACCCGCTTCGGCCTTGCTCCCGAGGAGCTGGTGGCCGACCTCGACTTGGTGTTCCTCTGCGGCGTGCATCCCTTCACGCCCGACTCGCTCATCGACGTGGTGCTCGCCGAGGGCCGGGTCTGGATCCACTACGCGGACTACCTCGAGCGACCGCTGCGGCTGACGCCCGAGGAGGGTCTGGCGCTGGTGGCGACGGGGGCGGCGGCGTTGGCCGTGCCCGGCGCCGACCCCACCGGCCCACTGGCCACCGGTCTGGCCAAGCTGGCGGCCATGCTCGGCATCGACCCTGCGGCGGCGATCGACGTCGAGCTCGGCGCGGCTCCCGCAGGCGTCGTGGAGACGCTGCGGGAGGCGATGGCCGCCCGCCGCCAGGTCGAGATCGACTACTACGCCTACGGTCGCGACGAGCGGACGAGACGGGTGGTCGATCCCCGAGGCGTGTTCGCCGCCGAGGGCCAGTGGTACCTGCGGGCCTACTGCCACCTGGCCGAGAGCGAGCGTCGCTTCCGGATCGACCGCATCCGCGGCCTCGAGGTCCTCGACCGGACCGTCGAGGACGACCACGACGACGCCGACGGGCCCAACACCACGGTGTTCGAACCCCGACCCGAGGACCTCCGCGTCGTGCTCGACCTCGAGCCACGCGCCCGGTGGGTCACCGAGCAGTACCCCCTGGAAGCGCTCGAGGAGCTCGGCGAAGGGCGGTGTCGGATCACGCTGGCGGTGAGCGAGCGGGCCTGGCTCGAGCGGCTGCTACTCCGCCTGGGCCCGGCGGCGACCGTCGTCAGCGGAGCCGAGGGCGTGGCCCGGTCGTCGGCGAGGCGAATCCTCGCCCGGTATCCGCCCGGCTAGCCTCGACGGCGCCGTGACCACTCCTCGCCCCGGGCGCAGCAGCGTCGTCGACGCCGACCGCCCTCGTGGCGACTCCGACGAGCACCAGGCTCCGGGCCTCGCCCGCAACATCGTCGAGTGGCTGGCCATCCTGGCCGGCGCCTTGGTGGTGGCCCTGCTCGTCACCCGGTTCCTGGTCCAGGCGTTCTACATCCCCTCCCTGTCGATGTTCCCGACCCTGCACCAGGACGACCGGGTCCTGGTGAACAAGCTGAGCTACGACCTCCACGAGGTCAACCGAGGCGACGTGATCGTCTTCGAGCGCCTGCCCGATCAGGGAGGCGACATCAAGGACCTGATCAAACGGGTGATCGCCGTCGGCGGCGACCGCATCGAAGCCCGGGACGGACGGGTCTTCGTCAACGACGTGGCGATCGACGAGCCCTACGTCGCCCCGGGCGCCGAGACCACCAACCTCGAGGCCCAGACCGTGCCCGCCGGGCACGTCTTCGTGCTGGGCGACAACCGGGACGACTCGCGCGACAGCCGCTTCTTCGGACCGCTCCCCGAGGACCTGATCATCGGCCGGGCCTTCGTCAAGGTGTGGCCGCTGACCGACCTGGGTCTGTTGTAGGGCTGCCCGCCGCAGCGGCCCTGGCCTCGACCAGGCGCTCGGCGTGCTCGCTGCTGATGGCGTCGACGCCAATGTCGACCAAGGCGACGAGCTGACGGCGGTGGGGGGCGGGCCCGGCCATGGCCAGGCGGCCGAAGCGGTGGAACAAGGTGGTGAGCCCGGGCGTCCAGTCCCCTTCGGGGAGCTGCACGGCGTCCACGCCGCCGTTGGCGACGAGGGCGGCGTGGCGCTCGGGACCGTGCTCCAAACGGCGCAGGCGCGTCGACGCCACGAGGCCGATGTCGTCCGACAGCGCCCGCCAGGAGGCGGCTTGGCGCCAGTCGTCGGTCCGCAGCCAGACGCGGGCCCCCCTGGCGACGGCTGCCGTCACGGCCGTCGCGGTCGACGCCACCGCCTCGGCGGTGGCGTCGTCGCCGATCGACAGCACCACGTGGGCGTCACCCGGTCCGCCAAGCAGCCGCCGGAGGTCCACCACGTCGTCGGGGATCTCGTCCAGGCGCAGATCGCTCAGTGCCTGGCGCCGCAGTCCCCGGCGCACGACGGCGTCCCGGTGCACCACAGGGTGCCCGTCGGCGGTGAGCCAGGCCGCCCCGGCGATGCCGTAGGTCCCCGGCGCCAGAGCCGACGCCAGCACGGCGAGGAGGTCGTCGACGGAGGCATCGGAGGCGCCGGCGCTGGCCAGGGCGATCGGCGGGTTTCGCAGCGATGGGAAGCGGGGGGTCACGGCGCCATCCTGTCGCACCGACGCAGGAGGTGCTCAAGGGTGGCCGTGCTGGCGCCGATGAGGAGTTGAGCGGTGGCGCGGTGATTTCCACAGGCGCACGCCGGAGCGAGGAGGAGGCCAGCGGTGGCGACGGTTCGAGCGAGTTGTCCGGACTGCGGTGACGTGGAGATCAGCACCGACGACGTGCAGGTGCGGGTCTGCGTGGAGACCAGTGTCGGGTCCTACGCCTTCCGGTGCCCGGTGTGCCGTGCGCCGGTGGCCAAGCACGCCGAGGCCGGCATCGTGCACCTGTTGGTCTCGTCCGGTTCGCCCCTCACCATGTGGCGGCTGCCCGCCGAGCTGAGCGAGGCCCACCGGGGTCCTGCGCTGACCCACGACGACCTCCTGGCGTTCCACCACCTCCTCGAGACCGACGGCTGGTTCGCCGGGGTGGCAGCCATGGTGAAGGGCTGACCTCACCGCCGAGCGATCGCAGGTCCGGCCGGCACGCTGCCCCGGCCGGCCCCCCGGTACCATGGCGCCGTGTTCAACATCGGGCCGGCGGAGATGATGGTGATCCTCGTCATCGCCTTGTTGGTGCTCGGCCCCACCAAGCTGCCCGACGCCGCCCGCCAGGTGGGCCGAGCGCTCGGCGAGCTCCGGCGCATGAGCTCGGGGTTCCAGGCCGAGATGCGAGACGCCCTCAAAGAGCCGGTCGAGGGCAAGCCCTCCTCGCCGGGCACGGCCAAGGCCCCGTCGCAGAACGGGGCCCTCTCGTCGCCCCGCCCGCCTGCGGGCGACGTCGCCACCGCCGCCGAGCCGGCGGTACCCGCCCAGAGTGACCTGGTCGCGGCCGAAGCCACCGTCGAAGGGGAGGCCCCTGGCGGCGCCGACTCCGGTGAGGGCCCGACCGAGCCCGACGGTGCCGCCGCCGAGGCCGGCTCCAACGGCACCACGCCGACCTGATGGCACTGCGCTCCAAGGGCGCCGGACAACCCAAGGCGGAGGGGAGGGCAGCGATCGACGACGAGGGCATGACCCTCGTCGAACATCTCACCGAGCTGCGCACCCGGCTGGTCAAGACGGTGATCGCCCTCGCCGTCGGAGGGGTCATCGGGTTCATGCTCTACGAGCCGGTGCTCGAGGTGCTCCAGCGGCCGTACTGCGCCATCTCGGAGCAGTGCGACTTCGTGGTCACCGATCCGTTGGAGAGCTTCTCGATCCGGCTCAAGGTCTCGGCCTACGTCGGCTTGCTGATCGCCCTGCCCGTGGTCCTGTGGCAGCTGTGGCGCTTCATCACCCCGGGCCTCTACCCCAACGAGAAGCGCTACGCCGTGCCGTTCGTGGGCTCGTCGGTGGTGCTGTTCTTCCTCGGTTCCGGCCTGGCGCTGTGGACCTTTCCCAACGCCTTGGAGTTCCTGGTCAACATCGGCGGCGACAGCCTCCAGCCGCTCTACAGCCCGGGCAAGTACCTGAGCCTGGTGACGTTCATGATGCTGGCCTTCGGCGTGGGCTTCGAGTTCCCCATCGTGTTGGTCTTCCTGCAGATGGCCGGCGCCCTCAGCTGGCAGCGCCTGGCCTCGTGGCGGCGCTGGGCCGTGGTCGTGATCTTCGTGATCGTCTCGATCATCACCCCCTCCGGCGACCCCTTCACCCTCATGGCGCTGGCCCTGCCCATGTGCCTGTTCTACGAGGTGTCGATCCTCCTCGGGCGCTTCGTGTTGAAGCGCGAGGTCGATGCATGACGGCTGCGGGAGCCGGTCGGGCGAGGTGAGCGCCCCGGCGCCGGTGCCGGGGCACGCCTTCGAGCTCGACGACTTCCAGCGCCGGGCCATCGCCGCCCTCGACGACGGGCAGTCGGTGCTGGTCGCAGCTCCCACCGGGTCGGGCAAGACCGTCGTCGCCGAGCACGCCGTCGCCGACGCCCTGGGGTCAGGCGGAAAGGCGTTCTACACCGCGCCCATCAAGGCGTTGTCGAACCAGAAGTACGCCGACTTCGTGCGTCTCTACGGCCCCGACAAGGTCGGGTTGCTCACCGGCGACACCACGACCAACGGCGAGGCCCCGGTGGTGGTGATGACCACCGAGGTTCTCCGCAACATGATCTATGCCGCCTCACCCACGCTCGACGGCCTGCGCTACGTGGTGCTCGACGAGGTGCACTACCTCCAGGACACCTACCGCGGTCCGGTGTGGGAGGAGGTCATCATCCACCTCGACCCGTCGGTGCGCCTGGTGTGCCTGTCGGCCACCGTGTCGAACGCCGAAGAGCTGAGCCGGTGGATCGCCACCGTGCGAGGTCCGACCGCCGCCATCATCGAGGAGCGCCGACCGGTCACGCTCCACAACCTCTACCTGGTCGGCGACCGGACCTCGGACCGCCTCCACCTGCTGCCCACCCTCGTCGACGGCAGGCCCAACCCCGAGGCGCTGCGCCTCGACGCCGGCGGCAGCCCCCAGCGCGGGCCCCGGCGGGGCAGAAGCCAGCGGCGGCTCTACACGCCCCGGCGCTACGAGGTCGCCGAACTGCTCGCCGACAAGGGGATGCTCCCCGCCATCTACTTCATCTTCAGTCGCTCGGCCTGCGACCAAGCGGTCGGCCAGTGCCTCGATGCCGGGCTGCGCCTCACCACTGCCGAGGAACGCCAGCGCATCCGGGCCATCTGCGAGGAGCGCACGGCCGCCCTGGCCGACACCGACCTCGACGTCCTCGGCTGGTCGAGGTGGATCTCGGCGATGGAGGCGGGGATCGCCTCCCACCACGCCGGCATGGTGCCGCCGTTCAAGGAGGCGGTGGAGGCCTGCTTCGTGGCCGGGCTGGTCAAGCTCGTCTTCGCCACCGAGACGCTCGCGCTCGGCATCAACATGCCGGCCCGAGCGGTGGTCATCGAGAAGCTCACGAAGTTCGGTGGCGAGCGCCACCAGGCCCTGACCGCCGGTGAGTACACCCAGCTCACCGGCCGTGCGGGCCGGCGGGGCATCGACGACGTCGGCTACGCCATCGTGCTGTGGTCGCCCTTCCTCGGCTTCGAGCAGGTCGCCTCTCTGGTGTCGGCCCGGAGCTTCGCCATCTCGTCGTCGTTCCGCCCCACCTACAACATGGCCGCCAACCTGGTGCGGCGCTATCCGGCGGGCACGGCGCACCACCTGCTCAACCTGTCGTTCGCCCAGTACCAGGCCGACGCCGACATCGTCGCCCTCGAGGCGCGCCTCGACCGGTCGGACCGCCGCCTCGCCGCTGCCCGGGCGGAGCTGCGCTGCGACCGAGGCGACGCCGCCGAGTACTTCGCCCTGCGGCGCCGCCTGGACCGGGCTCGGGCCGCCCGCCCGTCGGTGCGCGTCGACCTCGAGGCCGGGCTGGCGCGCCTACGTCCCGGCGACGTGGTGTGGGTCCCCGGCGGCAAGTCGGCGGGGCCCGCCGCGGTGCTCTCGGTGAGCAATCGCCGCGGCGGCGTGCGGCTGCGGGCGCTCACCCCGAAGCGCCGGCGCCTCAGCCTCATGGCCGACGACTTCGACGAGGTCCCCGACACCGTCGGTCGGGTGGCGCTGCCGCAGCCCTACGCACCGAATTCCGTCGGGTTCCAGCGGGACGTGGCGGCGAGCCTCGCCAAGGCCCGGTTGCGTCGGCCTCGTCTGCGCCAGCGCCATCCCGATCCCGAGCTGGAGGAGCTGGCGCTGGCCGTCGACGGGCATCCCGTCGCCGGGTGCCCCGAGCTGGCCCGCCACCGCTCGGCGTGGGGACAGATCGAGCGCCTCGAGCGGGAGGTGGCGACGACCAAGCGGGAGGTGAAGGGTCGTTCGGCCACGCTGGCCCGCCAGTTCGACCGTGTCCTCGGGGTGCTCGAGGCGTGGGGCTACCTCGACGGCTGGTCGCTCACCGAGGCCGGCGAGCGCCTGGGGCGGATCTACCACGAGACCGACCTGCTCGTCGCCCAGTGCCTGGAGGAAGGGCTGCTCGACGGCCTCGACGCCGCCTCCATGGCCGCCCTGGCGTCGGTCTTCGTCTTCGAGGCGCGGGGGCGGGGCGAGCCGGCACCACCGTGGTTCCCCTCGGCGGAGCTCCGGCGGCGCTGGTCGTCGATCGAGGCGCTGCACCGGCGACTGACCGACGCCGAGACCCGGGCCGGGCTGGCCCCCACACGGGCGCTCGACCCCGGCTTCGTGGCCCTGGCCCACGCCTGGGCGGCCGGCAACGAGCTGGACGACGTGCTCGACGACGAGGACCTCTCCGGCGGTGACTTCGTCCGCAACGTCAAGCAGCTCATCGACCTCCTCCGCCAGCTCGGTGACGTGGCCCCGGTGCCCGACACCGCGACGGCCGCCCGCCAGGCGGCCGGCCGGCTGTTCCGAGGAGTGGTGCAGGCATCGTCGGTGCTCAGTCCCGTCGACGAGGCCGACGAGCAGGTGGCGGCCGTGGTCGCCGATCCCGTCGGGTAGCCGCCGTGGCCGTCCGCAGGGGCCAGACGTGGGGCACGCCGGGGTCGTTGCCCGCCGACGGGGTGGTGGTGCGCTCCGACGCCGAGGCGCGTGCGGTGGTGACCGCCGCCCGGCGGGAGGGACGCCCGGCGCCTGCGCTCGGGCTGCTCGGCGGCGACCTGTGCCGCACCCTCGGGGGGCGGGGCGACGAAGCCCGCCTGCGCTCGCCGGCAGCGGTCACCATGACGTGCGATCTGGCCACGGTGCTGGTCGACGGCCGGCTCCACGTCTTCGTCGCCCATCTGGTCGCCCGGCGGCGGGCCTGGCGGGGCCGCATCGTCGTCGCCATGAACGCCGCCTGGCTGGGACCATGGAACCTCGGGCCCCGGGCCCATCCTGGTGACGGCGTGCTCGACGTCTACGAGGCCCGGCTGCCGCTGCGCCAGGCCATGGCCGTGCGCTCGCGCCTGCCACTGGGCGCCCACCTGCCCCATCCCGCCATCGTCGAGCGGCGTACCAAGGCACTCCACGTCGAGCTCGACGCCGGGACCCGGCTCCAGCTCGACGGCGAGGCCCTCGGCCCGGTTCGGAACCTTCTCCTACGGGTCGAGCCCGACGCCCTCACCGTGGTGGTGTAGGGGTGGCCTCCCGGGGACGCTTGCGGCGGCGGCAGTGCCGACGCGGGCGCCGGATGCGATCCTGGCGCAGCTCCGCGCCGGGAGAACGCATGACAGAACGCGCCTAGGTTTCCCGACGTGGAGCTCGACGCCCTGAAGGCCCTGATGTGCCAGCGGGTCGACGAGCTGGGCGAGGTGCTCGTCGACGTGGCCCACCGCATCCACGAGCATCCCGAGCTGGCCTACGAGGAGCACTTCGCCCACGACCTGCTCACCTCCGTGCTGGAGGCCCGCGGCGTCGAGGTGACCCGGGGGGCGTACGAGCTGCCCACCGCCTTCGTGGCCGGGGCCGGGAGCTCAGGGCCGACGGTGGCCATCTGCTGCGAGTACGACGCCCTCCCCGGGATCGGGCACGCCTGTGGCCACAACGTCATCGCCGCTGCCGGCCTGGGGGCGGGCCTGGCGGCCGCCGCCCTGGCCGACGAGGCCGGCGGCAGGATCCGCCTGCTCGGCACCCCGGCGGAGGAGGGCGGCGCCGGCAAGGTGGTCATGGCCGAACGAGGAGCTCTCGAGGGCGTCGACGCCGCCATGATGGTCCACCCCGCAGATGCCGATCTCGCCACCATGGACGCCATCGCCGCCGCCATGTTCGAGGTGGAGTACCACGGGCTCGCGGCCCACGCCGCCGCCGCACCCCACGAGGGGCGCAACGCCCTCGATGCCGCCGTGCTCGGCTACATCAACGTGGCGGCCCTGCGCCAGCACATCCGCGGCTCCGAGCGGGTGCACGGGGTGTTCACCAAGGGTGGCGACAAGGCCAACATCGTTCCCGACCACACGGCCATGGGCTGGATGGTCCGCTCGGCCCGGGCGCCCTCGCTCGACCCGCTCAAGGCGCGGGTGCTCGCCTGCTTCGAGGCGGGGGCGCTGGCCACCGGCTGCTCGGTGGAGCACCGCTTCGTGAGCCACGACTACGCCGAGATGGTCGACAATCCCGTGCTGATCGACCTCTACGCCGCCAACTCCGCCGACCTGGGGCGACCGCTGTCGCGTGTGGCCGGTGCCGCCGACCGGGTGGTGGGCAGCACCGACATGGGCAACGTGAGCTCCCTGGTGCCCTCCATCCACCCCATGATCAAGGTCAGCCCCTCGGGGGTCTCCATCCACTCCGCCGAGTTCGCCCGCCACGCCGGCTCCCCGGCCGGCGACCGGGCCGTTCTCGACGGGGCCAAGGCCCTGGCCATGACCATCACCGACCTGTGGGTGACCGAGGGAGCGCTCGACCGGGTCACGGCGGCCTTCGCCCCGCCTACGGCGTAGCCCGCGCCCGCTGCTGGCGCCGCCGGCGCACGACCAGGCCCACGACGGCGCCGAAGGCCAGGTGGTCGGCGACCTGGGGTCCTGTGGCCAGGCTGCGGATGCGGGGATAGCGCCGTCCGACGGCGCCGAGGTCGAAAGCGGCGATGGCCAGGCCCGCCGCCATTGCCGCGGCAACCGTCCGGCGCGTCGGCAGGGCGACGACCAGCACGGTCGCCCATCCCAACGACAGCGCGGCGTGGGCCACCACGCCGGCGATCACCAGGTGCCCGGCGGCGGCGTCGGGAGGCAGCAGCAGCGTCCCCGCCGCCGCCACCGCCTCCAGAGGGTCGCTCCGGCGGGCGAGAGCCGCCGCCGTCGACGGCAGCCCGCTCAGCACCCCGGCGAGGGCGGCGGCGACGAGGGCGTCGCTCACCACCGTCCTCGTCGCCGGATCGACCACCCCGCCGATCACCTCCCGGCGGGGGGCTCGGCGCTCATGCGGGCGAAGGGTCGTGGCCGTCGCCGTAGCGGGCGTCGAGCTCGTAGTGGGCCTCGAGCTCGACCAGGGCGTTGAACTCCTCGAAGCCGGTGAGGAGCTCGAGGTGGTCGCGCAGCGTCCCCTCCCGGCGCAGCAGCTCGAAGGCCCTTCGCAACGCCTGGGCGGCGGCGAACAGCCCGGTCAGCGGCGACACCACCAGATCGAAGCCGAGCTCGTGCAGCTCGCCAGGGGTGAGCAGCGGGGTCCTGCCGGCCTCGATCATGTTGGCCACCCGGACGACGTCGGGGACGGCCTCGGCGATGGCCGCCAACTCGTCGACCGACTCGGGCGCCTCCACGAAGATGGCATCGACCCCGAGGTCGGCGGCCCTCCGGGCCCGCTCGCACGCCTCGTCGAGGCCGATGGCGGCTCGGGCGTCGGTCCGGGCCACGACGAAGAGCTGGTCCCTCTGGTCGAGGGCGGCGCGGAGCTTCACCAGCCACTCCTCGACCGGCACCACCCGCTTGCCGCGCATGTGCCCGCAGCGCTTCGGCCACACCTGGTCTTCGATGAAGACGCCGGCGGCGCCGCCCGACTCGAACAGCTCCATCGTGCGCCGCACGTTGAGGGCGTTGCCGTGGCCGGTGTCGGCGTCGACGACCACCGTTGCCGACGGCACCGCAGCGCACACCCGCCGGGCGGCGTCGGCCATCTCCGTCTGGGTCAGGTAGCCGAAGTCGGGCAGCCCGAGTTGGGTCCCCGAGGTGGCGTAGCCCGACACGAACACGGTGGCGAATCCGGCCTGGTCCGCCACCCGGGCCGACAGGGCGTCCCACACACCGGGCATCAGCACCGGGCCCGCCGCCAGTTGTCGGCGCAGGTCATCTCCGCCCACGGCGAGGAGCGTAGGCGCCGTGCGGGCCTCGACCCGCCGGTCAGGCGTCCCCGCGGCGAGCCCGTCGTCGGCGCCTCAGTCGGGCTGGGGTGCCGACGTTCCTCCCAGCGACGACCAGAACCCCTCGAGCACCCCGGCACCCCGCCGGGGGTCCTGCAGCATCCACCAGTGGCCCAGCCCGTCGAGCTCGGCCACCTCCGCACCGGCACGGGCAGCGGCCCGGCGGGCCCCGTCGGCTCCCAGGAAGGCGTCGTCGGAGGGGACGAGCACCAGGCCCGGCGTCGCCACGTCGGAGAAGTCAGGGCCCCACTCGCTGCCCACGTCGATCGCCGAGCGATAGAGGCGCAGGATGGTGTCGGCCATCTCCTCGTTCGGCCAGCCCCCCATCTCGATGGCGTGCTCCGGGGGGATGCCGAAGCTCTCGAACACCCTGGCTCGCTGCTCCGGCGACATGGCGAGGTTCTGGGCGAAGAAGGCCTCGCCCGCCTCCGGCGTCTGCCAGAGCTTGGCCATCTCGTGCCACTCGAAGTCGACGCCGCCCACACCGGCGGCATCGGTCACCCACGAGCGCACGAGGTCGGGGCGCAGGCTCACCAGCCGGACGACGAAGCCGCCGCCCCAGTCGTGGCCGACCAGGTCGACGGGGCCGGCGGAGCGCAGGTCCTCCAGCTCGCCGACGAGCCAGTCGACGTACTCCTCCTTGGTCGCCCCGAAGCCGTCCGGGCGCGGAGCCTCGAAACCGGGCAGGCTCAGCGCCACCGTGTCGGATCGGGACAGCTGTGCGGTCAACGGGTCCCACACCCGAGCGGTCTCGGGGACCCCGTGGACGAACACCGCCGGCATCAGAGCAGAAGGTTCAACACCACGGTGAGCACCACCGAGGCCACGATCGAGAACAGGATCATCCCCAAGCAGCCCATCGCGCCGCCCAACGGGCGAACCTCGAGGTTCCGTCCGATCCGCATGGGCCACGGGTACCCCGTCGTCAGCCTCTCCACCCGTCGACCGCCTACCATCCACGAATGCGGATCGGGATCTCGGGCAAGGGCGGCGTGGGCAAGACCACCCTGTCGGCGGTGCTGGCCCGCTCGCTCGCCCGGCGCGGCCATCCGGTGATCGCTGTCGACTGCGACTCCGACCCGAACCTCGCCGCCAACATCGGGGTGGCCGACGCCGATGTCGCCGCCATGCGCCCGTTCCTCGACCAGCGGGGCGGGGCCCGAACGGTCCCCGCCGAGCGCGATCCGCAGGTCCTGCTCGACCGCTACGGCCATGAAGGACCCGACGGGGTCACCCTGCTCCTGGGAGCCAGGGTGGAGCGGGCGGGGAGCGGTTGAACAGGCACCTCCCATGTCACGGTCCGTGACTTCCTCCACGACATCGAAGCGACGCTTCCGGGGGCCATCGTGGTCGCCGACATGGAAGCCGGGCTGGAGCATCTCTCGTGGGCCGGCGGCACCCTGCGCCACGTCGACCTGCTGCTGATCGTGGCGTTGCCACAGACCAAGAGCCTGCTCACCGCCCGGCGCACGGTGGCGTTGGCCCGCCAGCTGGGAATCCCCCGCATCTCCCTGGTGGGGAGCCGGGTGGAGTCCAACGCCGACCGCCGGCGACTGGTCGACTTCGCCGCCGAGCAGCGCATCGAGGTGGCCGCCCACGTGCCGCTCGACCAGGCGGTGGTCGAGGCCGACAAGGCCAACGCCTGCGTGCTCGACACCGCCCCCGAGGGACCGGCGGTGCGTACCATCCAGGCGTTGGCCTCGTCTCTGGTTGCATAGCCATGCACATCAGCGTATAGTCGGCGCCCGTGCTACGAGTCGGGATCGTGGGGGCGTCCGGGTACGCCGGAGCAGAGCTGCTCCGGCTGTGCCTGGGCCATCCGGGTCTGGAGGTGGCGTGGGCCACCGCGGAGACCCAGGCCGGCGTGGCCGTGGCCGCGCTCTACCCCAACCTGGCGGCGGCGGCCCCCGGCATGGTGTTCGCCACCTACGAGCCGGCCCTCGCCGACGACGTCGACGCCGTGTTCCTGGCGCTTCCCCACGGCCACAGCGCCAAGGTCGTCCCCGATCTCGCCGGCCGGGTCAAGGTGGTCATCGACCTCGCCGCCGACTTCCGGCTCCGCGACCCCGCCGTCTACCAGCAGTGGTACGGCGAGGCCCATGGCGCGCCGGGCCTGCTCGGCACCTTCGCCTACGGCCTGGTCGAGCTGTTCCGTCCGGAGCTGGTCGGCGCCACGGCAGTGGCGGTGCCCGGGTGCTACCCGACCGCCGCCGGCCTCGCGCTCACCCCGCTGGTCCGCGCCGGGGCGATCGAGGCCAGCGGGATCATCGTGGACGCCGCCAGCGGCGTCTCGGGGGCCGGACGCCCGGCGAAGCCCACCACCAGCTTCTGCGCCGTCGACGAGGACTTTCGGGCCTACGGCCTGCTCGACCACCGCCACACCCCCGAGATCGAGCAGGCCGTCGGCGCCTCGGTGCTGTTCACCCCCCACCTGGCACCCATGAACCGCGGCATCCTCGCCACCTGCTACGCCCGGCCGGCGGGGCCGACGGCCACCGCCGAGGTCACCGAGATCCTGGTGGAGGCCTACCGGGGCGAGCGCTTCGTCGTGGTGGGCGACGACCCGCCCTCGACCAAGGCCACCGCCGGGTCGAACGCCGCCCACCTCAGCGCCCACCACGACCCCCGCACCGGCTGGGTGGTGGTGCTGTGCGCCCTCGACAACTTGGGCAAGGGCGCCGCCGGGCAGGCCCTCCAGTGCGCCAACCTGGCCCTCGGCCTGGACGAGGGCGCCGGCCTGTCCGTCGCCGGTATCGCTCCATGAGGAGGCCTATCGGATCGGCAGGCGTCGGATGAGCGTCACCGCACCGAGGGGGTTCGTGGCCGCCGGGGTGGCCTGCGGGATCAAGGGGGGCGGAGCGCCCGACCTCGCCCTGGTGGCCACCGCCGACCATCGCCCTGCGGCTGCGGCGGCGGTGTTCACCACCAACAGGGCCACGGCGGCGCCGGTGCTGGCCAGCCGCGCCCATCTGACGGCGACGGCTGGTCGGGCGGCAGCGGTGGTGCTCAACAGCGGCAACGCCAACGCCGCCACCGGTGCCGACGGCCTGGCGGACGCCGAACGCACGTGTGCGGCGGTAGCTGGCGAGCTGGGCTGCGCCCCCGAGGAGGTGCTGGTCTGCTCCACCGGCCTCATCGGCATCCCCCTGCCCGTCGATGCGCTCCTCGCCGGCGTCCCCCACGCCGCCGCCGGCCTGGCGGGCGACGGCGGCCCGGCCGCCGCCGCCGCCATCCTCACCACCGACACCGTGGCCAAGCAGGTCGAGGTCGAGGCCGGAACCTTCACCGTCGGCGGCATGGCCAAGGGGGCGGCCATGCTCGCTCCCGCCATGGCAGGCCATCGCAGCGCCACCATGCTGGCCGTGCTCACCACCGACGCCACGTCGTCTCCGGCGCAGCTCGCCGGCGCCCTGGAAGCGGCCATGGCCGACTCGTTCCACGCCATCACCGTCGACGGCGCCAACTCCACCAATGACACGGTCATCCTCCTCGCCAGTGGCGCGGCGGGAGCCGAACCGGTGGCCGACGAAGCGCTGGCCGCTGCCGTGGCCGAGGCGTGCGCCGACCTCGCCGGCCAGATGGTGCTCGACGCCGAGGGTGCCACCAAACTCGTCCGGGTCCGGGTCACCGGGGCGGCTTCGGCCGACGACGCCCGCCGGGCGGCGCGCCGGGTGGCCGAGAGCCAGCTGTGCAAGTGCTCCTGGTACGGCGCCGACCCCTACTGGGGGCGCATCGTCAGCGAGCTGGGGGCGTCGGGCGCCGCCTTCGACCCCGACCTGGTGTCGGTGGCCTACGGCGGGGTGGTCGTCTGTCGCGACGGCGTGGCCGCGGCCCACGATGTCAGCACCCTGGCGTGGGCCATGGCCGGGCCCCGCATCGAGCTCGACGCCCACCTCGGGCTGGGGACCGGCGAGGCCACCCTTCTGACGTGCGACCTGACCCCCGGCTACATCGCCGAGAACATGCGCACCTCGTGACCGGTGTGGCGGCGGGGTCAGGGGTGGCCGCCCTCAGCGCCGGTGACAAGGCCGAGGTGCTGGTGGAGGCGCTGCCCTACATCCGCCGTTTCCGGGGCACCACCCTCGTGGTCAAGTACGGCGGCAACGCCATGGGCGGCAGCGAGGAGCTGGCTCTCTTCGCCGACGACGTCGTGCTCCTGCGCGCCGTGGGCATGGACATCGTGGTCGTCCACGGCGGCGGTCCCCAGATCGGTGAGCTGATGGTGCGCCTGGGCAAGAAGCCGCAGTTCGTCGACGGCCTGCGCGTGACCGACGCCGAGACCCTCGACATCGCCCGCATGGTGCTGGTCGGCAAGGTGAACCGCGACATCGTGGCCGCCGTCAACGTGGGTGGCGCCCCCGCGGTGGGCGTGTCGGGGGAGGACGCCGGGCTGCTCCAGGCCCGAGCCCGCTCGGTCGAACTCGGCTTCGTGGGCGACATCGACGAGGTCCGCCCGGCCATCCTGCAGCGCCTCCTGCGGGAGGAGCTCGTCCCGGTGGTCGCCACCATCGGCACCGACGAGGAAGGCCAGGCCTACAACATCAACGCCGACACCGCCGCCGGCGCCATCGCCGAAGCGCTCGGCGCCGAGAAGCTCGTCTACCTGACCGACGTGGAGGGCCTGCGCCGCCAGCCCGACGACGCCGCCAGCGTGCTGTCGACGGTGTCGGTCGACGAGCTCGACGCCATGGTCCAGGAGGGCTCGGTCGGCGGCGGGATGGTTCCCAAGGCGGCTTCGTGCGCCCGGGCGGTGCGCGCCGGCGTGGCCCACGCCCACATCCTCGACGGGCGGATCCCCCATGTGCTGCTGCTCGAGGTGTTCACCCGCTCGGGCATCGGGACGATGGTGGCCCGGTGAGGCTGGCTCCCGGCCCGCTCATGCCCACCTACGCCCCCAGCGCCGTCACCTTCGTGCGGGGGCGGGGGACCGAGCTGTGGGACGACGACGGGCGTCGCTACCTCGACTTCCTCTGCGGCCTCGGGGTGACGTCGCTCGGACATGCCCATCCCGCGGTCGCCGAGGCGGTGGCCACCCAGGCCCGCACCCTCGAGCACGTGTCCAACCTCTTCGGCACCGAGGTCGGTGTCGAGGTCGCCCGTACCCTCGACCGGCTCCTCGGCGGCGGCGGCCAGGTGTTCTTCGCCAACTCCGGCGCCGAGGCCAACGAGTGTGCCCTCAAGCTGGCCCGCAAGTGGGCCGGGCGGGGCCGCCACGTGGTGGTCAGCGCCTACGGGTCGTTCCACGGGCGCACGCTGGCCACCCTCCACGCCACCGGCCAGCCGGCCAAGCACGAGGCCTTCCAACCGCTGCCCGAGGGGTTCCGCCACGTCGCCTGGTGCGATCTCGCCGCCCTGGAGGCGGCGCTCGACCCGAGCGTCGCCGCCGTGCTGCTCGAGCCGGTGCAGGGGGAGGGCGGGGTCAACCCCGCCACCTCGGCCTACTTCCAGGGCGTGCGCCGCCTGTGCGACGAGCGGGGCGTGCTGCTGATGGTCGACGAGATCCAGACCGGGCTCGGCCGGACCGGCGCGTGGTTCGGCTTCGAGCACTTCGGGATCCGTGCCGACGTGGTCACGCTGGCCAAGGCCCTGGGCAACGGCATGCCCATCGGGGCGTGCTGGGCCAGGGCCGAGGTGTCCGCCGCCTTCGTGCCCGGCGACCACGGCACCACCTACGGCGGCCAGCCCCTCGCCGCCGCCGCCGCCCGGGCCACCCTGGCCACCATGGAGGCCGAGGACGTCCCCGCCCGGGCCGCCGCCGCCGGTCGGCGCCTGGGGGCGGGGCTGGCGGCCCTGCCGGGCGTGGCCTCGGTGCGGGGCCTCGGGCTGTTGCTCGCCGCCGAGCTGACCGACGCCAGGGCCCGTCACGTCACCGCCGAGGCCCTGGCCCGCGGCCTGGTGGTCAACGCCGTGACCGCCACGGCGGTGCGCCTGGCCCCCCCCCTGCTGGTCAGCGACAGCGAGATCGACGAGGCCCTCGCCATCCTCGGCGAGGTGCTGCGCCCGTGATCCGAACGGCGCGGCTGGTGGACGTGTCGGCGGAGCGGGCGACCGAGGTGGACGGGTCGTGAGCGTGCGCCACCTGCTGGAGGTCGACGACCTCACCCCCACCGAGCTGGTCGAGGTCCTCGACCTCGCCGAGGCCGCCGACCCTCCCCGGGTCCTCGACCGCCGTGGCGCAGCGCTGCTGTTCGAGAAGCCCTCCGCCCGTACCCGCAACGCCGCCGAGATGGCGGTGGTCGACCTGGGCGGCCATCCCGTCGCCATGCAGGGAGGCGAGGTCGGCATCGACGTGCGGGAGACCGCCGAGGACCTGGCGCGGGTGCTTTCCGGCTTCCACGCCGTGATCGGCGCCCGGGTGTTCGCCCACCGCACGCTGGTGCGCATGGCGGGCGCCGCCAGCGTTCCCGTGGTCAACCTGCTGAGCGACGTCGCCCACCCCACGCAGGCGCTGGCCGACATCTTGACCCTGCGCCAGCACTTCGGCGCTCTGGCCGGTCGCCGCCTGGCGTGGGTGGGCGACGCCAACAACGTCTTTCGCTCCCTCAGCCTGGCCGCGGCCATGGTCGGGATCCGAGTGCACGCCGCCTGCCCCGCCGGCTTCGGACCTCCCGCCGACCACCTGGCCAGGGTGGCCGACCTCGGCGGCGAGGTGACGGTCAGCGAGCGGCCCGAGGCGGCCGTGGAGGGCGCCGACGTGGTGTCCACCGACGTGTGGACCTCCATGGGCCAAGAGGACGAGGCCGAACGCCGCCGGTCGGCCTTCGCCGGCTTCATCGTCGACCAGGCGCTCTTCGACCAGGCGCTTCCCGACGCCGTGTTCCTGCACTGCCTGCCGGCCCACCGGGGCGAGGAAGTGTCGGCCGAGGTGGTCGACGGCCCCCGGAGCCTGGTCTGGGCACAGTCGGAGAACCGCCTGCACGCCCTGCGTGGGCTGCTCGCCTTTCTCCTCCTCCCCCTGGTGGTCGCACCATGACGGCTCCCCTGGGCAAGCCGCAGCGCCAGCACCGCATCGCCCGGCTGTTGGAGACCCACGCCGTGACCAGCCAGGCCCGCCTGGTCGAGCTCCTCGCCGACGACGGCGTTCACGCCACCCAGGCCACCGTGTCCCGTGACCTCGACGAGCTGGGGGCGGTGAAGGTGCGCCTGCCCGGTGGAGAGTCGGTCTACGCCGTACCCGAGCTGGCGTTCGACCACGTGGTGCCCGAAGATCATCTGCGCCGGGTCTTCTCCGACTGGGTCGTGGAGGTGGCGTGGTCGTCGAACCTGGTGGTGCTGCGAACGCCGCCCGGCTCGGCGCACGTGGTCGGATCCGCCCTCGACCGGGCGGGTCTGCGCGAGGTGGTCGGCACCGTGGCGGGCGACGACACGGTGCTGGTGGTGGTGGCCGAACACGCGGGCGGCGCCGACATGGCGAACCGCCTGGCGGCCCTGGCCGGACTTGACCGGAGCATCGATCGAGAGGACTCGGTATGACCAAGCGTGCGGTGCTGGCCTACAGCGGGGGGCTCGACACCTCGGTGGCGGTGCGGTGGATGCTCGAGGAGCAGGCCACCGAGGTGATCGCCGTCGCCGTCGACGTGGGCCAGGGCGGCGACTTCGAGGCCATCCGCCGGCGTGCGCTGGCTGCGGGGGCGGTGGAGGCGGTGGTCGTCGACGCCAGGCGCGAGTACGCCGACGACTACGTCGCTCCGGCCCTGCGGGCCAACGCCCGCTACGAGGGCAAGTACCCCCTGGTCTCGTCGCTGTCACGGCCGCTCATCGTCAAGCACTTGGTGGCGGCAGCCAGGCAGCACGGTGCCGGTGCCGTGGCCCACGGCTGCACCGGCAAGGGAAACGACCAGGTCCGCTTCGAGGTGTCGACCGGGGCGCTGGCGCCCGACCTGGAGGTGCTGGCCCCCGTGCGTGGGTGGGGGCTGACCCGGGAGGAGTCCATCGAGTACGCCCAGCGCCACGACATCCCCATCACCGTCACCAAGGCCAGCCCCTACTCCATCGACCAGAACCTGTGGGGCCGCACCATCGAGTGCGGCGTGCTGGAGGACCCTTGGGTGTCGCCGCCCGAGGAGGTCTACGAGACCACCCTTCCCACCGCCACCGAGGCCTGTGACCTCGTGATCGGCTTCGAGCAGGGCGTGCCGGTGACCCTCGACGGCCGGGGCCTGGCGCTGCACGAGCTGGTCGACGAGGTGACCAGGGTCGTCGGCTCCTACGGCTGGGGCCGCATCGACATGGTCGAGAACCGTCGGGTCGGCATCAAGAGCCGGGAGATCTACGAGTGCCCGGGCTCGCTGGCCCTTCTCATGGCCCACGCCGACCTCGAGGACCTGACCCTCGAACGCGACCTGGCCCACGAGAAGGCCCGCCTGGAGCCGCGCTATGCCGAGCTGATCTACGACGGCCTGTGGTTCTCGCCGCTCAAGCAGGCGCTCGACGCCTTCGTCGACGAGAGCCAGCGCCACGTCACCGGCGAGGTGCGGCTGCGCTGCGAGGTGCCGGGGCGCTGCCTCGTGGCCGGGCGCCGCAGCCCCGTCGGCCTCTACGACTACGACCTCGCCACCTACGAGGCGGCGGACCGCTTCCGCCACCAGGACGCCGAGGGCTTCGTCCGCCTCTGGGGTCTGGGGGTACGCACCTGGGCGGCCCGCCAGGGCGTCCCCGGCCGGTGACCCTGTGGCAAGGCCGCTTCTCGGGGGGGCCGGCGGAGGCGCTGGTCGCCTTCACCGCCAGCCTCGGCTTCGACCGGCGTCTGGCCGCAGACGACCTGCGTGGTTCGCGGGCCCATGTCCGTGGCCTCGGCCGGGCGGGGATCCTCGACGCAGGGGAGGTGGCGGAGGTCCTGGCTGCCCTCGACCAGGTCGAGGACGAGCTGGCGCGAGCCACCTTCGTCTTCGCCGCCGGTGACGAGGACATCCACACCGCCGTGGAGCGCCGAGTCACCGAGCTGGCGGGCGCTGCCGGGGCCAAGCTCCACACCGGGCGCAGCCGCAACGACCAGGTGGCCACCGACCTGCGGTTGTGGTGCAAGCGTGAGCTGACCGCCGTGGCCGACGGCGTCCTGACCCTCCAACAGGTGCTCCACGACCGGGCCGGCGAGGCCGGCGACGCCTATCTCCCCGGCTACACCCACCTCCAGCGGGCGCAGCCGGTGCTGCTGTCCCACCACCTCCTGGCCCACGGTTGGGCGCTCGCCCGAGACGTCGACCGGCTGCTCGACGCCCGCCGGCGCCTCGACGTGTGCCCGCTGGGTGCCGGAGCCCTGGCCGGGTCCTCGCTGCCCCTCGATCCCGACGGCGTGGCGGCCGAGCTCGGCTTCGCCGCCCGCTTCGACAACAGCCTCGACGCCGTGTCCGACCGCGACTTCGTCGCCGAGGCGCTCTTCGCCCTGGCGCTGCTCGGTGTGCACCTCTCGCGCCTGGGCGAGGAGGTGGTCCTCTGGTCCAGCGAGGAGTTCGGGTTCCTCGGCCTCGACGACGCCTGGGCGACGGGTTCGTCGATGCTCCCCCAGAAGAAGAACCCCGACGTCGCCGAGCTGGCACGCGGCAAGGCCGGACGCCTGATCGGCCACCTCGCCGGTGTGCTGACCACCCTGAAGGGGTTGCCCCTCGCCTACAACCGTGACCTCCAGGAGACCCAGGAGCCACTGTTCGACGCCGTCGAGCAGATGGCGCTGGCCCTTCCCGCCCTTGCCGGGCTCCTGGCCACCGCCACCTTGCGCACCGACCGTATGCGAGCGGCGGCCGACGGTCCGTCCGCCGCCGCCGTGGACGTGGCCGAGCACCTGGTGGCCGAAGGCCTGCCGTTCCGCTCGGCCCACGCGCTGGTGGGCGAGCTCGTGCGCACGTCGGAGGAGCGCGGACAGCCCCTGGCCCTGACCGTCGAGGCCCACCCCGACCTGGGACCGGAGGCGGGGGCCCTGCTCGAGCCCGGGGTCGCCGTCACCCGCCGGACCACCCCCGGCGGCGCCGGCCCGGGCCCCGTCGCCGTCCAGCTCGAGCGCTTCGCCGCCCGCCTGGCGGCCGACCGTGGGCGGTTGGATGACGGCACCGCTCGAGCGTGACTTCTACCTGCGGGACCCTCGCGTGGTGGCCCCGGAGCTGCTGCACAAGGTCCTGGTGGCGGGGCCGTGCCGAGGCCTGATCGTCGAGACCGAGGCCTACTGCGGGTCGGCTGACCCGGCGTCGCACGCCTTCCGTGGCCGCACCCGGCGCAACGCCACCATGTTCGGTCCCCCCGGGCACCTCTACGTGTACTTCACCTACGGGATGCACTGGTGCGCCAACGCCGTGTGCGGCCCCGAGGGCGACGGCGTGGCCGTGCTCATCCGGGCCCTGCGCCCCGTGGCCGGGCTCGACGTGATGTGGGCACACCGTCGGGCGGCTCGACGCCAGCGCGACCTGTGCTCGGGGCCCGCCCGCCTGTGCCAGGCGCTCGCCATCGACGGCGTACACGACGGCGCCGACCTGGTCACGGGCGCCGGCGGCATCACCATCGAGGACGAGGGGGTGCCGGCGCCGGCGGCAGTGGTGTGCACCACCCGGGTGGGCATCAGCGCCGCCGTCGACGAGGCGTGGCGGTGGTACGTGGAGGGCGACCCCAACGTCTCCCGCCGCTGAGGGCAACCGGTTGGACCCGGGCGCGGCAGCGGGCGACGATGGCCCCGTGCCGCCTCCCCGTGCCGACGTCCTGGCCGATCTCGAGGCGCGCGGGCTGGTGCAGGACAGTACCGACCGCCGGCAGCTGGCCCTCCGGCTGGCCGAGGCGCCGGTCACCGTCTACTGCGGCTTCGACCCCACCGCCGACAGCCTCCACGCCGGTCATCTGCTCGGGATCGTGACCCTGCGCCGCTTCCAGCTGGCCGGCCACCGCCCCCTGGCGGTGGCCGGTGGCGCCACCGGGATGGTGGGCGACCCCAGCGGTCGCTCCGACGAGCGCAACCTGCTCGATGCCGCCACCCTTCGGGCCAACCTGGCCGGCATGGAGGCCCAGATCCGACGCCTCCTCGACTTCGAAGGCTCGGCGCAGCCGGCGGAGCTCCTCGACAACGCCTCGTGGACCGCCGGCGTGCGCCTCCTCGACTTCCTGCGTGACGTGGGCAAGCTCGTCACGGTCAACCAGATGTTGTCCAAGGAGTCGGTCCGCTCCCGCCTGGCCGGCGAGGCCGGGCTCTCCTTCACCGAGTTCAGCTACATGCTGCTGCAGGCCCACGACTACCTGTGGCTCCACGAGCACGAAGCCTGCGACCTCCAGATCGGAGGCTCCGACCAGTGGGGCAACATCACCGCCGGCATCGACCTCGTCCGTCGGCGCACCGGCCACGCCGTGCACGGTCTCACGTGGCCGCTGCTCACCGCCGCCGACGGCACCAAGCTGGGCAAGAGCACCGGCGGCAACCTCTGGCTCGACCCCGGCCGCACCAGCGCCTATGCCTTCTACCAGCACTGGCTGCAGGTCGACGATGCCGATGTGGAGCGGCTCCTGCTCCAGCTCACCCTGCTGAGCCTCGAGCAGATCCACGAGCTGATGGCCGACTTCCGCCGGGACCCGCAGCGCCGGGTGGCCCAGCGACGCCTGGCGCTGGAGCTGACCCGGCTGGTCCACGGGCCGAGCGAGGCTGAGGCCGCCGAAGCGGCGTCGGCGGTGTTGTTCGGGACGGCCGTGGTCGACCTCGCCCCGGAGGCGTTCACCACCCTCGAGCGGGAGGTGGCGACCACCACGATCAGCCGGGAGCGGCTCCACGCCGGCATCGACCTCGCCACCCTCGTCGCCGAGACCGGGCTGGCCACCTCGTTGAGCGAGGCCCGCCGGAGCCTCGCCCAAGGAGGCATCTACGTCAACGCCCAGCGGGCGGCCGGGGAGGGCGCGATGGTGTCGAGCAGCGACCTCCGCCACGACCGCTGGCTGTTGCTCCGGCGCGGCCGTCGCGCCCACCACCTGGTCCGGGTGGCGCAGGGTTGAGGCAACGCCACCGCCGGCCGCTACGATCGTAGGTCCTGCGCCGCTCGGAGCCCGGTTTCCCGGGTTGCGGTCCGGCGGGAGAGTTGACATCCAAGGCGGTTCCCGGTAGGGTAACCGTCCGCCTCGGCGCCAAGTCCCGGCCCGTCTGACGTGGTCAAGGGAACGTGGCGGGCCTCTCAGGTCAGCCACGCCGAGCTGCGAAGAAGGAATGCACCAACGCCCCTCCGGGGAGCCGTGTGCACAGCGTGCAGCGCACTTTGAAAACGGAACAGAGGAAGGTTCAAAGCGAGTGCGGGCGCTCGCGCCACGACGGCTCCGCCGACGTAGCGCAAGCGTTCATGAACTTTCGCATCAAAACGGACAACAACCAATGTCTGTTCTGGTGCCAGTCGGTGATGAGCCCGTCGTCCCTCAGGACGGCGGCGGAGTCACTGGCTCTCCACGATCGCAGGTCAGCCGGTTCTCCGGCCGACCCGAGATCTCGACGGAGAGTTTGATCCTAGATCGGAAGAGCA
>JAHWJH010000031.1 GCA_019348555.1 Actinomycetota bacterium
GGCCCACCTCATGGTCCAGGACCCCGACGAGCTCCTGGGTCGCTACGTCGAGGCCGGCTGCGAGTGGATCCTCGTCCATGCCGAGTCGACGATGCACCTCCATCGCACCCTCTCGAGGGTCGGGGAGCTGGGCGCCCGGGCGGCGGTCGCCCTCAACCCTTCCACCCCGGCCGAGGCGGTCCGCAACGTCCTCGACCTGGTCGACATGGTGCTGGTCATGACCGTCAACCCCGGCTTCGGCGGACAGGCGTACATCGCCACCATGGAGCCCAAGATCACCGAGGTGGCGGCCATGGCGGCGGCCAGCGGGCGCGAGATCGACATCCAGGTCGACGGGGGGATCAGCCCCTCCACCGTGGCCGCGGCGGCCGCCGCCGGGGCCAACGTGCTGGTGGCAGGCAGCGCCTTGTACCGCGACCCCGAGGGCCTCAAGCACGCGGTGAGCGAGCTTCGGGAGCTGGCCGAAGGGGCGTACGTCGACCGCAGCGCCGCCTGACCGGCGGTCGTCGGGTTACGACGCCACCGGCGCCGTGGCGCCCCGGTGCAGCGTGATGAGGCTGCCGGCGAGCATGACCTCGACCTGGCGGGTGGAGAGTCCGTGGTCCACGTCGAAGGTCACGGCCTTGGTCCGGTTCTCGACGGTGAGGGGCTCGCCTGCTGCGACCCGTTCGGCCACCTCGGCGATGTGCAGCTCGTCGCCGGCGTCGATGAGGTCGTAGTCGGCCGGGTCGGTGAACGTGAGCGGCAGGACCCCGAAGTTGACCAGGTTCTGCCGGTGGATACGGGCGAAGGACCGGGCGACCACCGCACGCAGGCCGAGGTAGCGAGGCGCCAGGGCAGCGTGCTCGCGACTCGATCCCTGGCCGTAGTTGTCGCCCGCCACGACCAGGTGCCCGCCGGCGTCCCTGACCGCCGACGCACGCTCGCTGTAGGCGTCGTCGATCTGCCAGAAGGCGAAGCGGGCGATGGCGGGGATGTTGCTGCGGAACGGGAGCACCTGCGCTCCGGCGGGGAGGATCTCGTCGGTCGAGATGTCGTCGCCCATCTTGAGCAGCACGGGGCCGCCGATGTGGTCGGGAAGCGGCTCGAAGCTCGGCAGCGAGGCGATGTTCGGTCCCTTGACCAGCTCGACGTCGAGGTTCTCGTCGCCGGGCAGCGGGGGCACGAGCATGGCGGTGTTCACGTAGCTCCTGGCCGGCGGCGTGAACGTGGGACAGGCCATGTCGAGGTCTCGGGGGTCGGTGATCACCCCGGTGAGGGCTGAGGCGGTGGCCGTCTCGGGGCTGCACAGGTAGACCTTGTCCTCCTTCGTGCCGGAGCGACCGGGAAAGTTGCGGGGCATGGTCCGCAGGCTGATCTCGTTGGTGGCCGGAGCCTGGCCCATGCCGATGCAGCCCATGCACCCCGCCTGGTGGAGGCGGGCGCCGGCGGCCACGAGGTCGACCAGGTAGCCCTCGCCGGCCAGGGTCTCGAGCGTCTGGCGCGACGCCGGGTTGACGTCGAAGCTGACCCGGTCGGAGGTCTGGCGGCCCCGCACCATCATGGCCGGCACGGCGAGGTCGCGCAGGCCCGGGTTCGCCGACGAGCCGAGCACCACCTGCCCGATCGGCGCCCCGGCCACCTCCCGTACCGGCACCACGTTGCCGGGGCTCGACGGCTTGGCGATGAGCGGTTCGAGGGTGGAGAGGTCGATCTCCTCCTCGACGTCGTAGCTGGCGTCGGGGTCGGCCACCAGCTCGACCCAGTCGGCCTCCCGGCCCTCTGATGCCAGGAACCGCCGAACCTCGCCGTCGCTCGGGAACACCGTCGAGGTGGCACCGAGCTCGGCGCCCATGTTGGCGATGACGTGGCGGTCCATGGCGCTCAGCCCGTCGAGACCGGGCCCGTGGTACTCGAGGATCCGGCCCCGACCCCCGCCCACCCCGTGGCGGCGCAGTAGCTCGAGGATGACGTCCTTGGCGCTCACCCACTCCGGCAGGGTGCCCACGAGGCGGATGCCCCAGATGCGGGGCATGGTCGTGTAGAAGGGCTGGCCGGCCATGGCCATGGCCACCTCGAGCCCTCCGGCGCCGATGGCCAGCATGCCGATGGCGCCGGCCGCAGGCGTGTGGCTGTCGGAGCCGAGCATGGTCTTGCCGGGCACGCCGAAGCGCTGCTGGTGCACGGGGTGGCTGACGCCGTTCCCGGGCTTGGAGTACCACAGTCCGAAGCGCTGGGCCGCGCTGCGCAGGAAGAGGTGGTCGTCGGCGTTCTTGAAGTCGGCCTGCAGCAGGTTGTGGTCGACGTATTGCACCGAGACCTCGGTACGCACGCGAGGCAGGTCCATCGCCTCGAGCTCCAGCATCACCATGGTGCCGGTGGCGTCCTGGGTCAGTGTCTGGTCGATCCGTAAGCCGATCTCCCTGCCGACCGCAGCGGTGCCCTCGACGAGGTGTGATTCGATCAGCTTGTGCGCGACGGTGCCCGACATCGAACCGAAGCTACCGCAGCACGCCCGAAGGTCTGATGTCGGAGGTCAGCCCTCGGCCTGGCCCCGCTTGGCGATGACGTGGTCGATCTGGCCGTACGCCTTGGCCTCTTCGGCGGTGAACCAGCGGTCGCGATCGGAGTCGGCTTCGATCTGCTCGACGCTCTGGCCGGTGTGGAAGGCGATGCGCTCGGCCATCATGCGCCGGGTGTAGGCCATCTGCTCGGCCTGGATGGCGATGTCGGCCGCCTGACCCCGGACCCCGCCATGAGGCTGGTGCATCATGATCCGGGCGTGCGGCAGGCTGTAGCGCTTGCCCGGCGTGCCCGCGCACAGCAGGAACTGGCCCATCGAGGCGGCCAGGCCCATGCAATAGGTGGCCACATCGCAGCGGATCAGCTCCATCGTGTCGTAGATGGCCATGCCGGAGGTCACGACGCCCCCGGGGCTGTTGATGTAGAGACGGATGTCCTTGGTGTCGTCCTGCGCCTCCAGGTAAAGGAGCTGGGCGATGACGGTGTTGCCGACGGCGTCGTCGATCTCGCTGCCGAGGAGGATGATGCGGTCCTGCAGGAGGCGGTTGAAGACCTCGGCCTGGGGCGACCAGCCGGAGGCCTCCTTGCCGAGCGGGACGAACGGGCTGAGGGTCGAAGGCTCCATGGGCGCAGGCTACCGGCGCCCGCAGTGCGCCAGCCCTGCCCCGGCGCCGGGCGCCCCCAGCTACAGTTCCGGGGTTCGCCGGGCGAGGCCGGACCTGATCCATCTGGAGGCAGACACCATGAAGCGACGTTCTCGGCGCGGGTTCGGCCTTCTGGCGGCCCTGGGGGTGGGCGCAAGCGTGCTGGGCGTGGGTGCCACGCCGGCCCGCGCCGCTGGCTGTGACGCCGGCGCCGTCCGCTTCGCCAGCAGTTCGAACAGCCTCTACGTCACCGGCCCGGTGACGTGCACGCTGTCCGACCTCGACGCCCTCACCACCGCCCCGCTGGCGCAGGTCGACCCTGGAGCGAAGGTGTGGCTCCTCGGCGCCAACTTGATCCTCGAGCAGGGCGCCACGCTGAACCTCCACGGCTCGGAGATCGGGGGCGACGTCGACGAGCTGAGGCTTCGCAGCAACAAGGGGTCGGCGGCCACCGACACCGTCTTCGTGCGGGCCCACGCCGGCACCATCTCGATGAGGAACACCAAGGTCATCTCCTGGGACGAGGCCGCCAACGGGCCCGACACCGACGGGGTGGCGAAGCGCTCCTACGTCCAGGCACGGTCGTTCCTCGACGGCGGCGGGGTGGCCCAGCAATCTCGCATGGACATCATCGACTCCGAGGTCGGATTCCTCGGCTTCCACGGCCCGGAGTCCTACGGGCTGTCGTGGAAGGTGCTCGGCACCAATGTGTTCGACAGGGTCGACGTGTTCGGCGACGTGATCAACAGCCGCATCCACGACAACCACTTCGGGATCTACACCTACGGCGCCTACGGCATGAGGTTCGTCAACAACGACATCCACAACAACGTGGCCTACGGCCTCGACCCCCACGACGACTCCGACAACCTGCTCATCGAGGGCAACCGCACCTTCGACAACGGCAACCACGGGATCATCTGCTCGCAGCGCTGCGACAACCTGATCATTCGCAACAACGTCTCCGAGCGCAACACCGGCCACGGGATCATGATCCACCGCGGGGTCACCAACTCGCTGCTCGAGGGCAACACCGCCAACGGGAACAGCGACACCGGCATCGTGGCCTTCGAGAGCTTCAACAACCGCATCGTCAACAACACCATGAACGGCAACCTGCGGGGCCTGCGCCTGAGCGTCGGTGCCGCCAACAACCTGTTCCAGGGCAACACGATTGCCGGCAACCGCGCGTACGGGATCTACCTCTACAAGGGCAGCGACGTGCCGGTGTCGGGCAACGGTCACCCCAAGCTCAACCGGTTCGTCGGCAACCAGGTGCGCGACAACGGCAGCAACGCCGTGTTCGCCGAGGAAGCCGACGACAACGTCTTCGACGGCAACACGTTCCTCGGCAACCGGGCGGGCCTGTTGTTCGAGCGATCGGCGAACAACTACGTGATCAACAGCACGCCGGCCGACGTCCAGGTGGCGGGCGCCAGCACCACCCCGCCGAGCGGCGGCCTGCCGCCGGCCGGCCCCGCCCCCGGAACCGAACCCGTCGGGCCCACCGGGCCGACCGGCCCCACCCCGGGAGCTGCGCCTGCGCCGGCGACCGGCCCGACCCCGAAGTTGATCGACAGCGCCCTCGCCTGCCCGCGGGAGCGGGTCCCGAGCGGCGGGTTTACCGACGTGGAGCCGGGCAACGTCCACCGCGCCGCCGTCGACTGCTTGGCGTGGTACGGCATCACCTCGGGTGGCGCAGCCGGACGACCCGCCGACAACTACGGCCCTGAGCTACAAGTGCGAAGGGGGCAGATGGCGTCGTTCCTGGTGCGGGTCATCGACCGGGTCGACCCCCGTCTCCTGCCCGCCGCCAAGCGCGACTTCTCCTGCCCGTCCGACCCTGGCCTGGCGCTGGCGGACAGCAACCCCCACGCCGACGCCATCCGTCGCCTCGCCGGCGCCGGCGTGGTGGACGGCGGCGTCGGCGGGAGGCCGGCCGACTGCTTCGGGCCCGAGCTCGACGTGCGGCGCGACCAGATGGCCGCCTTCCTCCACCGTGCCCTGGAGTTGGCCTCCGGCGACCGCATCCGCTCGGAGACCGACGCGTTCGACGACGACCGCGGCAACCCCCACGAGAGCACGATCAATGCCCTGACCGGCGAGGGCCTGCTCGCCGGCAAGAGCTTCCGGGTCTACGACCCGTCGGCGCCCGTGAGGCGCGACCAGATGGCCTCGTTCCTCACCCGCAAGCTCAGCTACCTCGTCGACAAGGACCGCACGACACCACCGAAATAGCTCTCCGGGTCCCGGAGGTTGGCGGACGTCGCCAGTGGAGCTGGCGCCGAGGCTGAAGTCGATCGGTTGATCGTTGATCCCAACGTTGGGTGCCCACGTCGCACCACCATCGGTCGAGTACGTGGACCTGACCGCGATCAGGTAGTCGGTCAGCTGACTGAACCCGAGTCCGAAACGGGCCACGATCCCGTCCAGTCTCTCCACGACCTGCTGGCGACACAGGGGATAGACCCCAGCCTGGCCAGCCGGCGTCGATTGGTGCACGCACCAGGACCTGGCCATGCTCGCCCGTGATGTAGGCGGCATGGAACTGGCCGAGCGTTTCGCTGCGGCTGCGTCTGAGTCGGCCTGTTGGTCCGTGAGGAGCTCCTTCGAGCACCGTCAGCCCGGCGGCCGCCTCGGCGCCAGCTGGTCGGGGACGTCGTGGTCGAGGTTGGTGACCAACGCCGCAAAGTGAACGTGCCGACGGAGAGATTCGAACTCTCACTGACGACGCCCTAAACGTCGTGCCTCTGCCGTTGGGCTACGTCGGCGGGCCTGACCCCGGAGCGAGGGTACCGACCGCCGGCCCGCAGGTGGCGGTGTGCGATTGTGGAGCCCCAGCATCGTGCAGCGCCGATGCGGCTCCACAATTCGTCCACTTCGGTGGGCCGCCTGGGTCTCGAACCCAGCACCTTGGGATTAAAAGTCCCCTGCTCTACCCGCTGAGCTAACGGCCCTGGCCTCCGCACGGCGGCCCTGCCGCCATGGTAAGCGGCGCCGGTCACACGGCGATGAGCGTCAGGGGAACCATCAGCAGCACGACGGTGAACGCGGCCAGTCGGGGAGGGGACCGAAGCGCTGCCCGGGCGAAGCCGAGGCAGAACCGGCGCAACGCCGGGTAGGCGAAGGTCAGCAGCCCGAGGGTCCACACGGTGACCGCGAGCGTGACCGCCAGCACCACCCGAACACCGTCCTGGTTGCCGAGCAGGATGGCCGCCACCAGGGTGTCCACGAGCGTGGTGATGTTGGCCCCGGCGATGTAGGGGAGCGTGTTGGCTCGACGGAGGTAGCCCTTGGCCACCAGCGGCACCAACAGGGTGAGCGACACCGACACCGACAGGGTCAAGACGGTGACGCCCAAGCCGACGAGGAACATGGGCCAGCGACGGGTGTACCAGGCGTCGGCCCGCGCCTCGAGCCGGGAACTGCCCATGCTCGGCAACACCTTGTCGAACAGGGCGAACCCGGCGAGCAGCACCCCGACGCCGACGGGGAACAGGAGCCATCCGGGGAGCAAGCCGGCAAGCAGGTCGACCGCCCAGCCGAAGAGCTTGTCGGTGAGCGACGTGAGCCCCGGGGAGGTGCCGATGTCGAAGCCGTCGAGCAGGCCACCGTCGAGGGCGACGTATCCCACCACCGCACCGGGGACGTAGACCCCGGCAGTCATGAGCAGGGCCAGGATGCCGATGGAGATGGGGGCCCTGCGGCCGCTGGTGCCGGTACGGCGCACGGCGTAGACCACACCGACGACCAGGACCACGAAGGCGGCGCCGAGGCGCGACCCGGTGAGCATGGTGAAGGACTGGGTGCGGTCGATGGCCCCACCATCGAGAAGGGCGAGCGCCGAGGCGGCTACCGGAGATCCGGAGAGCACCACGCAGGCGCCGAGCCAACCGACACCCAGGGTGCTCCAGGCGTTGTCGGTGAACACCGAGCCCTCGAGCGTGGGGATCAACGCGGTGGCGCCCGCCTTCATGAGACCAAGGGCGGTGACGAACAAGCCGATGCCCGCAACGAGGTACACCAGGCGCAGGGGGAGCGGCGGCGACGGTGGGGCCACCACCACGATGTCTTCGGGCGGCAGCTCCCGCCCAGGGATGTGGGTGACGGCCACCCGCCCCTCGGCCACCGTCTCGCCATCCATTCTCCACAGAAGCTACCAATTTGGTAGACAAAGCGCCAAGCCCAGTCTCAGCGGCGTTCCCACGCCCCCGGCTGGTCGAGCTCGTTGTCGACCTGTGGAGGCAGCGTGCCGTCGGCGATGTCGGCCAGGGAGACCTGCTCGAGGATCCGGCGTAGCGCCCCCCTGGCGGCCAGCCAGACGTCGCGCAGGGGTTGGACCGGGGGCCGGAGGACGAGCAGCTCGGGCGGCACGCCGTGCACATCGGCGAGGGGTCCCTCCACCGCCCTGATGACGTCGGCGACGGAGATCTCCGACGGCGGCCGGGCCAGCCAGTAGCCGCCGTCGGCGCCTCGCCGGCTCTCCACCAGCTTGGCCAACTTCAACTCGCCGAGGATGTTGAGCAGGAATCGCACGGGGATGTCCTGAGCCCGGCTGATGCTCTCGGCCTTCCTCGGCTGGCCCTGGTCGGTAGCCGCCAGCTCCACCATGGCCCGCACCGCGTAGTCGACCTTCGCCGTGACCCGCACGGGGCGATTCTCGCAGTCTGCGGAGGTCACCGCTGGTGCCGACCCGGGGAAAGCCGGTGGCCGTAGGGTGGACACCGTGGAGGTCCCCCCCAACGACCTACCAGCGCGCATCGGCGAGACCGGCGAGTCGCTGGACTGGGGTGCGCAGCTCGACCTGGTCGAGCGAGCACTCGAGGAGGTGGAGGCGTCGCTCGTCCGCCTCGACGACGGGACCTACGCCACCTGTGAGGTCTGCTCGGTCCGGATCGACGAGACGGTGCTCGAGGCAGCGCCCACCACCAGCCGGTGCCCCGACCACAGCTGAGGCGAGCCCTGCACAGGCCCGCGGCCATTCCTCTCGTCGCGGGAGCGGCCATGGCGGCGCTCGGCGTCGGCGCCGTGTTGTCCGATCCCGACCGTCGCACCCACCTGCGTCGTAGCGCCCGGGTGTGGCGCCTCACCGGTCGGCGGGGGCTGTCATGGGCGATGGTGAAGGTTCGTGGCCGGGGAGCCGACGAGGAGGAACGCGCCAGGCTCGAGCAGCGGTTCGCCATCCGCACCGCCGAGGACGTCGCCCGGGAGCTCGGCAACATGAAGGGCGCCATCATGAAAGCCGGCCAGCTGGTGTCGTTCATCGCCGAGGGCCTGCCTGCCGACGCCAGAGCCGCCCTGGCGTCGCTCCAGGCCGACGCCAAGCCCATGGCGCCGAGCCTGGCCGAGTCGGTGGTCACCTCCGAGCTCGGCCGGCCCATGTCACGGCTGTTCCTCGACTGGGACCCGGTCCCGGTTGCGGCGGCGTCGATCGGCCAGGTGCACCGGGCGGTCCTCCCCGACGGTCGTCTCGTGGCGGTGAAGGTCCAGTACCCGGGAGTCGACCGGGCGATCAGGAGCGACCTCGACAACGCCGAGCTGCTGTACGGCTTGTTCTCGGCGCTGGCCCTGAAGGGCCTCGACCCCAAGGCCCTGGTGGACGAGCTGCGAGACCGTATGGGCGACGAGCTGGACTACTGCATCGAGGCCCGCAACCAGACGGAGTTCGCCGACCGCTACCGGGGCCACCCCTTCATCCGGGTTCCCGACGTGGTGCCCGAGCGCTCGACCGCCCGGGTGCTCACCAGCGACTGGGTCGACGGTCAACGCTGGGAGGACTTCCTCGCCGCGGCCGACCACGACGCCCGTCAACGGGCAGGCGAGGTGCTGTTCCGCTTCGCCCAGGGCTCAGTGCACCGCCACCGCGTGTTCAACGGCGACCCCCACCCCGGCAACTACCGCTTCCACGCGGACGGCTCCATCACCTTCCTCGACTTCGGTCTGGTGAAGCGCTGGATGCCCGGCGAGCTCGAGCGGCTGAGCCCCATCCTGGACCCGTTGCTCGCCCACGACGTCGTGGGAACGGTGCGCAGCCTGGTGCACGCCGGCTTCTTGCCGAGCGACCACGATCTCGATCCGGAACTGGTCTGGCAGTACGTGAGCAACCCTTACGCCCCCTACCTGGAGGACGAGTTCACCTTCACTTCGGAGTGGACGGGCCAGGCCCTCGGGCAGGCCCTCGAGTTCTCGGGGCCGTGCGCCGAGGTGATCAAGCGCCTCGACATGCCGCCATCGTTCGTGATCCTCGACCGGGTGGTGTGGGGCATGGCTGCGCTGCTCGGCCGGCTCCGAGCCACCGGGCCCTGGCGGGGCATCCTCGACGAGTACCGCATCGACGCCCCTCCGGTCACCGAGCTGGGCGAGGTCGAGGTGAGGTGGCGACGAGGTCGACCTGCGAGCTCCTAGAGCGAGCGGGGCACGGTGACCAGGGCCTCATGGGGATCGATGAGGAGTTGACGGGGGCCCATGGTCATGTGGCCGCCGTCGATGCTGAGGTCGACGCCGCCGAGGTTGGGAAGGGGGTCGGGCTCGACGCCCAGGTGACGCTCCAGGGCCCGGATGAGGCCGCCGTGGCTCACGGCGAGCACCCTGCGACCGGGATGGCTCTCCGCCAGCCCGCCGACCGCCGCCAGCGCCCGCTCGACCAGCGCGGCCGCGGTCTCACCGCCGGGCGGTTCGGGCATCGGACCCGACAGCGCGCCAGGCCATCGTCGCTCGATCTCGGCCCGGGTGAGCCCCGTCCATGCACCCACGTCGCGCTCGCGTAACGACGGCATCACCGCCGGAGGAGCCAGCCCGAGGCCGGCAGCGAGGATGGCGGCGGTGTCGACCGCCCTTCGGAGATCCGACGACACGACCACGTCGACCGATCCGATCTGCGCCACCGCCAGGCGAGCCTGGTCCCGACCCAGGCTCGACAGCGGGGGATCGGCCCAGCCCTGCCATCGGCCGATGGCATTCCACTCCGACTGCCCATGTCGGACGAGCACGATGCAGGTCACCCAGGCACGCTATCGACGAGGACGCCGCCCTCCGGGGAGCGCTACCCTCTCGCTGCACCCCAGAGGCCGCCCACCTCTCGACGCCGCCGTTGTGGCCGGCTGCCGGCGCCAATGGAAGGCGCCCAGTCGACCGGAGCTCGTCACCTCCTGGGAGATCGCCACTTGTACACCGATCACACCGACCGATCCCGCGGTAGGGACCGAGGCTGCTGAGATGGCCGTCCTCAGGCTGTTCGCCTCGGCTCGCGAAGCTGCGGGCACGGGACTCGACTCGATCGAGGGCGACACCGTGGGTGCCGTGCTCGACCAGGCCCGTCGTCGCTACGGGGAGGCCTTCTCCTCGGTGCTCGACGGCTGCCGCGTCTGGCGCAACGGCGAGCCAGCCGGGGCCGCCGACACGGTCGACGACGACGACGAGGTGGCGGTGCTGCCGCCGGTGTCGGGTGGCTGAAGCGGCGCCCGCAGGGTCGTTGTCGAGTGCCCTCGACCCCCGGACCCGCTTCGCCGTGGTCCACGACATCGACGGGCCGCGCGTCCGGTGGGGCCTGGTGTGGTTCGTGGTCACCGTCGCCGCCGCCGGGGTTTCCCGAACCCTGCTGGCCGGGGTGATGGCAGTCGCCGCCGGGTTGGCCGCCGACCAGGTGGTGCGCCTGCGCCACGCCGACGTCGCCGCCGCCACCGGCGGACGGGTGGGCGGGTTGCTCTCCGATCCACGACGCCTTCCCGCCATGATCGCCGCCGGCGCCCTCCCGCTCGCCGCTGCCGCCGGTACCGACACCCTTGCCGCTGCGCTTCCGGCGGTCGTGGTGGTGGTACTCGTCCAGCGGCTGTGCACCGCTGACGCCCAGCTGGCGAACGCCCGGGCAGTCGCTGACGCCTCGCTGGCCGTACTGACGTCTGTCGGCCTCGGGCTGGCAGGAGCCGGCCCCGTGTTGGCCCACGGCTTCGGGGCCCAGGTGGCGGTGGTCGTCCTGGTCCTGGTGTGTGCCTACGACGCCGGCGATTTCCTGATCGGCAGCGGCTCGTCGACCGTGTGGGAGGGGCCCGCAGCGGGGGTGGCGGCCGTGGGGGTGGCGACCTTCGCCTTCTCGGTGGTGCCGCTCGCGCCTCTCGAC
Organism: Actinomycetota bacterium; assembly: GCA_019348555.1. GTDB lineage: Bacteria > Actinomycetota > Acidimicrobiia > Acidimicrobiales > CADCSY01 > JADDRA01. The sequence continues at coordinate 11,263 of JAHWJH010000031.1, forward strand.
GCCGGGGCCGCCTACGCCGTGGGTGCCCTCACCGCGGTGTTGGCTCCCCTCGGCCCACCGGTGGGCTCGTTGTTGGTCGGTAGCGGGCGCCGCCCCGCTCGCCACCTCCGGCGCCTGGACTCGCTGTTGGTGCTGGGTCCCCTGGTGCCCTATGCGGTCGCGCTGATCCTGTAGTCGCCGGCGCCGGGGCTGACGGCGCCTACTTCTTGGTCTCCCAGAAGATGCGATCGATCTCGGCGATGGCGTCGAGCAGTTGCTGACCCTGGGCGGGGTCGACCGAGCGCTTGGCGTCGCCGGCGAGCTTGGTGGCGGTCCAGAACTTGTCGTGGAGGTCGGGGTACGCTTCGAGGTGGTTGGGCTTGAAGTAGTCGGTCCACAGCACCCAGAGGTGGTGCTTGACCAGGTCGGCCCGCTGCTCTTTGATCTGCACGGCCCGCTGCCGGAAGATCGGGTCATCGGAGTCCTGGAACTTCTGCTGCAGAGCCTTGACCGAGTCGGCCTCGATGCGGGCCTGGGCCGGGTCGTAGACACCACAGGGGAGGTCGCAGTGGGCCGAGGCGCGCACGGGCGGGCTGACCCGGTCGAGGGCGACGAGGAGGCGGGAGATCATGTGGGCTCCTTGGTGGTCGGCGAGGCGTGGCCGCCGACGATCACCGACGGCCCCACGAGATGACTCGATGTGGACCTTACCAAGGCGCTTGCGCCGCATCATCGGGGCCGCCACCCTCCTCGCCGGTGTCGCCGCCGCCCGCCGGGTGGTGCGCGTGGAGGTGCAGGGCCACAGCATGTCCCCTCAGCTACGGGCGGGTGACCGGGTGGTGGCGCTGCGCGGGCTGCGGGCGGGGCCCGGCGACGTGGTGGCCGCCGGTGACCCACGCCGGCCGTCCCGCCTGTTGATCAAGCGGGTGGTCGAGGTCGCCGGTGACCGCAGCGTCGTGCTCGCCGGCGACAACACCGAGGCGAGCACCGACAGTCGTCGCTTCGGGATGGTGGCGTCCGAGTTGGTGGTCGGTCGGGTGGTGTGGCGGTACTGGCCGGCGGATCGACGCGGTCGCGTCGGCGGGCGCCGCCGTGGTGTCCGGTAGGCTCCGCCGGTGGACCTGGATGGCCTCGACGACGTCCTGGCCCCCGACTGGGTGGCTGATCCCTCGGCCCTGTCGATGCGTGAGCTGCGGGAGCGACGGAGCCAGGCGCAGGCCGTGGAGGTCACGCTGTCGTACCAGCGGCGGGTCGCCCAGGGCCGCCTCGACATCGTGGCCGCCGAGCGTCGCCGGCGCACCGAAGGTGGCGATCCCCTGGACCACGAGCAGATCGTCGCTCAGCTGAGCGCCATCCTCGCCCCGCACACCCGCTCGCCCGGTGCCGGGCGGCTCTCCCAGCTTCTTGCTCCCGACCCCGCCGGGACCGATACCGCCGAGCTCGACGCCATCGCCGGCCCCACGGTGCTCGCGTCGCTCCACGACGTCCCCGACGCCGAGCTCGACGAGCTCCTCGGGGCCCTGGCCGACTTCGAGGTCCGATGCTCAGCGCTGCGCCGCGAGCTTCACGACCGCATCGACCTGCTCCAGGCCGAAGTCGTGCGGCGCTATCGCACCGGCGAGGCCACCGTGGAGAACCTCCTGCAGTGAACGACGCTTCGCCACGGGCCGCGCGCCGTGCCGTGCTGGTCGTCGACGACGACGATCGGGTGCGGGCCGTGGTGCGAGCGGTGCTGGAGGCTGACGACTTCGACGTGGCCGAAGCGGTCGACGGTCGAAGCGCCCTCGACCTGCTCGCCGCCGACGACTGGCACGCCGAGCAGGGCGGTCGGCCCAACGTGCTGGTCCTCGACGTGATGATGCCGGGAATGGACGGGATCGAGGTGTGCCGCCAGATCGACCACCGCACCACCAAGGTCTTGATGCTGACCGCCCGCGAGGACCTGGCGACCCGCGACGCCAGCGCCGCCGCCGGCGCCGACGCCTTCTTGGCCAAGCCGTTCTCCGCCGTCGAGCTGCTCGACGCCATCGAGCGGCTCTCCGCCGATGACCCCTCGATCTGACGCCGGCCAGCAGCCGGTCCCCCTCGACGCCGGCGGGCCCGGTCTCGACCAGGACGCCCTCGAAGCGCAGCTCCAGGTCTTCGCCCGGGAGATCGGAGGCCTGTACCGGAGCCAGAAGGCCCGCGCCGAGCAGCTCGAGGAGGCGCTTGCAGCGCTCAAGACCGCCTACCTCGAGACCATCCGCAGCTTCGCCTTCGTGGTCGAGGCGAAGGACGCCTACACCGGGCTGCACCTCGAGCGCTGCCGTGCCTACGGCGTGGCCCTGATGGAGGAGCTGGGGGTGGCCGGCGACCACCCCGATGCCGAGTACGGGTTCTTGCTCCACGACGCCGGCAAGGTGGGCGTACCCGAACGCATCCTGTCCAAGCCCGGACCCCTCACCGCCGCCGAGTGGCGGGTCATGCGGGCCCACCCCGTGATCGGCTACCAGATGCTCGAGAACATCCCGTTCATGACCACGGCGGCCGAGATCGTTCGCTGCCACCACGAGATGTTCGACGGCTCCGGGTATCCGCAGGGCCTCAAGGCCGAGGAGATCCCGCTGCCGGCCAGGGCGTTCAGCATCGTCGACGCCTTCGACGCCATGACCACCGACCGCCCCTACCGAGCGGCCATGCCCACCGAGCGGGCGGCGGCCGAGCTGACGCGCATGGCCGGCACCCAGTTCGACCCCGACGTGGTGGGGGTCTTCCTTCCCCTCATCGACCGTCTCCCGCCGATCGCCACGTGATGCGGCAGGAATGGGTGCGCCGCCAATAACGTTGGCTCTCGACATGCACAGGCTGGCGGTGCTCTCGTTCCACACGTCACCGCTGGCCCAACCGGGCGTGGGCGACAGCGGCGGCATGAACGTCTACGTGCGCGAGCTGGTGTCTGCGCTCGCCCAAGCTGGCGTGGCCTGCGACGTGTTCACCCGGGCCTGGTCGAGCGAGCTGGTACCCGAGGTGGTGGTCGAGCCCGGCTTCCGTGTGATCCACGTGCAGGCGGGCCCTGCCGCAGACGTGCCCAAGGAGGAGCTCCCCGGCCTCGTCCCCGCCTTCACCGACGGGGTCGTCGACCACATCGCTCGCAGCGGCGACGTCGATGCCATCCACGCCAACTACTGGCTGTCGGGCGTGGCCGGCCACGCCGCCAAGCATCGCCTGGGCCTGCCGTTGGTCTCGACGTTCCACACCCTGGCCCGGGTGAAGTCCGAAGCCGACGACGGGGAGGCCGACGGCCGGACCCGGGCACAGGCCGAAGCCGAGGTGATCGCCTGCAGCGACGCCATCCTGGCCAACGGGGTCGAGGAGGCCGAACAGCTCCGCCGTCACTACGACGCCGACGCCGCACGGATCGAGGTGGTCCCTCCCGGGGTCGACCACGCCTTCTTCGCCCCGGGCCACCGCGACGGAGCTCGCGTGGCGCTGGGCTGGGGCACGCCCGGCCGCATCTCGGCGATGGGAGGCCGCTCGGCCGACCAGCACCCGGTGCTGCTGTTCGTCGGACGCATCCAGCCCCTCAAAGGCCTCGATGTCGCCGTGGCCGCCCTCGCCGAGCTCGACCATCCCGACGCGGAGTTGGTGGTCGTCGGCGGCCCGAGTGGTGTCGATGGGCCCGCCGAGCTGGCGCGCGTGCAGGAGCTGGTGGCCGACCTCGGGCTCATCGCCAGGGTGCGCTTCGTCGACCCCCAGCCCCACCACCTCCTGCCCACCTGGTACCGCGCCGCCGACGTCGTCTTGGTGCCAAGTCGCTCCGAGTCCTTCGGCCTGGTGGCGTTGGAGGCGGCCGCCTGTGGCCGCCCGGTGGTGGCCGCCGACGTGGGCGGGCTCCGCACCGTCGTGTCGCACGGCGTCACCGGCTTCCTGGTCGACGACCGTCGCCCTCAGGCCTACGCCGCCCGGGTGGCGGAGATCCTCGGCGATCCGGGCCTCGCCGAGCGCCTCGGCCGCCAGGCTGCCCTCCGGGCCAGCGGCTACACCTGGTCGACCGCTGCCGCCCGCCTCCGGAGGCTCTACACCGATCTCTCGGCGCGGCATCTGGTGCGCTGCTGAGCCATACCAATACATTTCACGGTATTTCATTGACTTCAGTATGCGGTCGGGTTAGCGTGTCCGGCGGAGCCCGAGGGGCGCAGCGGCCGGTCTCGTTCGGGGAAGTACGAGCACCGTCGCCAGGTTCCTCGGGCTCCACTCCTCGGTGAGGACTCGGGCTCGGCCGCCGCGTGCGGTGATCTTCTCGTTCACCGTCGTCGGCATCATGGCCAACACCCTGATCGCCCCGGCGATCCCCGACATCCTCGTCGACCTCCAGGTCACCGCGGGAAGTGCCGGCCTTCTCGTCGCCGCCGCCACCCTCCCTGGTGTGGTGGTGGCCCCCGCCATCGGGCTGCTCGCCGACCGCTACGGGCGCCGGGAGGTCGTGGTGCCGTGCCTGGTGGTCTTCGGGCTCTTCGGCGGCCTGGCCGGCTTCGCCCCCTCGTTCTCGCTGCTGCTGGCGTGTCGGCTGGCCCAGGGCGTCGGCTCCGCCGGGCTGATCAACCTCGCCGTGGTCATCCTCGCCGACCACTGGGACGGTGCCGACCGGGCCCGGGTGATCGGCCAGAACGCGGCGGTGCTGACGATCTCGCTGGCGCTGCTCCCACCCCTGGGTGGGGCACTGACCGACCTCGCCGGCTGGCGGGCCACGTTCGCTCCGTACTGGCTCGGCCTGGTGGCTGCAGCCGGCGCCGCCGTGGCGCTTCGACGCTCCCCCCGGCGTGACGTGCGGGTCGGTGAGCAGGTGCGCGAGGCGTTCGCCTATCTCCACTCGGCCCGGGTTCTCGCCGCCATGGCCAGCGGCATGACGCTGTTCGTGTTGATCTTCGGCCTGATCCTGACCGCACTGCCCCTCCACCTCGCCGACGAGTTCGGCCTCGGGGCCACCAGTCGAGGCTTGGTGCTCGGGCTTCCCGCCGTCACGGCGACCGTCGGGTCGCTCGGCCTCGGACGGCTCACCGCCCGCTTCGGAGCCCGTCGGCTGGTGCTCACCGGGTCGGCGGTGTTGGCATGCGCCTTCTCCGTGATCGCCGGGGCGCCGGTGCTTCCTGTGGTCGTCGCCGGGGCGCTGCTCTACGGCCTGGGGGAGGGCGTGGCCATTCCTTCCCTGCAGGCGATCGTGGCCAGCGCGGCCCCGTCGTCGAGCCGGGGGTCGGTGGTGGCGGTCTGGGTGGGTGGCGTGCGTGCCGGACAGACCGCCGGTCCGCTGGTCGCCGGCGTCGCCGTCGGTGCCGTCGGTGCTCCCACCACGTTCCTCGTGGGGGCGGGGGTGGCGGCAGCGCTGCTGGCTCTCCAGGTGGCCAGCGGCCAGCCGAGCGCCCGGGCCGATGGCCCTGTGGTGGTCCCGGACGTGGGTTCCGACACGGCGGCTTGACGTCGGCGATAATGGCGGCGCAGGTTGCGGTCCTGTTACGGTCGCCGGTCGGAAGCCACGGGGTGCGGGGCGGTTCTCGCCGCCACCGGCGCTGGTAGGTCGGGACCGACGCCGGCTTGGCCGGTCAGCAGAGAGAGAGCGACGCGAACCGACTGATGATCAGGACCCGGATCATCCTGGTGCTCGTGGTGATGTCGTTGCTGGGCGTCCACGCCGGCCCGGCCGATGCCGCCCGGGACCCTCGGGCAGCCCGCGAGCAGGCACGTGACCGCAAGGCTCAGCTGGCGAAGGAGCTCGACGGCCTGGCGGCATCGGAGGACGAACTGCTGGCGGCGGTGGCTGCGCTGGACGAGCAGGTCGATGCCCAGAAGGTCGAGGTCGACGGGGCCCGCCAGGCGGTGGCTGCCGCCGAGGGGGAGATGGCCGTGGCGGAGGAAGCCATGGCGGAGACGAGCACCCGCATCGACGGCCTCACCGACGCCGTCGTGCAGCGGGCGGTGGCGACGTTCATCCGTCCCTCCGGCGACGCCCTCGAAGAGGTGGTGCAGTCGAGCGACATCGCAGAAGCAGCGCGGAAGCAGGCGCTGCTCGACCAGGTCACCGCCAACGACGAAGATGTGATCGACGAGCTCAACGCCGCTCGCCAGGACTTCGAGGTGCGCCGGGCCGAAGCCAAGGCCGCCAAGGCCAAAGCCGACGAGCGCCGGGCCCAGACCGAAGCACGTCTCCAGGACCTGCAGGACACCCTGGCCGAGCAGGCCCGGTTGGCGGCCGACGTCCAGACCCGCCAGAGGGAGGTGTCCTCAGAGATCGAGGAACAGGCGCGCAGCGAGGCCGAGCTGAACCGCATCATCCAGCAGGCGGAGGCGGCGCAGCGCTCCTCGGGCCGCAGCGTCAACGCCAACCTCACGCCCGGCGCCGGCGGCTGCATCTGGCCGACGTCGGGGCGGGTGACCTCGGGCTTCGGGAGCCGATGGGGGCGCCTGCACGCCGGCGTCGACATCGGTGCCCCCACCGGCACGCCGATCTGGGCGACCAAGGACGGGACCGTGATCTTCTCCGGGGTGCAGAGCGGCTACGGCAACGTGGTCATCGTCTCCCATGGCGGCGGCCTCACCACCCTGTACGGCCACCAGAGCCGTATCGCCGCCAGCAACGGGAAGCAGGTGCGCCAGGGCGAGACCATCGGCTACGTCGGAAACACCGGGCGCTCCACGGGGCCCCATCTCCACTTCGAGACGCGCTACGGCGGCACGCCGCGCAACCCCACGAGCTGCCTGCCCTGAGCCGCCGTTGAGGTGCTGTGGGTGAGCGTCCAGCGCTGGCGGGGGCCGCCCTCGCACCTCGCCAGAGAAGGCCTGGACAGTTTTCTCTTCGCCGGCGCCCATCCGGGTTGATCCCCTCTGGGTGACGACGGACCGACGGGTAGCGTCGGCCGGGTGGGCATCAGGCTGGCGGTGGTGGGCGGCGGACGCATGGGCGAGGCGTTGATCGGCGGTCTCCTGTCGTCGGGGTGGGGCTCTTCCGACGAGCTGTGCGTGGTCGAGAAGGTGCCCGCCCGTCGAGAGCAGCTCTCTGGGCGATTTCCCGGCCTGGCGGTGGTGGGCGAGGTGGTTCCGGCCGACGGGGTGGTGCTGGCGGTCAAGCCTGGCGACGTGGCCGCCGCCTGTGCCGAGGTGGCGGCTTCGGGGCCGCGCCGGGTCCTGTCCATCGCCGCCGGGGTCACGCTCGGGACCCTCGAGGCGGCCCTCGGCGAGGTGGCGGTGGTCCGGGCCATGCCCAACACCGCCGCCCTGGTGGGAGCCGGAGCGGCGGCGATCTCGCCCGGTGTACGGGCCGACGAGGACGACCTCGCCTGGGCCGAGGAGATCCTCACGGCGGTGGGCGAGGTGGTCAGAGTGCCCGAGTCGCTCCTCGACGCGGTGACCGGCCTGTCCGGCTCGGGTCCGGCGTACGTCTTTCTCCTCGCCGAGTCGCTCATCGACGCCGGCGTCCATGTGGGCCTGCCCCACGACACCAGCCGACGTCTCGCCCTCCAGACCCTTTTGGGAGCCGCTCGGTTGCTGACCGAGACGGGGGAGTCCCCCCAGGCACTCCGGGCGGCGGTCACCTCGCCGGCGGGCACCACCGCCGCCGGACTGAGGGCGCTGGAGTCGGCCGGAACCCGTGGTGCGGTGATCGACGCCGTGGTGGCCGCCACCGCCCGCTCCCGCGAGCTGGGCGCCAGCCCCACCACCCCCCCTTCCCCCACCGTCCCCACTGGCCTACAGTGACCGCCGAGCGGAGAAGGGGTGATGTCCATGGCCCAGTCAGCGGATCGCGCCCGGTACCTGACCGTCGCCGAGGTGGCTGCGATCCTGCGCGTGTCCACCATGACCGTCTACCGGCTCATCAAGGCCGGCGAGCTTCCCGCCCTGCGGGTCGGCAGGTCGTACCGGCTCCCGGAGGACGACGTCGATCGCTACCTCGCCCGGGGCTTCACCGAAGCCGGGTGAGCAGCCGGTAGCGTCGCCGGCCGGATGCCCGAGCGCTTCGAGACCGTCTCGTTCCTCTCCGACTTCGGCAGCGCCGACGAGTTCGTCGGCGTGGTGAAGTCGGTGATCCGCAGCATCGCTCCTCACGTCGTGGTGGTCGACCTGACCCACGGCATCTCGGCCTATGACGTGCGCGGCGCCAGCCTGGCCCTGGCCCGAGCGGTGCAGTACCTGGCGCCGGGCGTGGTGCTGGCCGTGGTCGACCCCGGCGTGGGCTCCGAGCGACGGGCCGTGGCGGTCGAGGTCGCCGAGGTGGCGAGTGTCTTCGTCGGACCCGACAACGGCGTGCTGGCTTCGGCGGTGGCTCTCGCCGGTGGCGCCAACCGGGCCGTCGCCCTCACCGACGAGCGGTTCCACCTGCCGGCTCCGGGGTCCACCTTCGCCGGTCGCGACATCTTCGCCCCGGCCGTGGCCCACCTGTGCAACGGGGTCGACCTCGCCGAGCTCGGTGAGCCGGTCGAGCCCGACACCCTGCTCCCGGGTGTCTTGCCGCTCACCCGACGAGAGGGCGGACAGGTGGTGGCGGAGGTGCTGTGGGTCGACCGGTACGGCAACGTGCAGCTCAACGTCGATCCCGACGAGCTGGTGATCCTCGATGATCCGGTGATGCTGTCGTTCCACGGTGAGCAGCGGTCGGCGAGACGCGCCGAGAGCTACAGCGCCATCGCTGCGGGCGCAGTCGGGCTGGTCGTCGACGCCTACGGGTTGGTGTCGATCGCTGCCAACCGCCAGTCGGCGGCCGGTGAACTGGGCTTGGGGGCCGGTGACAGCGTCACGCTGGCGGTCGCCGACGGCGACGCCTCCGGGCCGGCGGCCACCACGTCGCCGGTGGCGTTACGGCCGAGCAGGAGTCCGTCGTGAGGCCGGCGACCACCCTGGCGCTCGCTGTCCTGCTCCTCATGATCCTCGTCGCCGCGGTGGTGCAGTTCCTGGTCTTCACCCGCTGACGGCGCGGCGCCGACTGATCCTGTGGACGGCACCCTCGTGATCGGCAACCCGCGGGCGGGAAGGGGAGGGGTGCGGCAGCGCTGGGACGAGCTGCTCGCCCGACTGGATCGAGCCGGCCTGGCTTCCACGGGCCAGCTCACCGACGCCCCCGGCCACGCCACCGAACTGGCCCGGAGGGCACGGGCCGAGGGGCGCTCCCTGGTGGTGGCCGTGGGTGGGGACGGGACCGTCCACGAGGTGGTGAACGGGCTGCTCGCCGAGGGCGACGACGGGCCGGTGCCGGTCCTCGGCGTGGTGCCCGGGGGCTCGGGATGCGACTACGCCCGTACCTTCGCCCTTCCCGATGCCATCGACGAGGCCGTCGCCCTCCTCGCGTCGCCGTCGCCGCCCCAGGTGGTCGATGTCGGCGAGGTGCGTTGCCAGGGCTCCGAGGGGGCCTGCCGGCGGCTGTTCGTCAACGTGGCCGAGGTCGGCATCGGCGCCGACGTCGCCCACCGGGCAGCCGGCCTGCCCCGCTCGCTCGGCGCCGGACGCTACGTGGTCGCCTTCGCTCTCACGCTGGCAGCTCACCGTCAGGTCGACGCAGGTGTGGAGGCGGCACTCGAGCGCTACGAGGGCCCTCTCACCAACCTGGTCGTGGCCATCGGCCAGTACTTCGGAGGTGGCATGCGAATCGCTCCCACGGCCGATCCCGCTGATGGCGACTTCGACGTCCAGGTTCAGTTCGGGTCGAAGCTTGATTACGCCATGGCCATGCCCCGGGTCTTCCGCGGCACCCACCTCCCGCACCCCAGGGTGATCGAGTGGCGGACGGCGAACCTGGAGATCCACAGCGATCCTGCGGCCCGCCTCGAAGCCGACGGGGAGCTCCTCGGCACCACTCCGGCGACGTTCCGCCTGCTCCCCGGGGCACTGCGCCTGAAGACCTGACCCTCTCGTTGGCCCTGGCCTCGCCGGCATTACGGTTGCAGGTACGCCCCTGTAGCTCAGCTGGACAGAGCGGCTGCCTTCTAAGCAGCGGGTCGCAGGTTCGAGTCCTGCCGGGGGCGCCAGCAGAACTGGAGGCCAGACGCCTACGTTTGCCTCCACCATCGCCAAGGCCTACCGGCTCCTGTCAGGGATGATGGCCACTGCGGTGGTCGACAACCTGGTGGCCCCAACCCCTGCGTCGAGAAGGGCGCTCGGGTGGAACGGGCAACGGAGATGTCGATCGCCACGCCCGAACGGGTGGCGGTGATCGCCGCTGCCGTCGAGCCTCGCTACCGCAGTGATTAGATCATGTCGCGGCTTTTCTCTTGCGACGGCGGCGAAGGATCCGCAACGAGAGGAGCGCTGCGAGCAGGCCGGCGATCGCCTTGACGGCGTAGGAGGGGACGACGACCGGTTCGGCTGGACGCTGCCCCGGCGAGCCCTCGGTGCGCCGGATCCGCCACAGTGTCCCCGTGCCCTGCTGGACCCGGATACCGCCCTTCTCCGGAGCGATGGAGATCTGTCCGAAGTCGACGACATAGAGCGCACCGTCGGGGCCGAACTGGCAGTGCGAGGGTCGCTCGAGGCCGCGGTGAGGGAGCTTGGAGGCCGGTCCCTGGATCTTGTTCACCGCGAAGTCGACGACCTCCCCGGTCCGCATGTCGACACGGACGACCTTGAACCCAGACGGGGTGGTGAGCCGGGCGGTGACCGGCGTGAGATCGCCGAAGAGGGCGACGAAGGCGTCGCCGGGGAACCCGAAGCCCGACTCGCGACAGAAGTCGACCCCGTTGGGGCCGCTGTGTTGCGAGAAGGTGGTGAACGGCTTCGGAGGGTTGGGATCGGGGTGCTCGGCGAGAACGGGCTCGCGTCCGCGGCCGCCCTCGCCCCAGTAGGGGTCGTCGAGGCGGATCCCGGAGGCGAAGTCGGGCCACCCGTACCACGCCCCCTCGACGATCTCGTAGAAGTCCTCGTGGTCACCGATGATGTGGCGGGCGTTGCGCTCGTCGATGCCGTGCTCGGTGGCGAAGAGCCGGCCGTCGGGGGCGAAGGCGATGCCGTAGGGGTTGCGGAGCCCCCAGGCGACCAACTCGAGGCCGCTCCCGTCGGAGTCGCACCGCAGCACTGACCCGTTGCACTTCACGTAGCCCTTGATGACTTGGCCCGCCGTGGTCTCGGTCCCGAACGGGACGTAGGCGCCCGTGCGAACCGTCTCGGTGATCTTGCCGAGGACGTTCGGTGACCGGTAGTTCTGGCCGGTCAGCACCACGTCGGCGCCCGGGCGGTCGTGGAAGTCGTGGAAGTAGCGCAGCCACTCGTAGGCGAAGTTGTCGGCCCCCACCACCGCGGTGTTGGTGGCCGTTCCCTGCCCGAAGTAGATCTTGCCGTCCGGCCCCACCACGGGGTAGTTGCTCTGGTGGTCGCCTCGGCCGGGGAGGTTGGTGACGATCTCCTCGAGCTGTCCGTCCGGCCCGATGCGGGAAAGGGTGTCGGTGTTCATGAGGTAGAGCGAGCCGTCGTTCCAGCAGGCGCCGGTGACCGCCCCGGTCTTGCGCCACCGTTCGAAGGGCAGCTCGAAGAACGTCTCGCTGGCGCCCGTGGTGGTGTCGACCTTCATCACCCGCGGCTTGGCGTCGATCTTGTGACCGCACTCCGTGACGTAGGCGAAGCCGTCGTCGTCAAAACAGCAGTGGACCGGCGCATTGAAGCCGCTGGCCACCACCTCGGCGGTGTAGCCCTCGGGGACGAGCACGTGACTGGGGTCGTGGGTTCGGCGCTTGGACCGGTTGAGGTGGACCTTGTCGACCAGCGGGAACAGCGGCGCGTACATGGTCCCGAGCATCGAGTCGATCATGGGGGCATGGCGGAGGCGCTGCAGCCGGTCCTTGGCCTGTTGCGCTTTCGCCGACGCCTGGTGACGAGGGCTGAGGCTGGTGGAGAGCTGCTCGACGGTCTCGCTGATGTCGGAGCGAACGTCGGCGATCTCGTGCTTCAGCTCTTCTGGCTCCTTGCCCACTGGGCGTCCTCCTTGAGGGTCTGCAGGGTGTCATGCGGGACCGGATCGACCTCGGCGGCTTGCTTGCGACCGGTGAGGAACAGCAGCCCGGCCACCGCCACCTGCACCGTCCCGACGATCAGGAACGCCCAGCCTGGGGACATCACCTCGGCCAGGCCCCACGCCGCAGCCGAGGACAGGAACACCAGGGCGACCAGCCCGACGACCGCGGCCCCGCTCAGCGATGCCGTGGCCTTGACCCCTTTGGCCAGCTCATCGCGCAGCTCGGACCGCGCCAGCTGCATCTCCTTGCCGACGAGCTCGCCAACCTGGTGGCCGAGCTTGGAGAACAGCTCGCCGACCGATTCGCCACCCGACGTCGACCCTCGACCGTCCGCCATGGACTCGCCCTACCCCAGCTCCGCCCGCAACAGCGCGCCCGTGCCGCCTTGCGCCTCCACGCCGTGCTCGGACATCTCGAACTCTCCGAAGTCGAGGACGTAGAGGGCGCCGGCACGGTCGAAGCAGACGTCGATCGGGCGCCGCAGCGGGTCGCGCAGTAGGGGGTGGATGCCCCCGTCCGACGGGTCGACGCGCACCACGCTGCGCCCCACCCGAGGACCGGTCGGCGCCGTCATGGGAGCTTCGTCGCCGAACAACGCAACCACCAGATGACCAGGCCAAGGCGTCGCCTCGGGGGCCACATCGAGCTTCACCGCGGCGGTGTGGGGCGGAAAGCGCACCAGGGCGCGCTCCGGTGGTGGCAGCTCGTCGTGGTTGGCCAGCACGAACCGGGGTGGGGCTCCCCTTGTCGGCCGGTACGCCAGGTCGGTCACCGGGTCACCGCCGATGAAGTCAGGCCAGCCGTACCAGGAACCGGTTCGCACCTCGAACAGCAGGTCCGGGGCGTTGCCCACCGGACGGCTACCCCGGTCGTCGGGACCCTGGTCGACGGCCAGGAGCCGCCCGTCGGCGAGGAAGCGAAGGCCGTAGGCGTTGCGCAGGCCCCACGCCACCAACTCGAGCTCGCTGCCGTCGGCGTTGCAGCGCATCACCGACGCGGTGGCCGGCACCTGGCCGGGGATGCGTTGCCCGGCCTTGGCCGACTGGCCGAAGGGGGAGAAGGGACCGGTCGTCGCCGTTGCCCCCTCGTTTCCTGCGAGCGGGTCCGGCGTCTCGACGTTGCCTTCGGCGAGCACGATGTCGTAGCCGGGGATGTCGTGGGCATGCGGCAAGCGCCGCAACCAGCCGAGCTCGTAGGCATCGAGGCCGATGACCCCCGTGTTGGTCATGGCGCCCTGGCTGAAGTAGAGCTTGCCGTCGGGCCCGACCGCCACCATGTTCAGCTGGTAGTTGCCCGGCCCCGGCAGACCCTCGAGGACGGTCGAGACCGAGCCGTCCTGGTGCAGGCGGCTGATCCGTTGCGGGTGGCCCCCCTCCGACAGGTACAACCCGCCCTCGTGGACGGCGATCCCGTTCACCGGCGGGCGCAGCCCCTCGACGAGCAGCTCACGCTCGCCATCTCCCCCGACCCGCCATACTCGGCCGCCCCGCCGTGCCCCTCCGAAGGGCAGCCCCGACTCGGCCACGTACAAGGTGCCATCGCCGCCGAGGGCGACGCTCGTCGGAAAGTCGAATCCGGAAGCGACCACCTCGACGGTCTGGTCCATCACGTTCCGCCGAGCTTCGGCCCCGCATCTCGGCGAGCCACGATGAACCAAAAGGCGCCGGTGAGGGCCAGCACCGCGATGAACACCACGGCACCGCTCGCCAGGCCGACCACGAGGGAACCGGCCAGGGCGTACATCAGCGCCGCCGGCAATCCCCCGATGGCTGCGGCGGCGGCGACCCGAAGCGGCGAGGCCCCGGCCGCTCCCACCATGATGGCGGTGGCCTCGGCGAGCACCGGCACCGGCCTGGTGGCCACCACGGCGACCGCACCCCATCGATCGACGAGCGCTTGGGCACGCCGGCGCTCGACTGCAGGAACGGCCAGCAGACGCCCGCCCCGCCGGCCGATCCACACACCGGCCACCGCGGCGCCGACCGTCCCGACGAGCGAGAGCAGTGCTCCGAGCACGACGCCGAACAGCGCCCCATGGGCCAGCATCACCAGGCTCGACGGGACGGGCAGCACCACGTCGCCGACCAGCAGCCCGACGCCCACGAGGGCAGCGGCCGCAATACCGCCACGGCTCATGGCGGGCTCCGGTTCGGTCAGGACGGGAACGCCGGCAGCCTCCACGGCGGCGAAGGTGGTGACGAGGGCGAGCACGAGTGCGCCCGTCACCAACCCGTATCGCTTCATCCCGACGCCCTCGTGTCGATGACCACGGACCCGGCGCCGCCGACCCTACCCGGCCACCTTCGTGGTGGCGCTGGTTGGACTATCTGTCGCACGGGGTACTACCCGGCGATGACCGAGGTGCCTTCAGCCCAAGCCACCATCGGGCGGGGTGTTCTCGCCGGTCTGGCCGGTACCGCGGTGATGACGGCGTTCCAGAAGTTCGTCGAGATGCCGATCACCGGCCGAGAGGAGAGCTTCGCTCCGGCGAACTTCGCCGCCAAGATCCTTCCGATAGAACCGAAGAACGAGCAGGAACGGCAGAGGCTCAACTGGGTGACGCACTTCGCCCTCGGCGCCATGTGGGGCACGGCGTTCGGCATTGCCGGACGCGCCGGGCTGCATGGTCAGAAGGCGGTCGCCGCGGTGTTCGCTGTCGTCTACACCGGCGACGTCCTGCTCAACACCGCGCTCGGCCTCTATGAACCGTCGAGCTGGTCGAAGGGCGAGCTCGCGGTGGATGTGATCGACAAGCTCGTCCAGGCCGAGGCGACCGGAGCGATCTTCGACAGAATCAGTCAGTCACCATAGGCGATGGCGAAGCGCATCGGGGCGTCGTCGTTTTGCGACGAGGATCCCATGGCCCGAGCTTCCAGAGACGCTCACCTGGTGCGGGAGATCCATGTGAGCCGGGGAGAGCTGCGAGCGCGATTGAAGCCGGCTCGGCCCCCCAGCGCGGACGACGCGTCGATCACCACCGATGGCCAACGGCTGGACTCCAAGGAGGAGGTCCTCGAGTTCCTCGCCGAGGTCGATGCCGCCCGGCGCGCTGAACCCGAGGTCGGGATGGCTACGGGTTCGGCTGACCCGTCACCGAACATCCCGCGCATCGTCGCGGTTCTGAACCGTCACGCTGTTGATTATCTCCTCGTCGGCGGCGTGGCGACCATCGTCCACGGTGCGGCTGCTACGACCGGCGACGTCGACTGCCTGGTCGAGGGCAGCAAGAAGAACCTGCACCGGTTGGCCGTCGCGATGGTTGAGCTCGAAGCTCGCCTTCGAGTCGGGCGGCTCGATGACCACGAGGTCGCGGTGCTGCCCGTCGTCCTCGACGAAGTGATGCTGGCGAGGACCGAGATCTCCGTATGGCGGACCGACGCTGGCAACGTCGACCTTCTCACTGCGCTCCCCGGCGACAGCGGGGGACGTCTGTATTACGACGACCTCGTCGAGCGCTCTGATCTCATGGTGATCGAGGGCATGACCGCGCCGGTTGCCTGCCTTGATGACGTCATCGCCTCCAAGCGGTGGGCAGATCGACCCAAGGACCGCCAGGTGCTTCCAGAGCTACGCGAGTTGTCCCGAGTGCAGATGGCCGTCGAGTAGGAGACGGAGGCCGAGATGTCACACCAGCTCCGAGAGAAGCTCGTCGACGAGGTCCTGGATCCGACGTGTCGCTACGGGAACGGCTGCGGCGACCTGGGCGCTCAGACCTTCTTCGAACTCTTCGCACGTCTCGGGCTGGCACCCGACGATGAAGACCTGTTCGGGCAGCACGCCCGCG
>JAHWJH010000032.1 GCA_019348555.1 Actinomycetota bacterium
CGCCGCCCAGGTCGGGTCGATGCGCAGGGCCTGCGCGACGTCCTCGACGGTGTACGGCTCCGGCTGGTTGCCGTGGAGCAGCAGCAGAATCTCGAGTTGCGCGACCGATGACAAATGCTCCCGGATGAACGCCTGCACGTCAGGCGGGATGCCGCGCGGCCTCACCCCTGCTCCTTGTCATGCCGACACCGACACCTGCGACCCTAGACCACGTCCACAGCTGGACCAACAACGTCGCTCGCTATGCTCGGCCGCGATGCCGACCGATGACCAGAAGTTCGCCGTGCATGTGCTGGCCGACCGGATCCTGTGCCGGCCACCGAGCGACGACGACCGTCGTACGAAGGCCGGCATCCTCATCCCGGCGACGGCGAAGTCCGCCGACCGGCGCGGCGTGTGGGGCGAGGTCGCCGAGATCGGACCGCTGGTCCGTGGCGTGCATCCCGGAGACCGGGTGCTCGTCCTGCCGGAGTCGATCGTCGAGGTCGACGTCCGGGGGGACCTGTTCCTGATCGTGCGGGAGCGCGATGTCCACGCGGTCGCGTCGGGGCAACGTGACGCCAGCTCCACGGGGCTGTACCTCTAGCCCGGCTAGCGCGCCGGCCACAGCCGGCGGCCCTCCATCCCGCCGGCGACGGTGACGACGTGGCCGGCGTCCAGCGTAGCAGTCGAGGTGCGCCCCACCCTGGGGTCCTCGTGGATGTCGAGCCCGACGCCATGGCCCGTGCCGTGGAGGAAGGCGTCCTCCCACCCGGCCTGGGCGATGACGCTCCGGCAGGCGCGGTCGACCTCCGCCGCTGCCACGCCGGCGCCCACGGTGGCCACGCCGGCCGCCTGGCTGCGGGCGACGACGTCCAGCATGCGCCGCTGTGTTGGCGTGGGCTCGCCGACCATGGTCGTTCGTGTCATGTCGGACCGGTAGCCCTCGACCATGGCGCCGAAGTCGATCACCACGAGATCACCCTCCACGATGCGCCGGCGTCCGGGGCGGGCATGGGGGCGGGCGCCGTTGGGCCCGCTGGCCACGATGGTCTCGAAGCCGGGGCCGTCGGCTCCGAGGCGACGGACCTCGCTGTCGAGCTCGAGCGCCACCTCTGCCTCGGTCGGCCGCTCGGCCAAGCGGGGCCGCACCTTGGCCAGGGCGGCGTCGGCGATGGCCGACGCCCGCGCCATGCGGGCGATCTCGCCGCCGTCCTTGTGCTGGCGCAACCGCTCCACCAGGCCTTCGGTTGCCACCAGCTCGGTGCCTGGCCACCACTCCAGCGCGTAGCGGCGCTGTGCCGACCAGCTGACGTGGTCGGCCTCCAGTCCGAGGCGGGTGACGCCGGTGGTGACGGTGGCGAGCACCTCGCGTTGGGCGGCGGCGCTCTGGGCCATCTCCACCCGGGCGTCGACGCCGGCGACGGCGAGCTGCTCGCTGGCCTGATCCCGGTAGCGCCCGTCGGTGACCAGCACCAGGGCCTCCGGGTCGACGACGAGCAGACCGGCCGAGCCGGTGAAGCCGGTGAGGTAGCGGATGTTGGCCATGTGGGTGACCACCAGGGCGTCGCAGCCCACGTCGGCGAGCAGGCTACGGAGCCGTCCGGCGCGTCCGGCCACGTCCATGGGGACCAGGTCGGCGGCGGTGGTCACGGCCCGGCCGTCCGGCGACGGTCGAGCAGGCGCTCCACGGCACCGATGGCCAGCGGGTAGCCGTCGGCCTTGAACCCGGCGATGGTCCCGTCGACGACCGGGGCCAGCACCGAGACATGCCGCCACGGCTCGCGTGCCGCCGGGTTCGACAGGTGCAGCTCGATCTTGACCCCGTCGTAGCTGGCGAGGGCGTCGTGGAGCGACCAGGCGTAGTGGGTGAGGGCACCGGCGTTGACCACGATGGCGGCGCAGCGGTGCCGGGCGCCGTGGATGGCCGCGACCAGGTCGGCCTCGGCGTTGGCCTGGAGGTGCTCGAGGGCCAAGCCCGCCTCCGCCGCGGCTGCGCCGGTGGCGGCCACGAGGTCGTCGAGGGTGGCGGTGCCGTAGGTGGAGGGGTCGCGCTCGCCGAGCAGGTTCAGGTTCGGCCCGTGCAGCAGCAGCACCACCGGTCGCTCCTCGGGCGGGGTGCTCACGTGATCGCCACCAGGGCGTCGGAGACGGCGTCGACGGGGACGTCGGGGACGACCTCGACGCCGGAGGGTCCGTCGAGGACGAAGGTGAGCGCTCCGAGGGCCTTCTTGTCGCGGGTGAACTGCGTCATCAGCTCGCCGTGGTCGGACCCCGGGGGAAGGGTGGACGGCAGGTCGTAGGCGGCGACCAGGGCCCGGTGCTCGGCGACGCGATCGGCGTCGATGCGCCCCAGGCGCAGGGCCAACTCGGCGGCGAAGACGAGCCCGATGGCCACCGCCTCGCCGTGGCGGAGGTCGTAGCCGCCGGCCGTCTCGAGTGCGTGGGCCAGCGTGTGCCCGTAGTTCAGGACCGCCCGGCGCCCCGACTCCCGCTCGTCGGACGCGACGACGTCGGCCTTGATCCGGACGCACGCCGCGACCCGCTCGTCGAGCGGGAGGTGCACCAGGTCCTCCACACCGAGAAAGCGGTACTTGGCCATCTCGCCCCGGCCGCTGCGCAGCTCGCGCTCAGGCAGGGTGGCGAGCACCTCGGTGTCGCACAGCACGGCCGTGGGCTGCCAGAAGGCGCCCACCAGGTTCTTGCCCTCGGGCAGGTTCACGCCGGTCTTGCCCCCGATGGCGGCGTCGACCTGGGCGAGGAGGGTGGTGGCCACGTGCACCACGTCGACGCCACGGTGGTAGACGGCGGCGGCGAAGCCGGCCACGTCGGTGACCAGACCGCCGCCCACGGCGACCACCACGTCGGCGCGGGTGAGTCCCCAGGCGGCGAAGCTGCGGCACAGGTGCTCGACGGTCGACAGCGCCTTGGCACCCTCGCCCTCGCCCACGGTGAACACCTGTGACTCGATGCCGGCGTCGACCTCGACGCCGACGCCGGCCTGGGTGACCACCGCCGCTCGCCGGGCGCGGGCAGGGATCATGGCGGCCAGACGGTGCCGGGCTCCGGCCCCCACCACCACGTCGTAGGAGCGCTCCCCCAGGGTGACCCGCTCGACGATCACCGTCCGAGCGCCTCGAGCACCGACTCGACGGCTTCGGACAGAGAAGCGCGGCCGACGTCGACCACATGGTCGGCCACCTCGGCGTAGAGCTCCCGGCGGTCGGCATCCATGCGCCGGAGCACGCCGAGGGGGTCCTGGGCCAGCAGGGGGCGGTGGTCGCCCGGGCGCACCCGGGTGGCGAGCACGGACGGCTCCGCCCGCAACCAGACCACCGTCGCCTGCTCGCGCAACAGGCGGCGGTTGGAGGCGTCGAGCACCACACCGCCGGCGGCGGCGACGACCACCGGCTCGGGGCTCTCCAGGGCCTCGGCCAGGGCGTCGGTCTCGAGCCTGCGGAAGGCCGCCTCACCGTCGGACTCGAAGATCTCCCGCACGCTGCGACCGGCGCGGGCCTCCACCTGCTCGTCGCTGTCGAGGAAACGGCGGCCGAGACGCTGGGCGACGACCTGACCGACGCTGGTCTTGCCCGACCCCATCATGCCCACGAGCACGAGGTGGTCTTCAGAGGGAGGCGAGGAAGGTGCCATGGTTGCGGACCAGCTCGTCGACGGAGTCGCCCCCGAACTTGCGCAGCGCCTCGCCGGCCAGCACCAGGGCGACCATGGTCTCGGCCACCACGCCCATGGCCGGTACGGCGGTGACGTCGGTGCGCTCCTTGAACGACAGCGCCGGCTCCTTGGTGGCGGTGTCGACCGTGGCCAGCACCGGGCGGTTGAGCGTGGCCAACGGCTTCATGGCCACATGGGCCACGATCGTCCCGCCGATCGACATGCCGCCTTCGATCCCACCGGCCAACAGGGAGGCCCGCCGGTAGGCGCGCGTCTCGTCGTCCCAGTGGATGGGGTCGTGGGCGGTGGATCCCCGGCGGCCGGCGACCTCGAAGCCGTCGCCGATCTCCACGCCCTTGACCGCAGGGATGCTCATGAGCGCCTGGGCGAGCAGGCCGTCGAGCTTGCGGTCCCAGTGGACGTGACTGCCGAGCCCCACGGGCACGTCGTAGGCCAGGACCTCGGCGACACCGCCGAGGGAGTCGCCGGCAGCCGCAGCTGCCTTGACCTCCTCCACCATGGCATCCTCGGCGCCGGCATCGAAGCAGCGGACCTCGGAGGCGTCGACCCGCTCGACGTCGGCCGCCGTCGGTCGCTCGCTCGACTTGGTGGCCGCAGCTCCGATGCGCACCACATGGGAGAGCACCGAGACCCCGATACGAGCGAGCAGGGCCTTGGCCAGGCTGCCGGCGGCCACCCTCGCAGCCGTCTCGCGCGCCGACGCCCGCTCCAGCACGTCGCGGGCGTCGCTGAACCCGTACTTCTGCATGCCGGCCAGGTCGGCGTGGCCGGGGCGGGGCTGGGTGAGGGGCTGGGCGGTGGCGCCGGGAGCCGGCGACATCTCCTCGTGCCACCGGTCGGATCGCTTCCACTCGGAGTTGCCGATGAGGATGACCACCGGCGAGCCAAGCGTGCGGCCGTGGCGGACGCCCCCGAGCAGGGTGAGCTCGTCGGCTTCGAAGCGCATCCGAGGACCGCGCCCGTAGCCGAGGCGGCGCCGTGCCAGCTCACCGGCGATCTCCTCCACGGTGATCGGCAGCCCGGCCGGCATCCCCTCCACGGTGACCGCCAGCCCCTGGCCATGGGACTCCCCGGCGGTCAGCAGTCGCAGCACGCCTCTGAGGCTACGTCGGGGAGCGACGGAGCGAGCCGGGCTTCACAGGTACCAGTCCAAGATGGCATTGCCGGCGAGCACGGCGAGCACCGCTCCCCCGGCGAGGAAGGGGGCGAAGGGGACGTGGTCGCGTCGGGTGCGCAGCTTGAGGGCGATGAGCACGACCCCGCCTCCGGCGCCGAGGAGGAAGCCCAGGAACAGCCCCAACAGCACGTGGCCGAGGTCGATCCAGCCGAGGAACAGCCCCAGCACCACGGCCAGCTTGACGTCGCCCATCCCCATCCCCCGGGGCGAGATGAGGTTGACGGCCAGCAGGGAGCCGCCGCCGGCGAGGGCTCCGAGCAGAGCGGTGCCCAGCGACGACCACGTTCCTCCCAGCAGCGCGGCGGCAGCGAGCAGGGGCAGCGACACCGCCAGCGTGGCCACCACGATGCGGTTGGGCACGATGGAGTGCTCCAGGTCGATGAGGGTGACGGCCACCATCGAGGCAAGGAACACCAGGTACGCCGGCAGGGCCCAGTCGGCGCCGAAGCGCAGGGCGGCGAGGGTGAAGAGCCCGCCGGTGAGGAGTTGCAGCAGCGGCGTGTGCCGGGCCCGGGCCACGGGGCCGGGGTGGCGCAGCAGCGCCAGCGTGGCCGAGGCGACCGGCTGCTTCGCCGGCACCCGGTCGACCACCACGGTGAGCAGCGACCCCACGGCCACGCCGAGGAGCCCACACGCCAGGGCCAGCACGCCTACCCGACCCCGGAGGCGGCGAGGTGGTCGACGACGGCCCGGCGCATGGTCG
Organism: Actinomycetota bacterium; assembly: GCA_019348555.1. Taxonomy (GTDB): domain Bacteria; phylum Actinomycetota; class Acidimicrobiia; order Acidimicrobiales; family CADCSY01; genus JADDRA01. The sequence goes on from JAHWJH010000032.1 coordinate 5,553, forward strand.
CCACCGGGGCCGCTTCGCCGGTCCAGCGGGTCAGCGACAGGGCGGCCTGGTGGACCAGCATCCCGAGGCCGTTGGCGGTCGCCGCGCCGGCGGAGGCGGCCGCCGCCAGGAGGGCGCTGACCGCAGGCTCGTAGAGCAGGTCGACCACCAACTGGCCAGGAGCGAGGTGGGCGGCGTCCACCGCCAGCGGCAGCTCGTCGGCCACGGGAGTGGCGTTGACCACCAGGTCGGCTCCGGCGACGTCGGCGGCGGTGCCCACCCGCCCGACCGAGCGGCCCAGCCGGGCGGCTCGCTCGCCGGGCTCGGCCCGTCGGGTCACCACGGCCACGTCGTCCGCCCCTGCTCCGGCCAGCGCCAGGACGACCGCTCGCCCCGCCCCACCGGCGCCCAGCACGACGCAGCGACGGCCGGCGGGGTCGAAGCCGTGCTCTGCCGCAAGAGCAGCGAGGAAGCCGGCGCCGTCGGTGTTGTCGCCGAGCAGCTCGTCGCCGTCGGGCACCACGGTGTTCACCGCGCCCAGCGCTTCAGCCACCGGAGTGAGCCGATCGACGGCGGCCGCCACCGCGTCCTTGTGGGGCCGGGTCACGTTGAGGCCGGCGAGCCCGAGGGCCCGGACGGCGTCGACCGCAGCCGGAGCTGATCCCGGCGGCACCTCGAAGGCCAGGTAGGCCCAGTCGATCCCCAGCTCCCGCAGGGCGGCGTTGTGGATCACCGGCGACAACGAGTGCCGCACCGGCCACCCGATCACCCCCGCAACCCGAGTCCGAGCCGTCGGCGACCACGAACCGCTCACCCACTCCCCCGCCGTCCGAGGGCACTGGCCGCCGGCCACGACGGCCGCCGAAGGCGGCCCCCTCCTGGCTGGCGGCCCGGCGAGCGCAGCGAGGCAGAGAAGTGCTCAGCGCTCAGGAAGCCGGCTCTGCCGGCGCCCGGAGCACCATCAGCTCGCCCGAGCGGAGTGAGCGAAGCGAACGAGCGAGGGCGAAACCTCACGGGTTGACGCCTTTGGCCTTGGCCTCGGCGATGCGCCGGTTGTGCTCGGCGCCGGTGACCGAGAAGGCGTGGGCGCCGTTCGACTCGTACTTGACGTAGTAGAGCCAGTCGCCCGGCACCGGGTTCAACGCCGCCTCGAGCGACGCCCTGCCGGGAACGGCGATGGGCGTCGGAGGCAACCCCTCGTTCTTGTAGGTGTTGTAGGGCGAGTCGACCTCGAGGTCGCTGAACAGCACCCGCCCGCCCTCGCGGGGTTTGCCGCCCCTGGCGTAGATCACGGTGGCGTCGATCTGCAGGAGCATGTCGGCGTCGAGGCGGTTGTGGATCACGCGGCTGATCTTGCCGCGGTCCTCGGGGACCTTGGCCTCCGACTCGATCAACGACGCCACGACGATGGTCTCGTAGGCCGAGAGGCCCCCCGGCAGCTGGCTGCGGTCGTAGCCCACCTCGGTCGCCACCGAGTCGAACAACTCCACCATGCGCGAGAGCAATGCCGCTTCGTCCTCGGTCACGTCGATGCGGTAGGTGTCGGGGAAGAGCAGGCCCTCGAGGCTGTCGACGCCGGCGGGCTGGTAGCGGGACCGGGTGGCCCCTCCCTCGGCCAGCTCCAAGAAGCGCTCGGACGAGAGTCGCTCGACGGCCTCGACGCGCTCGGCCACCTCCTGGAGGGTGAGGCCCTCGGGCACCGTCAGCTGGTCGAAGGCGATCTCGGGGCCGTCGTCGAGGGTGGCGACGACCTCGCCCATGGCGGAGTTGCGCCGCAGGGTGTAGTCGCCGGCCTGGAACGACGCTCCCCCGTTGAGCTGGACGTAGTAGCGGAACACCCGGGCATCGGACACCACGTCCTCGGTGGCGAGCAGCTCGGCAATCTCCGCCGTGCTGGCGCCCTCGGGGACGGTGAGGGCGACCTCGGCCCCGGCGGGCCCCGCCGGGTCGATCTTGCCCCTGACCCACAGCCAGGTGCCGGCCACGGCCACGAGTCCGAGCGCGGCAGCGACCGCCAGCGCCACCAGCACCCGGCTCGGGCCCCTGCGCCGGCCAGGCGTGGCGCGCTCGTGCTCCTGATCGAAGATGCCGCTCATGGTGCCCCCCTTCGGCTCCGCCCCTCCCGGTCGAGCCATGATTGCAGCAGCACGGCGGCGGCCACCTGGTCGATGACCCGGCGGCGGGCCACGCCACCTCTGCCGGCGCTGCGCAGGCTGCGCTCGGCGCTCACCGTGGTGAGCCGCTCGTCGTGGCACTCGACGGGGACGGGCAGGGCCTCCGACAGCTCGTCGACCTCGTCGAGCACCAGGCGCGCCGCGGTCTCGACCCGGCCGTTCAGAGCCAGGGGCAGGCCGACCACGACGCGCTCGGCAGCGGTCTCGCTCACCACGGCGGCGATGGCGTCGTGGTCGGCGCCGTGATGCGCCCCCCGCTGGATCACCGTGTACGGCGAGGCCAGGGTGCCGGAGGAATCGCTGACGGCGACACCGATGCGCCTGCTGCCGAGGTCGATGCCGACGACCCTCATGTCGAGGACCGGAGAAGCTGCCGGCTCACCCGATCCCGGCGGCAGCGCGGGCCTGGTCGAGGGCGACGTCGAGGTGCTCGGGGTGGCGGCCGCCGGCGATGGCGAGATCGGCGGCCCGACCGCCGCCGCCACCGACGGTCCGGGCGGCGGTCGTGATCAACTCCGACGCCACCAGCCCGGTTCCCGGGGCGACGGCGGCCACCAGGGCGACGCCGCCACCCGGGGGCGCCCCTCCGAGCACCACCGCCCGCACTTCCGGCTGGTCTCGCACCGCCACGGCAAGGTCCTTGAGCTCGTCGCGCCCCACTCCGTCGCGTCGGGCCACGACCACGCCGTCGACCGCCTCGGAAGCCAGCTTCGCCGCCCCCGACCCGGCCGCCTCCCGGCGGGCGGCCTTGAGCTGGTCGCGCGCCTCCTTGAGCTCCTCGCGCAGACGCTCCACGCCGTCGGGGACGTGCTCGGGGGGCACGGCCAGCATGCCGGCCGTGCGCACCAGCACCTCGTGCTCCTGGCGGGCCCGGGCCAGCGCCCCGGTGCCGGTGAGGGCGAAGATCCGGCGCTGGTTGGCACCGATCGAGCTCTCCGACGTGATGGTGATCGGGCCGATGTCGCCGAGCGCCGAGACGTGGGTGCCGCCGCACAGCTCGACGGAGTGGCGGCCGGCCTCCAGCACCCGCACGATCTCGCCGTACTTGTCGCCGAAGAAGGCGATGGCGCCCGCCTCGGCCGCCTGGGCCTTGGTGGTCTCGTAGTGGCGCACTCGATCGTTGAGCAGCACCTCGGCGTTGGCCAGGTCTTCGATGGTCGCCAGCTCCTCGGGCGTGACCGCCGCATAGTGGGTGAAGTCGAAACGCAGGTAGTCGGGGGCGACCAGCGACCCCTGTTGCTTGACGTGGTCGCCCAGCACCTCCCGCAGGGCCCAGTGCAGCAGGTGGGTGCCGGTGTGGTTGCGGCGGATGGCTGTCCGGCGCTCGGCGTCGATGGCCGCCACGGCCTCCTGGCCGGGGCGCAGCTCTCCGGAGGTCGGCCGGGCCACGTGGCGGTGCAGGCCAGGAAGGGCGTAGGTGGTGTCGAGGACCTCGGCCGTGCCCGTCTCGGTGGTGATCGTGCCGGTGTCGCCGACCTGGCCGCCCGACTCGGCGTAGAACGGCGTGCGGTCGAGGAAGATCTCGACCAGGCCGTCGTCGCGTCCGAGCACCGCCAGCACCCTGGCCTTGGTCTCGTTCTCCTCCCGACCGGTGAAGTCGGTGGTGGAGAACTGCTCGAGCAGCTCCCGGTAGGCCTCGAGTGGCGCGTCGGCAGCTCCCCCCTTGCGTGAGCCCTTGCCACGGGCCCGCTGCTCCGCCATGGCGGCGTCGAAGCCGGCCACGTCGACCTCGGCGCCCCGCTCGGCGGCGATCTCCTGGGTGACTTCGAGGGGGAAGCCGAAGGTGTCGTGGAGCTTGAAGGCCACCGCTCCGGACAGGCGCCCGTCGATGGCGGCGGCGAGCTCCTCGTCGAGAATGGCCGACCCGGCGCGCAACGTCTGGCGGAAGCGCTCCTCCTCGCGCCCGATGACGCCGACCACGAAGTCGCGGCCGGCGACGAGCTCGGGGTAGGCGTCGCCCATGACGGTGACGGTGGCGTCGACCAGCTCGGGGGTCACGAGCTTGTCGACGCCGAGGAGGAACGCGTGGCGCACCGCCCGACGGATGATCCGGCGCAGCACGTAGCCCCGGTCCTCGTTGGAGGGGAACACCCCGTCGGCCACCAGGAAGGTCATGGTGCGGGCGTGGTCGGCGAGGATGCGAAGGGCGACGTCGACGTGGTCGTCGCTGCCCAGGCGGCGGCCCGTGGTCGCCTCGGCCGCTTCCACCATGGCCCGCATCACGTCGGTGTCGAACGCGGTGGGGAGGTTCTGGAGCAACATGAGCCAGCGCTCGAGGCCGCCGCCGGTGTCGACGTTGCGGGTGGGCAGGTCGCTGAGGGTGCCGTCGGGCTGGCGGAAGTACTGGGTGAACACCAGGTTCCAGAACTCGACGTAGCGGTCGCCGCCGCCGTGGGCGGGGCCACCCGGTTCCCCCCACTCTGGCCCGCAGTCGAAGTGGATCTCCGAGCACGGCCCGCACGGGCCGGTCTCGCCCATCTCCCAGAAGTTGTCCTTGCCGAGGCGCTGGATGCGCTCCATGGGCACGCCGACCACGTCGTGCCAGATGGCCTCGGCCTCGTCGTCGCTCTCGTGGACCGTCACCCAGATGCGGTCGCCGTCCATGCCGGTGACCTCGGTGACCAGCTCCCACGCCCAGGGGATCGCCTCGGCCTTGAAGTAGTCGCCGAAGCTGAAGTTGCCGAGCATCTCGAAGAACGTCAGGTGGCGCCGGGTGCGGCCGAGCTCGGCGATGTCGTTGTGCTTGCCCGAGAGTCGGACGCACTTCTGCACCGACACCGCCCGGGGCCACGGGGCGGGCTCTTCGCCCAGGAAGTAGGGGACGAACTGCATCATCCCCGAGTTCGTGAACATCGGGGCGGTGCGGTGGTGGGGTATCAACCCGGCCGACTCCACGGCGGTGTGCCCGCGTTGCTCGAAGAACGACGTGAACGCCCGCCGCAGCTCTTTGGCGTCCATCACCGGCTCAGCCTACCGGTGAGCTCGTACGGCTCCCGAGGGGGCGTGGCGCCGCCGGAGCTGCTCCTCTCGCTCCCGCATGGCGCGGCGTCCCTCGTCGGCGGCGGCGTGCAGGCGCTCGCCGACCCCGCGCACCGAGACCCCGATCCGCCGCCCCAGCTGCGCCGGCCGGTAGCGCTCCACCCGCACGCGCACCGCCCGCCGGCACCACAGGGCCAGCCCGAAGCCGAAGCCGGTGCCCATCGTCATCCAGGTGAGTCGCTTGAACATCTCAGCGCATCCGCTCAGCGTTGGCGGATCGAGCGTGCCGCCCGGGCGGTGCCGGCGCCGAGCGAGATGGCCTTGATGAGCGGGCTCGAGAAGGCGGTGTAGGCGAGGCGGGAGGCGGCGTCGACGGTGCCCGACACCGAGCGCAGGGCCGACACGGCGTCGTCGAGGCGCTCCTGGCCGACCTGGAGCTGGGCAGCGCTGCGCTGGAGGTCGGCGATTGCCGGAGCGACGTCGGCGTCGAGCCGGTCGAGACCGTCGTGCACGGCGGCCAGGGTGCGGGCCAGCATCCGCAGGCCGACGGCCAGGAGCACCACGGCGCTGACGCTGGCGATGGTGACGACCACGACCGCCAGGTCGACGGCGCTCACCGGCGGGCCTCGGTCTCGCTCACCTTGGCTGCCATCCGCTCGGCGATCTCCCTCTCGTGGCCGTGGGCCGACGGTTCGTAGTACGCCCGGTCGGCCACCTCGGCCGGGCGGTGCTGCTGGGCCACCCAGCCACGCGCGTCGTCGTGAGGATACTCGTAGCCCTGACCGTGACCGAGCGCCGCCGCACCCCGGTAGTGGGCGTCGCGCAGGTGGACCGGCACCTCTCCGGCGGGGCGTTCGGCGACGTCGCGCTCCGCCCGCCGGAGGGCCACCGTGACCCGGTTCGACTTCGGCGCGGTGGCCAGGTGCACCACGGCGTGGGCCAGGTTCAGCTTGGCCTCGGGTAACCCGACCAGCTCCACGGCGGAGGCGGCGGCCGCGGCCACGACGAGCGCTTCGGGGTCGGCCATGCCGACGTCCTCGGAGGCGAGGATCACCAGGCGGCGGGCGATGAACCGGGCGTCCTCCCCCGCCGCCAGCATCCGGGCCAGCCAATAGAGCGCGGCGTCGGCGTCGCTGCCCCGGATCGACTTGATGAACGCCGACACCACGTCGTAGTGCTCGTCGCGGCCGTAGCGCAGCGCCCGCTGGTCGAGAGCGGCCTCGGCGACGGAAAGGGTCACCGTCCCGCCGTCGCCGGCGAGGGCCAGCGCCACCTCCAGGGCGCCGAGCGCGGCGCGCCCGTCGCCGCCGGCACGATCGGCCAGATGGGCCAGGGCGTCGTCGTCGGCCACGCCGTGCTCCGCCGCCAGGGCCCGGCGCAGCAACGTGACCACGGCGTCCGCCGACAGGGGGTGGAGCCGGAACAACGTCGAGCGGCTGAGGAGCGGGGCGTTGACCTCGAAGTAGGGGTTCTCGGTGGTGGCGCCGATGAGGGTGAGCACGCCCTCTTCCACGGCGGGCAGGAGGGCGTCCTGCTGCGCCCGGTTGAACCGGTGGACCTCGTCGAGGAACAGGATCGTGCCCTGGTTCCGCTCGCCCAGCCGGTTGCGGGCTCGGGCGATCACGTCGCGCACCTCCTTGACACCGGCGGTCACCGCCGACAGCGGCTCGAAGGCCCGGGTCGTCGCCCCGGCGACCAGGCGGGCGAGCGTCGTCTTGCCCGTGCCCGGTGGTCCCCACAGGATCACCGACGAAAGCCGGTCGGACTCGACGAGGCGTCGGAGGGGGCCGTCGGGCCCGAGCAGGTGCTCTTGTCCCACCACCTCGTCGAGGGTGCGGGGGCGCAGCCGGGCGGCCAGGGGCGCGATGGCGCGCAGGCGCTCCTCGGCCGCCGCCTCGAACAGGTCGCCGGCCACCGATGGACGCTACCGCTGGGGGTCGCCTGCCGGCATCGGTCGGGCCCGGCCCCTCGCTAGCCTGACGCTGTGGACGGCACCGAGAGCGGCCAACCGCTGACTCAGGCCGACATCAGCCTGGTGCTGCGTCGGGCCGCGGAGCTGGACCGCACCGACGATCCCGGCGACCGCCTCGAGGTGGCTGCCGTGGAAGCGGCGGCCGTCGAGGCGGGGCTGTCGAGGGCGTCGGTCTGCCAGGCCCTGGCCGAGCTGCGGGTGGGCACGCTGCGGGCCGACGCGCACCCGGGGCGCGCGCTGCTGGCGCCGTCGAGCCTGGTCGTGCGCCGGCTGGTCCCCGGCCCGCTCGACACCGTGCGACGCAGCGTCCACCGGTTCCTCGGCGACCAGCTCTTCGTGCTGCAGCGCGACCTCGGCGAGGTCACCCGCTGGGCGCGACGTGACGGTCTGTTGCCGAGCCTGCGCCGGAGCATCGACCTCAACCACCGTCTCACGCTGGCGACGGTGCGCCGCCTCGACGTGGCCATCGCTTCGGTCCAGGGTGACGACCGGTCCCGTGTCATGGTCAGCGTGGTCGCCGACGTGGGCGAGCACCGCACCACCCAGGCATGGCTCCTCGGCGGCGGGGTCGCCGCCGCCGCCGGGGTGGTGGGCGCCACCGTCGCCAGCGTCGGCCTCGACCCCCTGCTCCTGGTGTCGCTGCCGACCGGCGCCGGGCTGGTGGTGGGCGGCCACCACTGGGGCCAGGTGCGCTACGCCCAGGAGGTGGGGCGCATCGAGACCGCGCTCGCCGGGCTCCTCGACCGGCTGGAGCGCCGTCCCGCCCTTCGAGCCCGCTCGACCGCCGCGCATCGCCCGTAGTCGTCGGCCCGCCCTCATTTGTGGGCGATCGGCGTCGAAGAGCGCCTCGAATCGTCCGAGAATGCGGGAAGGATCAGGCCCGTGGGGGCAGCACGCGGACGCCGAGGTCGGCGAGGAGCCGGGGGGCGACGGGGGCGGGGGCGCCGGTGAGCGGGTCGACGCCCGACTGCGTCTTGGGGAAGGCGATGACCTCCCGGATGTTGTCCTCACCGGCGAGGATGGCCACTAGGCGGTCGAGGCCCACGGCGAAGCCGCCGTGGGGTGGCGCCCCGTAGCGGAAGGCCCCGAGCAGGAACCCGAAGCGGGCCTCCGCCTCCGCCTCGTCGATGCCGAGGGTGGCGAAGATGCGGGCCTGCACGTCGGCCCGGTGGACTCGGATGGACCCCGATCCCAGCTCCCAGCCGTTGAGCACCAGGTCGTACGACTGGGAGCGCACCGAGAGCGGGTCGGACTCCAGCCGGTCGAGGTCGTCGGGGTGGGGCATGGTGAAGGCGTGGTGGGCGGGGATGGGCCGGCCCTGCCCGTCGAGGCCCTCGAAGAGGGGGAAGTCGACGACCCAGGTGAACCGGTACGGTCCCTCGCTCACCGGAGGTCGACCGAGGTCGAGGCGCAGTTGGCCGAGCACGGTCTGGGCCGTGCGCCGCTCGTCGGCCACCACCAGCACCAGGTCTCCGGGCTCGGCACCGAGGGCGGTGACGAGGCCGGCGCGCTCCTCGTCGGAGAGGAACTTCGCCACCGGCGACTCGAGGGCGTCGGCGTCTCCCACCCGCAGCCACACCAGCCCCTTGGCCCCGAGGCCCTTCGCCGCGTCGGTCAGGGCATCGAGGCGGCCACGGCCGAGGTCGCCCCGGCCGGGCACCCGCAGGCCCTTGATGCACGGGGCCCCGGCGAAGGCACGGAAGTTCGTGTCGGCGAACACCGCACCCAACTCCACCAGCTCCGGACCGGCCCGCAGGTCGGGCTTGTCGGAGCCGAAGCGCTCCATGGCGTCGCTCCAGCTCAGCCGGGGGATGGCCTCCGGACGCTCCGACGTCACCGCCTCGGTGGCGTCGAGCACGGCGTCGGACACCACGTCGAGGACGTCACCCTGGTCGACGAAGGACGCCTCCAGGTCGAGCTGGGTGAACTCGAACTGCCGGTCGGCACGCAGGTCCTCGTCGCGCAGGCAGCGCGCCATCTGGTAGTACCGGTCGAGCCCGCCGACCATGAGGAGCTGCTTGGCCAGCTGCGGGCTCTGGGGGAGCACGTAGAAGCTGCCCGGCTGCAGGCGCGCCGGGATGACGAACTCGCGGGCGCCCTCCGGGGTGGGCACCCACAGCAGCGGTGTCTCCACCTCGAGGAAGCCGTGGCGCTCCATCGCCGAGCGCAGGGCGCTGCTCACCCGAGCCCGCACCTCGAGGTTTCGCTGCATGCGCTGGCGGCGCAGGTCGAGGTAGCGGTGCCGCAGCCGCAGCACCTCGTCGGCGTCGACCCGGTCGGTGAGCGGGAACGGCGGAGGCTCCGCCGGGTTCAGGACCTCGACGGTGCAGTCGCCGACCTCCACCTCGCCGGTGTCGAGGTCGGGGTTGTGCGTGCCCTCGGGGCGGAGGCGGACGGTGCCGGTGACGCGCACCACGAACTCCGAGCGCAGCTCGGAGGCGCCGTCGACCACGCACTGCACCACGCCGGAGCGGTCGCGCAGGTCGACGAAGGCCAGGTGCTCGCCGTGCTCGCGCCGGCGGGCGACCCACCCGCACAGCGCCACCTGACGGCCGGCGTCGGCGGCGTCGAGCGTGCCGCAGCGGTCGGTGCGCATCGACGTCGGCAGCGGGCCCTCGCCGGCCGGGCTCACGCCAGCAGCTCCTTGACCCGGGCGACGACGTGGTGGCGGGCGACGAGCTCCTGGGTTCCGTCGTCGTCGCGCAGGCGGCGCAGCGACACGGTTCCCGCCGACGCCTCGTCGGGCCCGACGAGCAGGGCGAGGCGGGCGCCCGAGCGGTCGGCCAGCTTCATCTGGGCGCGCATCGAGCGCTCGTCGAAGGCGCGGTCGGCGGCCACGCCGGCACGCCGGAGCGACCACGTCAGGTCACGGGCGGCGTCGCCGCCGGTGGCGTCGACCACCCACACGTCGACGGTGGCCTCCGGCGGCGCCAGCACCCCCTCGGCATCGCAGGCCAGCAGCACCCGTTCGATGCCGATGCCGAACCCGATGCCCGGCGTCGGCGGTCCTCCCAGCTCTTCGACCAGGCCGTCGTAGCGCCCGCCACCGCCCACGGCGTTCTGGGCGCCCTCGAGCGCGGTGGCGGCGAACTCGAAGGTGGTGCGGGTGTAGTAGTCGAAGCCCCGGACCAGGCGGCTGTCCAGCCCGTAGGTGGTCCCGAGGGCGTCGAGGCCGCGGCGCACCCGGTTGAAGTGGGCGGTGCAGGGCTCGCAGAGGTGGTCGAGCATCCGGGGGGCGGCCTCGGTGGCATCCCGGCACTCGGGCCGCTTGCAGTCGAGCACACGCAGCGGCTGTTCGACGCGGCGCTGGCGGTGCTCGCCGCAGAGCTGGTCGCCCCGCTCGGCGAGGTAGGCGTCGAGGAGCCGGAGATACCCGGGCCGGCAGACGGCGTCGCCGATGGAGTTGAGGGCCAACGTCACCTGGTCCAGGCCGAGCGAGCGGTAGAGCTCGTCGGCCAGCACGATGACCTCCACGTCGACGTCGGCGTCGTCGGAGCCCAGCACCTCGACGCCCAACTGGTGGTGCTGGCGGTAGCGCCCGGCCTGAGGGCGCTCGTAGCGGAAGCTGGGCGCGGCGTACCAGACCTTCCACGGCGGAGTGGGCCGGTGCTGCACGTAGGCACGCACCACCGAGGCCGTTCCTTCTGGGCGCAGGGCAAGAGCGCGCCCGCCCCGGTCCTCGAAGGCGTACATCTCCTTGCGGACGACGTCGGTCCCTTCCCCCACACGCTGGAACACTCCGATCTCCTCGAAGACCGGGTTCACCACGAGGCCGTAGCCGGCCCGTCCGGCCAGGGTGGCGAAGCGCCCGACGACGGCTTGCCAGCGTGCCGATTCCGGCGGGAGGACGTCGTGGGTGCCGCTCGGGGCTCGGAACGGAGGGGCGGAGGGCACGGGGGGCGAGGCTACCGTCAGCCCCGGGATGACGGCCGACCCTTCCACCGGCGACGGGCCCACGTCGGCGTCCCGACCGGTTCCCGGGCCACGTCTGTACCGATGGTCGTCCGCTCCCGTCGTCGGCGTGGCCGGCATCGCGATCGCCTCGGGGTTCGGCCAGTTCGGGGCGGTTGCCGCACTGGCCGACGTGGCCGAGGCCTTCGGGGAGGTGACCGGGGAGGTGACCACCGGTGCCACCGTGGCGGAGCAGGCTGGGCTCTCCGGCACCGTGCTCGGCATCGGCCTCGCCGTCATCCGCCTGGCCTCCCTCGGGGCCCTGCCCCTGGCCGCGCTGGCCGACCGCCGGGGGCGCACCCCGGTGCTGCTGTGGTCGTGCGCCATCGGCCTGGCCCTGGTGGTGCTCGGGGCGCTCAGCCCCGGCTACTGGGTGTTCGTGGCCGTCTTCGGCCTGAGCCGACCCTTCCTCAGCGCCGCCAACGCCGTGGCCCAGGTGGTCGCCGGCGAGCACACGTCCAGCGCCGACCGGGCCAGGGCGGTGGCCCTGGTGGCGGCGGGCTACGGCGTGGGGGCGGCCCTGGTGGCCCTGGTGCGGGGGGCGGCCGGCGGCGCCGTCGGCTTCCGGGCCACCTTCGCCCTCGCCGCGGTCCCGTTGCTGCTCGTGCCCGTGCTCGGGCGGTGGATGGCCGAGCCGGATCGGTTCCGCTCGGCATCCAGAGCGCACAGGGGCGATCGGACGCCCGACGTGCTCCGGCACCTCGACGACGAAGGGCGCCGGCGCCTGGCCACGATGGTCGCCGTGGCCGTCGCCGCCGCCTTCGTCACCGGGCCGGCGAACAGCTTCGTCTTCGTCTACGCCGAGGGCGTGCTCGACGTTTCGCCGTCGGTGACGGCGGCGATGTTCGCAGCCGCCCTGCCGGTGGGACTCGCCGGGCTGTTGCTCGGGCGCTGGGGCGCCGACCGCTGGGGCCGGCGGCCCACCGCCGCACTCGCCCTGGCCGGCATCGCCGGGTCCGCCGCCCTCACCTACCAGGGAGGCGTGAGCAACACCATCGTCGGGTCCCTCGCGGCCGTCCTTGCCGGCTACGCCTTCGCTCCGGTCCTGGCGGCCATGGGCAACGAGCTGTTCCCCACCCGCGTGCGGGCCGCCGCCGCCGGGCTGCTCGTGGGCTGCGGCGTGCTCGGCGCCGTGGCCGGCCTCGTGGCCTTCGGCGCCCTCGCCGATCGCCTCGGCGGCTTCGACGTCGCCGCCTTCGTGGTGGCCGCTCCTGCCCTGGCCGCCACCGCCCTCTTCGCCCGCCTCCCCGAGACCCGGGGCCTCGAGCTGGAGCAGTCGTCGACCACCCCGGTTGTTGTCACACCCCGCCGCGGTACCGCCTCGTCATGACTCCCGACCGGGACCTCGCACGGCTCGCCGCCCGTCGGCACGGCGCGACTAGGCGCTCTGGCGGGCGGCGTTGCTGCCGGGCAGCACCCGATAGGCGTCGTAGACCGATTCGATGCGGCGGATGGTGGTGATGAGCGAGTCGAGGTGGCTCGGATCGGCCAGCTCGAAGTCGAAGCGCATACGGGAGATGCGGTCGCTGCCGGTCTGGGTGGCACAGGCCAGGATGTTGACGTGGTGGTCGGCCAGGGTGGCCGAGACGTCGCGCAGCAGCTTGGAGCGGTCGAGCGCCTTCACCTCGATCGACACCACGAACGTGCCCGGGCCCCAGTGCTGGTCCCAGTCGACCTCGATGATGCGGTCGTGCTCCCCCTCGGCCAGCGACACGGCGTTGCGGCAGTCGCTGCGGTGCACGGTGACGCCGCGACCGCGGGTGACGAAGCCGATGATCTCGTCGCCGGGAACCGGCGTGCAGCACCTCGAGAGCCGCACCATGACGTCGTCGAGGCCCTCGACGTGCACGCCTGCGGTGGGGCGCCGGCGGCGCGGCGTTCGGGCGGTGACGGGCAGCTGCTCCTCGCCCTCGCCGCTGCGCAGCTCCCTGGCCACGCGCTGTGCCACCGACTTGGCCGACACGTGGCGCTCGCCGATGGCGATGTGCAACGAGTCGAGATCGGCGAAGCTCATGGCGTCGGCGATCTCGGCCAGCAGCGGCGAGGCCACCACCTTCTGCACCGGGAGCCCCTCGCGCCGCAGGGCCTTGACCAGCTCGTCGCGCCCGGTCTCCATGGCGTCCTCTCGCCGCTCCCGGGAGAACCACTGGCGGATCTTGCTGCGGGCGCGGGGCGACGCCACGATCTTGAGCCAGTCGCGTGAGGGGGCGGGGCCCACCTTGGTGGTGAGGATCTCCACGGTGTCGCCCGAGCGCAGCTTGGAGTCGAGGGGCTGCAGGCGCCCGTTGACCCGTGCCCCGATGCAGGCGTGACCCACCTCGGTGTGGATGGCATAGGCGAAGTCGATGGGCACCGAGCCGTCGGGCAGGGTGATCACCTTGCCGTTGGGGGTGAAGACGAAGACCTCGTCGTGCTCCAGATCGACCTTGAGCGTCTCCATGAACTCCTGGGGATCGCTCGTCTCGGAGTGCCAGTCGACCAGGTTGTTGAGCCAGGCGATGTCGCCGGCGTTGAGGTCGTCCTTGTAGCACCAGTGGGCCGCCACCCCGAACTCCGCCCGGCGGTGCATCTCCCGGGTGCGGATCTGGACCTCGAGCGGCTTGCCCTGGGGCCCCACGACGGTGGTGTGGAGCGACTGGTAGAGGTTGAACTTCGGCATGGCGATGTAGTCCTTGATGCGCCCCTGCACCGGCTTCCACGTGGCGTGGATGGAGCCGAGGGCGGCGTAGCAGTCCTCGACCCGGTCGACCACCACCCGGATCCCGACCAGGTCGAAGATGTCGTCGAACTCCTTGCCCTTGACCACCATCTTCTCGTAGATCGACCACAGGTGCTTGGGTCGTCCCGTGACCTCGCCGCTGATCTTGAGCTCCCGCAGGCGCTCGCGCACCGCCTCGAGCACCAGGGTGAGGTAGAGCTCGCGCTCGGGGCTGCGGATCGAGACCATCTGCTCGATCTCGGCGTAGCGCTTCGGGTGCAGGGCGGCGAAGGCGAGGTCCTCCAGCTGCTGCTTGGTGTGCGCCATGCCGAGGCGGTGCGCCAGCGGGGCGTAGATGTCGATGGTCTCCCGGGCGATGCGCTGCTGCTTGTCCTCGGGGAGGGCGGCGATGGTGCGCATGTTGTGCAACCGGTCCGCCAGCTTGATGATGAGGACCCGGAGGTCCTTGGCCATGGCGACGAGCATCTTGCGCATGGACGCCGCCTGCTGTGCCTCACGGGAGTCGAAGCGGATGCGGTCGAGCTTGGTGACTCCGTCGACGATGGCGGCGACCTCGGGGCCGAAGGTCGACATCACGTCGGCCACGCTGAGGGCGGTGTCCTCCACGGCGTCGTGGAGGAGAGCGGCGGCGACGGTGACGTCGTCGAGTCCCAGCTCGACCACGATCATGGCCACCGCCAGCGGGTGCTGGATGTAGTCGTCGCCGGAGCTGCGCACCTGGCCATGGTGGGCGTTGGCCGCCATGGCGTAGGCACGGCTGATCATCGCCGTGGACGCCCGGGGGTGACGCGACCGGTACGCCGACAGCAGCGGGGCGACCTCCTCGGCGGGAAGCGAGGCCCGGCGCCAGGGAAGCACCCGGTCGACGGTGTTCACGACCGCACCACCGGCTCCGCCGTCGAGTACGAGAGCAGCGACCGGATCTCCTTGCCCCCGAGCTGCGAGCGGCCCGCCAGAAAGCCCAACTCCAGCACGAAGCCCAGGCCGACCACCTCGGCGCCCAGGCGCTCCACCAGGCGCACGGTGGCAGCGGCGGTGCCGCCGGTGGCGAGCACGTCGTCGATGACCAGCACCCGGCTGCCCGGGGCTATCCCGTCGGCGTGGATCTCGAGGCGGTCGGTGCCGTACTCGAGGGAGTAGCCCTCCTGCTCGACGGCCCACGGCAACTTGCCCGCCTTGCGCACCGGCACGAACCCCGCCCCGAGCCGGTAGGCGATGGGTGCGGCCAGGATGAAGCCCCGGGCTTCGACGCCGACGACCACGTCGACGCCTCGACCGAGCGACCACTCGGACAGCTCGTCGACCGCCGCCGAGAAGGCGCCGGGGTCGGCCAGCACCGGGGTGATGTCCTTGAACAGCACGCCGGGAGTGGGGAAGTCGGGGACGTCGCGCACCAGGCCCCGCCACCGGAGCGAGCGCGTGTCCACCACTCCACGGTACTTGCCCACCCGCCTGGCAGGCAGGCTCCGTGGCGGTCGACGGTTTGCCGGCGGCGGCCTCACCCGGCATGGTGGGCCCATGGCCACCACCTGCCCCGCAGCCGACGGATCGAGCCCCCGCCAGACCCGCTTCAGCGGGCCGCCACCCATGTGCATCGACCCGTCCAAGCGCTACACGGCGGAGATGACGACGTCCCTCGGCAGCCTCACCATCGCCCTCGACCCCATCGCCGCACCGCTCACCGTCAACAACTTCGTGGTGCTGGCTCGCTACCACTACTACGACGGGCTGGTGTTCCACCGCGTCATCCGGGGGTTCATGTGCCAGGGCGGCGACCCCGACGGGACCGGCCGCGGTGGCCCGGGCTACCGCTTCGCCGACGAGCTGCCGCCTCCGGGGCGGTATGAGATCGGCTCGGTGGCCATGGCCAACGCCGGGCCGAACACCAACGGGAGCCAGTTCTTCATCGTCAGTGGGCCCTCCGGTGTGGGCCTGCCGCCCAGCTACTCGCTGTTCGGCAAGGTGGTCAAAGGCCTCGACGTGGTGGCGGCCATGGAGGCGGTGCCCACCGCCCGTGGGGATCGCCCCGTCGACGACCTCACGATCATCTCGGTCACCATCACCGAGGCCGACTGAGCGTTACCGTTGGGGACATGAGCGATGGTGAGCAGCTGGCCTACGGCCTGGTCCCGCAGCGCATTGCCGAGTTGGCCGGGCGTCTGATCGACAACCCCGACGAGCGCGTCGGCGAACGAGTCGCCGAGCTGCTCGACTGGGTCGACGTGTTCCATCGCCAGGGGCTGACCCGGCTGATCGCCATGGTCGAGGCCTGGCGGGGAGAGATCTTCCTGGAGTCGGCCGCAGAGGACGAGGTGGCGGGCACCCTGCTCGACGCCTACGACCTGCGCGACGCCTTGCTCCCGGGGGGCCCGGCGGCGGCCCCGCCGCCTCCGCCTCCGCCGCAACCCACGCTGGTCCAGATCCGCCGCAAGTAGGGCGTCGCCCCGGCTCAGACCGACAGCAGCTCGTGGGCCCCGGTGTCGACCGAGGGGTGGCGCAGCTTCGACATGGCCCTGGCTTCGATCTGGCGGATGCGCTCGCGGGTGAGGTTGAAGCTCTCCCCCACCTCCTCGAGCGTGCGTGCCTCGCCACGGTCGAGCCCGTAGCGCAGGCGGATGACGGTGCGCTCGCGCTCGTCGAGGGGCGCCAGGAGGCGGGCCACCTCGGCGGGCAGGAGGGCGTCGGCGGCGGCGCTGAACGGGCAGGTGGCGTTGGGGTCGGCCACCACGTCGCCGAGCTCGGCGTCGCCGTCTTCCCGCAACGGGTCGGAGAGCGACAGCGTTCCACCGGCGTAGCGGAAGATCTCGATCAACTTGTCGATCGGCAAGTCGAGCTCGGTGGCCAGCTCGGCGAGCGTGGGCGGCCGACCGAACTTGATCTCGAGCACGCCCTGCGCCTTGCGCAGGCGGGTGAGCTGGTCGCCGGCGTGGACCGGCAGGCGGATGGTGCGTCCGGTGTTGGCGATGCCCCGGGTGATGGCCTGGCGGATCCACCACGTGGCGTAGGTGGAGAACTTGAAGCCCTTGCGCCAGTCGAACTTCTCGACGGCGTGGATCAGGCCGAGGTTGCCCTCCTGGACCAGGTCGAGCAGCGGCAGCTCGGATGCCTGGTACTTCTTGGCGATCGAGACGACCAGGCGCAGGTTCGCCTTGATGAAGGTCTGGGTCGACTCGTCGCCGGCCTGGACGGCCAGGCGCAGCTCACGCCGGCGCGCCACCGACAGTCGCTCTCCCGCTTCCTCGGCCCGCGCCATCTCCTTGCGGGCGGCGTTGCCGTCCTCGATCGCCTGGGCAAGCCGGGCCTCATCGGCCTTGGTCAACAGGGCATGCTTGCCGATGTCGCTCAGGTAGAGGCGGACCAGGTCCTCCTCGGCGCGCTCGGCTCGCTGCTTTGCCATGCGCATGCAACCCTTCCTCTGACGGCTCGAGACTTGGCCAGTGTACGACAAGTCGGTGAACTTTCGGGCCAGCTGTCTCCGCCGGCGCCATCAACCCCGCCGCCGGCTGCCTGTCGGCGCACCGAATGGCCTCGCCGGAACGCTCGCGGTGCGCCCGGGCCTTCGCCGGCCTCGATCGGCGGCGGAGGCGGTGGCAGCTGGTGAGACGCGCAGGCGACCCTGCTCAGCGGTAGGGCACGTAGACGGCGAGCCGCTCGGGGCGCTTGCAGACGCTGAAGCGCTCGCTGCCGTCGAAGGTCTCGCCGTCTCGGGCCAGACGCAGCGGCCCCTGGAGGGAGACGACCTCCATGCTCGTCGCCGTGCGCTGCTCGTAGGCCCGGCACCGGCCGAGGGTGCCCGTGAGCAGGGCGAGCACGAGACGGGCCCGAGACCACGGCGCCGACCCGTCCACGATGCGGATGTCGAGCTGACCGTCGTCGAGGCGTGGCCGCCAGCTCGGGGTGAAACCAGCAGGCTGGTAGCGGCAGTTCCCGACGAAGACCATCCAGATCCGCCGTCGGCGCCCGTCGATCTCCACCTCCACCGGTGTCGAGGTGCGCAGCACCCGTCCGAGTGCGACGATCACCGCCGGCCACTTGCCGATGGTCGACTCGAGCCGCTCACGGGCGTCGACCAGGTCGACGTAGCCGCCGAAGCTGGCGGTGTTGAGGAACGCCCGCCCGTCGATGCTGGCAAGGTCGATGGCGACGGTCTGACCACGGCGGACGGCTTCCACCGCGTCCTCCACCGAGATGAGGCCGAGGTCGCGGGCGAGGTGGTTGAGGGTGCCGGCGGGGATGACCACCAGGGGCATGCCCGCGGCGGCCGCCGCCTCGGCCCCGGCGTTGATCGATCCGTCGCCGCCGGCCACGCCGATGGCGAGCGATCCTTGCGTGGCTCGCTCGAGCGCCGTGGCGAGGTCGGTGGCGTCGTCGACCTCGATGATCTCCACCTCGGGCAGTGACGCCCGCAGCACCTCCCCGGGCTGCCCGGACATCGCCGGTCCCGCCCGCCGGTTGACCACCACCCGCAGGCCTCGCCCGTCGGGCGACGGTTCCTGGCCGACGCGGGTCAGGGCGGTGGAGAGGTCGGCCGCCTCGTGGGGCGCCACCGGCCACAGCCGTCGGGTGAGCAGCCCGGCGCCGGCGCCCGACGCCAGGGCTGCCCCGACCGCTACCGGATGCCTCCTGTGGTGCCACACGGCGACCGCCGCCGGCAGGAGCGTCGCCCCCCCGAGCGGTAGCGCCAGCTTCGGGAGCTCCATGGCCGCTCCGGTGGCGAACGCAGCCGCACCAGCCGATCGTCGCGGCACCGGCACCCTGGCGGCTCGGGCAACGGCACCGGCGCCGGCCCGCGCCAACGTCAGCGCCAGGGATCCCCGCATCGCCGCCCGACGCCCGAAGCGCCCCCCGAGACCGGCCAGCAGGCAGGCCGCGGCCAGGGGCCATGTCGCATCGCCGTCGATCCGACGCCACCATGCCGGGTTCACCGACGGAACGTACCGGATCGGCTAGCTACGGTGGACCACGGCCCGGCGCGGTGGAGGTGCGAGGTGGTCGATGCGTTGCTGGGCGTGGCGGTGTTCGTGGTCTACGCCGCCGTGGTCGGCGTCGCCGTGGTGGTGGTGGTGCTCCTCGCCAGACCGTCGGCTGCTCGGCGCCGGCGCCGGCTGTGGAGCCGTGGAGCCCCGAGGCGAACCTCCGGCGGCGGCGGGTACGGTCGTAGCCGTGGATGACGCTGCCCTCGTGATCCTGGCCGTCGCCCTCGCCGGCGCTGTCGTGGTCTTCGTCTACCTGCGCCGCCTCAAACGGGCGGCGGTGCAGATGCTGGAGACGGCCCGCCGGGTCGAGGCCAACATGGAGTCCTTCCGGGCGACCACCGGGACAAACCGGCTCCCGGAGACGACGAAGCCCGAAACTGACCGTCCCTCGGACGTCTAGGGGCTGACGCTCGCTGCGGCGGTGCCGGCGGCACCGGCCACGGCGTAGAACCCGGGGTCGTCGTCGGCATCCCTTCCCATCGAGGTGACCCGCAGGCCCCGACTCGACAGCAGCTGCGGCACGTCGGGATCGGCGACCGAGAGGAGGCGGTGGCGATCGGCCACGCCGCTGGCTTCGAGGTCGTCGCGCACCCGGGCCTCGTAGGGGCCGCGGGGCACGCCGATGGTGGCCCGGGCCCGGCTGAGCAGCGCCAGCGCCGTGCGGCTGTGGTGGCTCACGCCTTGATGCCGCAGGCGGGGGTCGGCGAGTGAGAAGCGCACGGCGGCCACCGGGCGACCGCCGAGGGCTTCGGCGGCGTCGAGGGCGGGGGCCACCTCCAAGGCGGTGAAGCCCAAGCGGGTTGCGGTGCCGGCGGAGCCGGGCCCCATGCCGACCACGACCACATCGGCACCGGCCACCTTGCGGGCGACCACCAGGGCCGACGGCAGGTTGAGGGCCTCGTAGTCGCCCCCGAAGGCGTGGCCCGAGGTCACGGTGACGTCGATCCAGCCGAGGTCCCTCAGGCTGGCGACCAGGTCCGAGCCCGCCAGCGGCAAGGCACCACCGTCGGTCATCACGTAGGCCAGGCGAAGGTCGGGCCGGGCGTGCTTGCAGGCCGCAGCCACGCAGGGGACCTGGCTGTGCAGCCCGCACACCACCACGGGAACGCCCTCGAGGTCGTCTGCCTCGGCCACCGCCCCGGCATGGAGCTCCTCGGCGGCGCCGACATCGGCCTGCAGGCTGGTGTAGCGCAGTTTCACCGTCTGGCCAGGTCCAGGTGCGTGCCACTCCCGGCGCGACAAGTTCCAGTGCACCACGTGCCAGCCCCCGCTCCCGAGCCCGAGCTCCACGGCCGTGGTGTTGAGCACCACCTCGTCGCCCACGGCCACCGGCCCGGTCAGCTCCGTCAACACATAGGCCCGCTCACGCCCGTCCCCGTCGAAGGTGACGTCCACCCTCTGCAACCCCCCCCGCTCCTGGAGCAGCGAGACCACCATTGCCGTCCGGAAGCTGGGCATGAAGGGACAGTTCTAGCGCCACCTGGCTGGTCCGCCGCCGCCGGCCATCCCGGCCGCCGGCCACGGACGCCGCCGAAGGCGGCCCCTCCCTGGCTGGGGGCCCGGCGAGCGCAGCGAGCCAGGAGAGGTGTCCAACGCGGAGGACGACCGCTCCGCCGGGCGTCCGCAGCACGGTCATCTTCGCCGCCGAACCTCCGGTTCGGCGGCGAGACTCAAAGCGATGCGATGAGACGCTCGACCCGCTCGTCGTGCGACTTGAACGGGTCCTTGCACAGCACGGTGCGCTGAGCCTGATCGTTGAGCTTGAGATGGACCCAGTCGACGGTGTAGTCGCGGCGTCGCTCCTTGGCCCGGCGGATGAACTCACCGCGCAGCCGGGCGCGGGTGGTCTGGGGCGGTTCCAGCGCGCCGGGGCCGGCACGGTCGATGTCCGCCTCGGAGCAGATGCGGTCCACCATGCCGCGGGCTTCGAGGCGGTAGTAGAGGCCCCGCTCACGGTTGACGTCGTGGTACTGCAGGTCCATCAGCGCCACCCGGGGGTGGGTGAGGGCGAGGTCGTGGCGGTCGCGGTAGGACTCGATCAGATTGTGCTTGATGACCCAGTCGCACTCCCGATCCAGCGACAGCGGGTCCTTGGCCAGCCCGGTGAGGCAGTGCTCCCACATGGCGAGGGCCTGTTCCTCCACGGGGCTCACCCCCTTGGCGTCGGCGTAGCGCAGCGCCCGGTTGAGGTACTCGGTCTGGATGTCGAGGCCGCTGACCTCCCGGCCGTGGGCCAGGCGCACGCGCTTGCGGCAGGTGGGGTCGTGGCTGATCTCGCGGATGGCGCGGATGGGGTTCTCCAGGGTCATGTCCCGCAGCACCACGGAGGGGTCTTCGAGCATGCGCAGCAGCAGCGAGGTGGCTCCCACCTTCAGGAAGGTGGCGTACTCGCTCATGTTGGAGTCGCCCACGATCACGTGCAGCCGCCGGTAGCGCTCGGCGTCGGCGTGCGGCTCGTCGCGGGTGTTGATGATGGGGCGGCTCCGGGTGGTGGCGCTGGAGACGCCCTCCCAGATGTGCTCCGCCCGCTGGGAGATGCAGTACATCGCCCCTCGGGCCGTCTGCAGCACCTTGCCGGCGCCGGCGTAGATCTGGCGCGACACCAGGAACGGGATGAGCACCTCGGCGTAGTGGCCGAAGTCGTCCCGGCGGCTGGTCAGGTAGTTCTCGTGGCA
>JAHWJH010000033.1 GCA_019348555.1 Actinomycetota bacterium
ACCCTCGCCACGGCTCCAAGCCCTCCTCGAGGACCAGCTCCGGGAAGATCGCTCCGGTCGTGCCCCCGGTGACGGTGATGTCGAGCGCGCCCTGACCGACCGCCCGGTGATCGGGGTGGTTCACGAAGTCGGGACCGAGCACCGGGTCGGGATCCATGACCAGGAGCCGGTGGGGACGGTGCCGGCGGAACTGGCGGCTGAGCACCCGGCGCAGCGCGACGTCGAGCACCACCTCGGTGTCGGGAAGCCCTAGGAACGTCACGTCGGTGACACCGCACACGGCCGCCGCCGCACGCGACTCCTGCTCGCGCAGCACGGCGATGGCCGCGAGGTCGGCACCGGGATCCTGCACGCCCTTGTCGCCCGACGTGGCGATCACGTAGCGCACGTCCCATCCCTCGTCGACCCAACCAGCCACGGTGCCGCCGGCTCCGAACTCGATGTCGTCGGGATGGGCGGCGATCGCCAGGGCGCGCCGGGGCCCGAGGTCGCCGGTCATGGGGCCAGTCTCTCGACGGCTCGGGCGCTGGGCAAACCGCCGGTGTGGCGGACGGACGCGCGACGGCACCCGCCCCACCCCGCAGCGTCGTTCCCGGGACCACGGCCAGCCAGCTGGCGTGGGAGCTCTGACGCCGGCGTCCGTCGCGCCGGGTTGACTGGGTCGGTGGGCCCGGGCGACAGCGAATCCGTCGAGGCGCTGCAGGCCCGGTACCGCGGCGAGGGCCTCGCCGAGGCCCAGGTCGACCCCGATCCCCTGGTCATGGTGCGGGCGTGGGTCGACGACGCCGTGGCCGCCGGGGTGGCCGAACCCAACGCCATGGTGCTGTCGACCGTCGACGCCGAGGGTCGGCCCCACGGTCGGGCGGTGCTGCTCAAGGGCCTCGACCAGCGCGGGCTGCGGTTCTTCACCAACCACCGCAGCGACAAGGCCAGCCAGCTGGCGGCGAACCCGGCGTGCTCCCTGACCTTCGTGTGGGCCGTCCTCGCCCGCCAGGTGCGGCTCTCGGGACGAGCCGAGCGCCTCCCCGACGCCGAGGCGGAGGCCTACTTCGCCACCCGGCCGCGGGGCAGCCGCCTCGGAGCCTGGGCCTCGCCCCAGAGCCAGGTCATCGCCGACCGCGCCGTGCTCGATCGCCGCCTGGCCGAGCTCGAGGCCATCTACTCCGGCAGCGCCCACATTCCCCTGCCCCCCTTCTGGGGGGGCTACGTGGTGGTGCCCGACACCGTGGAGCTGTGGCAGGCGCGCCCCGACCGCCTCCACGACCGCCTGCGCTACACCCGGCGCCAGCCCGACGGCCCCTGGCGCATCGAACGCCTCGCCCCGTGACTCGGCGGGGATCTCAGCCGGCGCCTCGGCCGGGGCGGGCCCAGTGCGCGGTGAAGGGATCGGCCCAGCGCACCTTCGCCGGCCGGGCCGCCGCCATCACCCGGTAGCGAGCCAGCGCCGGGGTCGACGCCGAGCCACGACGCTCGCCGTCGACCCAGATGTCGAGGC
The DNA here is from genome assembly GCA_019348555.1 of Actinomycetota bacterium. Classification (GTDB taxonomy): domain Bacteria; phylum Actinomycetota; class Acidimicrobiia; order Acidimicrobiales; family CADCSY01; genus JADDRA01. The sequence goes on from JAHWJH010000033.1 coordinate 1,496, forward strand.
GTCCACCCACCGGGATGATGCTCGCCCAGATCTGTGGCGGCTCCTCTCCCGTGGGGGCGATGCCGCGCAGCGCCCGGATGCTGCCGGTGTTGATGAGCTGCTGCATCAGCGCAGCGACCTCCTGGTCGTTGGCCGTGCCGGCCTGGTAGCGGGCCAGCGCCTCCTGGACCTCGGCAGGGGGCTCCTCGGCGTCGTCGAGCTCGGGCTCGTCGCCGCCGGTCCTCATCGGCCGCTCACCTTACCGACGCCGGCCATCCCCGCCCGACGCCGCCAGACCACCACCGCCCCGCTGAGGACGACCGCTGCCGCCAGCGCCAGGCCCAGGCCCGCGCCGCCCCCGAGCAACCACGACGAGGCCGCCGCCGACCAGTCACCGACGGCACCCACCGGGCTCACGGCGGCGTTGAGCGGGTCCATGGCGTACACGCCGTAGACGAGCAGGTACGCCCCCACCGCCACCAGCAACACGCCCGCCACCCGATCGGCGTGACGCAGGGCGTGGCGCAACCGCCGGACCATCGACTCACGGGCCAGGGCCAGCGCCAGCGACACCACCATGAGCACCACGCTCATCCCGAGGCCATAGGCCACGAACGCCAACAGCCCCGAGAACGGGTTGACCCGCTCGACGGTGCCGGCGACCACGGTCAGGAAGATGGGCAGGGTGCACGACAGCGAGGCCACGGCGTAGGAGATGCCGAACACCACCATCGACCCGAAGCTGCGGCGGTCTCCTCCACGGTCGAGGCGGGGAAGCGCCACCTTCAGCCGCCGCCCGGTCAGCATCGCCGTCCCGAGGACGACCAGGGCGGTGCCGATCACCAGCGTCAGCCACGGCATCGCCCGGTAGATCCACGTCACCCCGGCGTTGATCGGGATGCCGAGGGCGACGAAGACGACGAGGAACCCGATCGACACCGCCGCCCCTGCCGTCAGCGCCCGGGCCACCCGGCTGTCCGCGTCGACGTCGGGATCGTCGAGGCCGATGAAGTAGGAGAGGTACGCCGGCAGCATCGGGAAGCCGCAGGGGTTGACCGTCGCCACCAACCCGGCGGTGAACGCGTAGGCCAGGGGTGCGTCGATCACCCGAACAGCGCTTCCAGCCGCGCCCGCAGCTCCTCGGCCGACAGCTCCCCGGCCTGGGTGGCGACGATGGTGCCGTCGGCCGACACGAACACCGTGGACGGCATGGCGACCACGCCGAGCGCACCGGCGAGCTCACCTGCGGGGTCACGGGCGATGTCGTAGGTGACCCCGGTGCGCTCCACCAGCGCGGTGGCGTCGGCGACCGAGTCGCGCAGGTTCACGCCGAGGAAGGCCACCTCGGCCGCCCGCTGCTGGTGCACCGACTCGAAGGCGGGCATCTCCGCTACGCAGGGGACGCACCACGAGGCGAAGAAGTTGACCACCAAGGGCGTGCCCCTGTAGTCGGCGAAGGACCCGAGGCCTCCGGCCAGCATGCTGAAGTTGCCCTGGGGCAAGCTGCGACCGGTGGGGTCGTCGCCCACCAGTGGTGCCGGCGGATCCTGGTCGTCTCCCGAGAACCTCAGCTCGACCTCGGGAACGACACGGTCGTCGCCACCGGGCGTCAACAACGCCACCACCCCGGTCGCCGCCGCCAGGGCGATCACGGCGGCGATCGTGCCGACGACCAAGGGGTGGAGCCGGCGCCGGCGCCGGAGGACGGGCGCCGGCGCCGGGCTCGGGGGAAGATCGGTGTCGGGCGGAACGGTCACGGTCAAACCGTACCGCCGCGCCTCTGCGCACTTGCTGGCAGCGTCAGGCCGAGCGGATCTCGGGGACGACCACGACGTCGATCCCGTCGATCACCATCATCTCGGCCGGCCGGTACTTCGGCGGACGGCCGCGTCGGCGCTTGTGCGCCACCCGGCCGTTCTCGAACAGCTCGCCACCCCACACGCCGCAGGGCTCGGCACGCTCCAGCGCACCCTGGAAGCACCGGAGGCGCACAGGGCACGTCGAGCACAGGTGCTTGGCCCGGGCGATGTCGTGGAGGTCCTCCGAGAAGAACAACTCGACCAGCGCGCCGGTGCCGTCGTTGCACGCTGGTTGGGCACTGAGGGCGTGGGTGAGGTGGTCGTCGATGGAGTGGTCGTCGGTCAGCGCCTCGGTTGCCATGTTCGTTTCCTTCCTGAGCTGGGGGGAAGCCTCGAAGATCCAAAGGGAAAAACAAGAAAGGCCGTCGGGATGCCCCGACGGCCTTCGGATCTTCGACGCTGGCGGCGTAGCTAGGTCGAAGGCTCCTTCAGCCGGGGGGCACCCTTGGCGAGCATCGCCGGAAGGCCGGTCCCGAAGTGGGTGGAAATCTCGAGGGTGGAGAGGTTCGGGGTGCCACCGGCCATGCCGAGGAGATGGTCGTTCGCCTTGGCGGCGGTGCTCGGGGCGATGAGGCCGGCAGCCGTCGGGGCGCGGCGTACGTCGAGGCCCGGCCACGAGGCACCCTGCATCCGATAGCGGTTCATGCTCGGCATCATCACACCTCCCCGGAACGGTCCGGGCCTCGTCGAGTTCGGGCCCCGAGGAATCCGACCACGCCCGCCGGCATCCGTCAACCGCTTTTCTCCAGGGCCGGTCGCCGAAGAGCTGAACGCAGGCCACCGACGGCGACAGCCGCCACCACCGAGACCAGCCCGGCGATGCTCAACGCCGTGCGAACGCTCGACGCCGCGGCCACCACACCTCCCGCCAGCGCCCCGGCCGGGACGGCGGCCCAGACCCGGAGATGGAACGCAGCGAGGGCGCTGGTCGGGCTGGCGGCCCCGACGGCCAGATGCAGACCGGCCCGCAGCAGGACCGCCGCCACCATGCCCGCCCCCGCGCCGGCGGCCAGGGCCACCACCGCGAGGTACGCCCGGTTGGGATCGGCGAGCGCCGCCGCACCGGCGTACGCGGCCCCCGACGAGGCCAGGGCCAGCGCCGAGCCACCTCGCCACCCGAGGACGCTGCCCACCGTGGGGGCCACCAGAGCGCCCAGGGCCGCCGCCGCCGCCAGGCCGCTCGACACCAGGCCGAACGCAGGAGCGCCGAGGCCGAGGTCGTCCACGGCGAAGAGTACGAGCAGGCCGAGCACGGCTCCCCCGGCAGCCGCGGCCAGGGCGGCCACACCGGTGAGCGCGGCGGTTGCCCCCGCCGGGGCTGCGATGTCGCCGGTGGGCCGGCCCACCTCCGGTCGGGCGCCGACCAGCCGGCGGGGAAGGGTGAGGGCAGCAAGGGCGGCGACGGCGAACAGCCCCATGGCCAGAAGAAACGGAAGACCCGCAGCCAGGGCGAAGAGGAGACCGCCGAGCGGGAGTCCCACGGCCGCCAGCCCGGTCATCCCGCTCCTGTACAGCCCGGCACCTGGACCGGCGCCCGAGGAGACCATGTCCTCGGCGCCGTCGCCCAGCGCCTCACCCAGGCCGAGCACCAACGCCCCGGCCACCACCACCGACATCCGCTCGGCCCCGGCCAGGGCCAGCAGGCCCAGCACGGCCGCCGTCGCCGCCCGCAGCGTGGCCGCCGACCCGAGCACGGTGCGTTGGTCGGCGAGGCCGATCACCTGGGGGCCGATGGCAGCCAGGAGCGCCCAGGGCAGGTGTTGCGCGGCGATCACCCCGGCCACGGCCACGGGGTGGCGGCTGAGGCCGACGGCCAGCAGCGGCAGCGCCACCGCCACCATGCCGTCCCCCGCCCCGGCGAAGGCCGACGCCCGCCGCAGCCGCCGCCCGCCGTCCACCCCTCGCCCCATGGGCGGCCACCGTAGGTCCCCGGGCGGCGACCGTCCCAGGACCACCGCCCCGGTGCCGCCCCGCCTCCGCCCATGGGCCACAGTTGCGGGGTGGACATCGAAGGGCCTCCTCGGGAGCTGGTCGCCTTCCCGGGCACGGGCCGGTGTTTCCGTGCCACGGCCACGGTTCGCTTCGGGGACACCGACACCCGGGCACGCCTGCGCCTCGACGCCCTGGCTCGTGTCGTCCAGGACGTGGGCAACGACGATCTGGCCGACGCCGGCTTCGACCCCATGTCGCCGTGGGTGGTGCGGCGCACGTCGGTGTGGGCACCGGACGGATGGCCGACGCTCGGAGAGCCGCTCGTCGTCGCCACCTTCTGCAGCGGGCTCGGCGGTCGCTGGGGCGAACGGCGTACGTCGCTCGCCTCTCCGACGGCGACCGTGGAGGTGGTGGCGGTGTGGATCCACCTCGACGACCGGGGGCGACCGTGCCCGCTCAGCCGGCAATTCCTCGAGGTCTACCGACCTTCGGCCGACGGACGGGCGACGTCGACTCGCCTGCACCACCCCCCGCCACCGCCTACCACTCGTGCGCGAGGCTGGATCCTGCGGGCGACCGACCTCGACGTCTTCGGCCATGTCAACAACTCGGCGGTGTGGATGGCCGTCGAGGACGAGCTGGCCCGGTGGCGCCTGGCTCCGCGCTTCGCCGAGGTCGAGTACCACCTGCCCATCGACGCCGATGACGAGGTGGTGCTGCGCAGCCACCTGGAGGGCGCCACCTTGCGGGTGTGGCTCATGTGCGACGGTCGGGTGCGGGCCTCGGCCGTGGTGATCGCCGACGGTCCCGCCGTCCGTGGGTGAGCTGGGCGCCTTCGTTGTCGGCTGGGCGGCCGGGTGGTGGCTGCTGTGGCGGCTGCCGGTTCCGCCCGGCGCGCCGGCAGCGGGGCTGCGCCCGGCCATGTCGGTCATCATCCCCGCCCGCGACGAGCAGCGGTCGCTTCCCTCGGCGCTGGCCTCGCTCGTGGGGCAGCTACGGCCCGAGGACGAGCTCATCGTGGTCGACGACCACTCCAGCGATGACACCGCCACGACAGCTCGGGCCCGTGGCGCCACGGTGGTGGCCGCGCCCGACCCTCCTGCGGGATGGTTGGGCAAGACCTGGGCGTGCCACCTCGGCGCCACCGTGGCCGGCAACGAGCTGCTCGTGTTCCTCGACGCCGACATCCGCGCCGAACCGGGGGCCCTCGACCGCCTGGCCGCCGGCCAGCGCGCCTCGGGGGGCCTGTACTCGGTCCAGCCCTGGCACGAGGTGCCGCGGCTGCACGAGCGGGGGGCGGCGTTGTTCAACGTGGTGGCCCTCATGGGCACCGGTGCCTTCACGCCGCTCGGTGCTCGCAGCCGGTCGGTGGGCGCGTTCGGCCCCTGTCTGGTGACCACGGCCGGCGACTACCGCGGGGCCGGCGGCCACGCGAGCGTGCGAGCCGAGGTGCTCGACGACCTCGCCCTGGCCGAGCGCTACCGCCGTGGCGGGTTGCCCGTGGTGCTCGCCGGTGGACGCGGCACGATCCGGTTCCGGATGTACCCCGACGGGATCCGCCAGGTGGTCGAGGGCTTCTCCAAGAACTTCGGGGCGGCGGCGGCCTCGGTCCGACCGCTCACCGGGCTCCTCGTCACCGCCTGGATCACCGCGCTGAGCACCCCCTTCGCCCTGCTCGCCGGCCGGCCGGCGCTGGCCGGGCTGTGCTACGTGGCGGTCGTGGCGCAGCTGGCCGTGCACCTGCGCCGCATCGGTGGCTTCGGCGCCGCGACCGCCGCTGCCTACGGGCTGGCGCTCGGGCTGTTCCTCGCCGTCTTCGTACGGTCGCTGTGGCTGACCTTCGTCCGCGGCGAGGTCAGGTGGAAGGGGCGGACGGTGCCGACGCGTCGCCGGGAGGCTTGAACATCGCCTGGCGGTAGTACCGCAGCTCGTCGACGCTCTCCAGCACGTCGTCGAGGGCACGATGGCCACGGGCCTTGCGGGGCGCGGCCTCGAGCACGCCGGGGTACCAGCGCCGGGCCAGCTCCTTCAGCGTGGAGACGTCGACCGACCGGTAGTGGAGGTGGTCTTCGATCTCCGGCAGGTAGGCGGCCAGGAACCGGCGGTCGGTGCCGATGGAGTTGCCGCACAGGGGCACGGTGCGAGCCTCGGGCACGTGCTCGACGAGGAAGGCGAGCGTCGCTCGACCGGCCTCCTCGAGGGTGATGGTCGACGCCTCGATGGCGTCGAGCAGGCCGCTGCGGGTGTGCATCTCACGCACGGTGTCGTTCATGGCGGCCAGTGCCTCCGCCGGCTGGGAGATCACCAGGTCGGGGCCCTCGGCCACCACCTGCAGGTCATCGTCGGTGAGCAGGGTGGCGATCTCGACGATGACGTGGCGGCCGGGGTCCAGGCCGGTCATCTCCAGGTCCATCCACGCCAACATCGCCGAATCGTAGGCTGCGGTGGTGCTGGAGGTGCCGCTCCTACGTCTGGACCCCGACCTCGCCCTTCCCGGCTACGCCCATCCCGGCGACGCCGGAGCCGACCTGGTGGCCCGTGTGGCGACGGTGTTGCCGGCGGGTGGAGGGCGGTCGGCCGTGCCCACCGGGGTGGCGCTGGCCCTGCCCGACGGCTGGGCCGGCCTGGTGCTGCCCCGCAGCGGCTTGGCCCTGCGCCATGGCGTCACCTGCCTCAACGCCCCGGGGTTGATCGACGCCGGCTACCGCGACGAGATCCGCGTCGTGCTGGTCAACACCGATCCGACCGAGGACTACGAGGTGCACCGGGGCGACCGCATCGCCCAGCTCGTCGTCCAGCGAGTGGCCCACATCGCCCTCACCCCGGTCGACGCCCTGCCCCCGTCGACGCGAGGCGCCGGGGGCTTCGGCTCGACCGGACGCTGACGCCGGAACGCCGGCTGTGCGCCGGTCTACTGGTCGGCGCCCTCCCAGAAGCGCTCCTCCCGACGGGAGCGGTAGCGGCGGGGGTCGCCCGGAATCGCCCGCACCGGTTCGGGATCGACCTCGGGTGCGGGCTGCGGCGAGGACGGAGGCGGGTCGGCTTCGCCGGGTCGGCCCGGAGCAGCGGTGCCGGCGACGAGCACGGCGAGCGCGGTGGTGAGCGGCACCGACGCCACCAGGCCCACGCTGCCCGCCAGCGCCCGGACGACCTCGACGGCCACCGACTCGCCGTTGACCACGTCGGCCAGGCTCTGGTCGGCCTGGGTGAACAGCAGGAACAGCGGCAGGGAGGCGCCGGCGTAGGCCAGCACCAAGGTGTTCACCGTGGAGGCGATGTGGTCGCGGCCGATGCGCAAGGCCGCCCGGTAGAGGTCCCAGCGGCCGTAGTCGGGCTTGGCGGCGTGCAGCTCCCACACCGCCGAGACCTGGGTGACGGTGACGTCGTCGAGGACGCCCAGCGCACCGATGACGATCCCCCCCAGGAGCAGGCCGCGCAGGTCGACCTGGCCGGCGGTCACCTGGAGGAACGACGCCTCCTCATTGGCCAGGCCGCTGAAGCGGGCGGCGTCGACGAACACCGAACCGAGCACCCCCACCAGGGCGAGGCTGGCGAGCGTGCCGACCAGGGCGGTCGTGGTCCAGGCGTTGAGCCCGTGGGCCAGGTACAGGGCGAAGGTGGCGATGACCGCCGAGCCCACCAACGCCACGGCGAGGGGATTGGCGCCGGCCAGGATCGCAGGCAGGACGAAGGTGGTGAGCACCACCAGGCTCGTGCCCAGGCCGAGCAGCGCCCGCAGGCCCTTCCAGCGACCCAGGCCGATCACCGCCACCACGAAGATGGCGGCCAGCGCCACCAGCGGAGCGCCACGCTCACGGTCGGCGAAGCTGTACTCGAAGCCGGCTCCGGCGTCGGGGAAGTAGCCAAGCACGATGGTGTCGCCGCGCTCGAGGCGCAGCGCGGCGCCGACGTCCGACTGCTCCTGGAGGTCGACCACCTCGCCCTCGTCAGGACCCTCCAGCAGCATCGCCCGGGGGCGCGAGCAGCGCACGCCGGCGTCGGGTGGCGTGCCGGTGCACGGCCCCCGCTCCACCGCCACCACCTCGGCGTCGAACTGCTCCTGCGGCGCGCCGAGCACCGGGGCCTGGTCGACGTCGCCCGGCCACAGGGCCACGACCCCCAACCCGGTGGCCACCAGGAACGGCACGACGAGGACGGCCAGCATCCGGCGCGCCCGGGGCGACGACGGGCCCCGGTCGCCGACGGCATGAGCGTGGGACGGGGGCTCGGCCATGGTGCCCAGCGTGCCTCATGGGCCGCTGCCGCGGGGGTATCGGACGGCCCGCCGCACCGTCGCCCGAGGTGCGACCGGCCCGTCAGAGCTCGCCGGCGCCCACCTCCGACAGCTCCCGCAGGCGCTCCAGGCTGCGAGACAGCAGCCGGGACACGTGCATCTGGCTGATGCCCAGCCGCTGCGCGATCTCCGACTGGGTCTTGCCCTGGTAGAAGCGCAGGTAGAGCATGAGCTGCTCGCGCTGGGGAAGCTCGGCCATGAGCGGGGTGAGCGCCGCCCGGCGCTCGGCCCGGGCCAGCTCGGGATCGATGTGGCCCAGCTGGCCGAGCAGTCCGGGGCTCTCCTCGTCGTCGCTGCGGCCGGCGTCGAGCGACGCCGAGCGGTAGGCCGAGCCGGCGTCGACCGCCTCGATGACCTCGTCCTCGCTGGTGCCGGCCCGCACGGCGATCTCGGCCACCGTCGGCGAGCGACCAAGCTCGAGCTGCAGGTCGTCGATCACCCCGGTGACGCGCAGGTGCAGCTCCTGGACCCGCCGGGGGACCCGCACGGCCCACCCCTTGTCGCGGAAATGGCGTTTGAGCTCGCCGACGATCGTGGGAGTGGCGAAGGTGGTGAACTCCAGGCCGCGCCCGGGGTCGAAGCGCTCGACGGCCTTGACCAGGCCGAGGGACGCCACCTGCACCAGGTCGTCCAGCGGTTCGCCGCGGTTCGAGAAGCGGCGGGCCAGGTACTCGGCCAGGCCGAGGTGCGCCTCGATCAGCTGGTCGCGCACGGCAGGGCTGCGCGTGGCGGCGAACTGCTGGAACGCCGCCGCCAACCCCTCCTTGTCGGATCGGTCGAGCGTCATGAGCGCGCCGTCCGACGCTTGCGGAGCCGAAAGCGCATGCTGGCGTCGTCGGAGCTGACCTCGTAGTCGTCGACCACCGCGCTGAGGATGAGGTCGGACAGCTCCCCGGTGGCGTCGGCGCGGGGCGAGGCGGGCATGTCGCTGGTGCCCTCGATGATGATGCCGTCGCCGTCGAGGCGGTAGTCCAGGGTCAGGTTGCCCTCCCCGCCCCTGGTGCCGACCATGGCGAAGCACAGCTCGTCGACGGCGATCTTCAGGTCCTCCACCTCGTCGAAGCTGAACCCGAGGCGACTGGCCAGCCCAGCCGCGGTCAGGCGGGCGACCCGCAGCAGCTGCGGCGTCGCGGGCATGGTGAGTCGCACCTGTTCGCCCTGACCGTCGGACACGCTGCGCTCCCCATCTGCCGGCCTGCTCCTGCCGGCGAAGCTAACACCGCCGCATGGGCGTCACGGCGGGTGGATCACCGGTCGGCGCGCCGTACGGGGCTAGGTTGGGCGCAGCACATGGACACGTCCCAGGAGCTCGTCCGGCTGGAGATCCCCGCCCAGCCCGCCTTCGTCGGGGTCGCCCGTACGGTCGTGGCCGCCGTGGCGACCTCGGTCCCCGGCATCGACGACGATCGTCTGGAGGACCTGCGCATCGCCGTCTCGGAGGCCTGCACCAACGCCGTCGAGGCGCACCAGGCGGTGGGCATGCACCAGCGGGTGGTGCTGCGGTGCCTGCTCGACACGGCCACGCTGGAGATCCGGGTGGAAGACAGCGGCAACGGCTTCGACCCGGCAGCGGTGCCGCCTCGCCCGCCGGTCGACGACCCCGCCCACCTCCGAGCCGAGCGGGGATGGGGCCTGCAACTCATCCGTGCCCTGGTCGACGACGTACGCTTCCTCCCCACCAGCGAGGGCACGGCCGTGCACCTCACCATGCGGCGGATCTAGCACACCTCAGGCCGAGGTTGACCGCCGACCGCGAATGATCTATGTGAAGTTTGCTTCTCCCGGCGTTCGGGAAGTGTGGCCCAGACTCGGTCGAGACGTGGCCGCAGGGGTTTCCCCGACATCGTGCGCAGCGGAGGGATCACGCCACACCATGCAGAGCGCACTCGAAGGCCACGACGTCGGAGCTCCCCGCGCCGGTGGTGACGCCGCCCGGGCGGTGCTCATCGACCGGGACGGGACCCTCGTGGTCGACGTGCCGTACAACGGTGACCCGGCGCTGGTGGAGCCCATGCCCACTGCGCTGGCCGCGCTGCGTCGGCTCCGTGACGCCGGGCTGCCCGTCGGTGTCATCACCAACCAGAGCGGCGTGGCCAGAGGCCTGCTCTCGCTCACCCACGTCGACGCCGTCAACCACCGGGTCTCTGAGCTGCTCGGTCCGTTCGCCGGGTTCTGGATCTGCCCCCATGGTCCCGAGGACGGCTGCGCCTGCCGCAAGCCGGCGCCGGGCATGGTGCTCGCTGCCGCCGCCTCCCTCGGGGTCCCGCCCGCCGCGTGCGTGGTGATCGGCGACATCGGCGCCGACGTGGAGGCGGCCAAGGCCGCCGGCGCACGGGGGGTGCTGGTTCCCACTCGGGTCACCCGTCCTTCGGAGGTGGCCGCCGCCGACGTGGTCGCGCCCGACCTGGCCAGGGCGGTCGAGCTCGTCCTCGCCGGGCGAGGCGCGGGTTGACCGCCCGACCGTCCCGGGTCCTGATCGCCCGACTCGACAACGCCGGCGATGTGCTGCTGGCCGGACCGACGGTGCGGGCGGTCGCCGAACGCTCCGACCGGGTGACGATGCTGGTGGGGCCGGTGGGCCGGGCGGCGGCCGCGTTGTTGCCGGGCGTCGACGAGATCCTGGTGTTCGACGCGCCGTGGTCGGGCTTCGCCCCTCCTCCGGTGTCGACGTCGGCCGTGGCCGACCTGGTGGCGAGCGTGGCCGCCGCCGACATCGACGAGGCGCTGGTGCTCACGTCGTTCCATCAGAGCCCGCTGCCCCTTGCCCTGCTGCTGCGCCTCGCAGGAGTCGGGCGCATCGCGGCCATCAGCGTCGACTACCCGGGGTCGCTCCTCGACGTGCGCCACCAGGCGCCAGACGGGCTGCACGAGGTCGAGCGCGGTCTGTCGCTCGCCGCCGCCCTCGGCCACCGGCTGCCGGCCGGCGACAACGGCGCTCTGGCGGTGCGGCGGCCCCTGCCGACTCCGTCCCTGGAGCGCCCCTACGTGGTGGTCCACCCCGGGGCGTCGGTGCCCGCACGGGCGTGGGCCCCCGCCCGATGCGCCGCCCTGGTCGATGCCCTCGCCGCCGACGGCTGGCAGGTGCTGGTCACCGGGTCACCAGGCGAGCGCAGCCTCACCGCCACGGTCGCCGGACCACCCCGCCAGGGCGTGGTCGACCTCGGTGGGCGCACCGATCTCGCCGGCCTGGCCGGCGTCCTCGACGGAGCGTCCGTGGTGGTGTGCGCCAACACCGGCCCCGCCCACCTCGCCGCTGCCGTCGGGACGCCGGTGGTGTCGCTGTTCGCACCGGTGGTGCCGGCGTCGCAGTGGGCACCCTGGGGCGTGCCCGTCGTCGTGCTCGGCGACCAGACGATCGCCTGCGCCGGCTGCCGGGCCCGCACCTGCCCCGTCCCCGGCCATCCGTGCCTGGCGGCGGTCGACGTGGTCGACGTCGTGGAGGCCGTCACCCGGCTGAGCGCAGCTTCGCACGACCACCACGCCGCCGATCGCCAGCGCCTTCCCGGATCGGCCCTTTCAGGGCTGGGGGCACGGTGAGGATCGCCATGGTGTCCGAGCACGCCAGCCCCCTGGCGACCCTCGGCGGGGTGGACGCCGGCGGCCAGAACGTCCACGTGGCCGACCTCGCCCGGGCCCTCGGGCGCCTCGGCGCCGACGTCGTCGTCCACACGCGGCGGGACGACCCTGCGCTGGCCCGCACCGTCGACTTCGCCCCCAATGTGGTGGTCGACCACGTCGACGCCGGTCCCGCCGCGCCGGTGTCCAAAGACCAGCTCCTGCCCTACATGGCCGCCTTCAGCCGGCAGCTGGCCGACGCCTGGCACGACCGGCGGCCCGACATCGTGCATTCCCACTTCTGGATGTCGGGTCTGGCCGCCTTGCATGCCGCGCAGCCTCTCGGCATCCCGCTGGCCCACACCTACCACGCCCTGGGCGTGGTGAAGCGACGTCACCAGGGAGCGCACGACACCAGCCCTTCCGCTCGCGTCGGGGTCGAGCAGATGTTGGCCCTCGGGGTCGACCGGATCGTGGCCACGACCGCCGACGAGGCCTTCGAGCTGGTGGCGCTGGGTGCCGAGCTCGACCGGATCACCGTGGTGCCCTGCGGCGTCGACCTCGAGCGCTTCCGCCCGGGCGGACCTGCCGACGAGCGCCGCCACCCCGGCCGCCGTCGGGTCGTGGTCGTGAGTCGCCTCGTCGAGCGCAAGGGCATCGGCAACGTGATCGCCGCCGTCGCACAGCTCCCCGACGTCGAGCTGGTCATCGCCGGTGGCCCTCCCGCAGCGATGCTCGACGACGACGAGGAGGCCCGCCGCTTCCAGTCGCTCGCCGACTCGCTGGGCATCGCCGAGCGGGTGGAGCTGCGAGGGGCGGTGCCTCGTGAGGCGGTGCCGGCGCTGCTGCGCTCGGCCGACGTGGTCGCCTGCTGCCCGTGGTACGAGCCGTTCGGACTGGTCGCGGTGGAGGCCATGGCCTGCGGCGTGCCGGTCGTGGCCTCGGCCGTCGGCGGCTTGGCCGAGACGGTGACCGACGGGGTCACCGGGGTTCTCGTGCCGCCCCGTTCACCCGCGAGCATCGCCGATGCCCTGCAGCGGGTGCTGGCCGACGACGGCATCCGCCTGGCCATGGGCGCCGCCGGACGGCGCCGGGCCCGGCGCTTCGGGTGGCAGCGCATCGCCGAGCAGACCCTCGACGTGGCCCGGAGCCTGGCCATGAGCTGGGAGCCGGCGGGAGATCGGGCATGAGCAGCGGCCCGGCGCCGGGGCCGGTGCCCGGCGGTCGTGAGCACCTGGCCGCCCTGGCGGGGCCGCTGGCCGCGCTGGGCGACCACGCCGAGCGCATCGACGGGTGGGGCAACCACCTGAGCTCGGTGTTGGTGGGCGGTGGGCGGCTCCTCACCGCCGGCAACGGCGGCAGCGCCGCCCAGGCGCAGCACCTCAGCTCCGAGCTCGTGGGCCGCTACCGCGACGAGCGCCGCCCGTTCAGCGCCATCGCCCTGTGCGCCGAGTCGTCCAGCCTGACCGCCATCGTCAACGACTACGGAGCCACCGACGTCTTCGCCCGCCAGGTGCGCGCCCACGGTCGCCCCGGCGACGTGCTCGTGGCGATCAGCACGTCCGGCGTGAGCCCCAACGTCGTCGCCGCCGCCATCGCCGCCCGGGAGGTCGGCCTCACCGTGTGGGGCCTCACCGGGCCGGGACCGAACCCCCTGCTGGCCGCCTGCGACGACGCCGTCGCCGTCGACGCCACCGCCACCGCCACCGTCCAGGAGGTCCACCAGGTGGTCGTGCACCTGCTGTGCGCGGCAGTGGAACGCTCGCTGGCGCCCCCAGCCGCAGCCGTCCGAGGCGGAGGTCCGGCCGTGGTGGTGGTGGGCGATGCCCTGCTCGACCGCGACCTCGACGGGTCGGTGGAGCGCCTGTGCCCTGACGCTCCCGTCCCGGTGGTCGATGACCCGACCGAGCAGGTTCGCCCCGGCGGCGCTGCCCTCGCCGCCGTGCTGGCGGCCGGCGACGGAGCCGACGTCACGCTGGTCACGGCCCTCGCCGACGACGCCGCCGGCCGGCTCCTGCGCTCGCTGCTGGCCGGCGCCGGGGTGACGGTGCTCGACATGGGCCTCGCCGGGTCGACCCCGGAGAAGGTGCGGGTGCGTACGGCAGGAAGGTCGCTGCTGCGCATCGACCGAGGGGGGCCCGCCGGTGCGGTCGGTGCGCTCGACGCCGCCGCCCAACGCGCGCTCGCCGGTGCCGACGCCGTGCTCGTGGCCGACTACGGGCGCGGCATGGCGGGAGCTGCCGGGCTGCGCGAGGGGCTGGCCCACCTCGTCCCCCACACGCCGGTGGTCTGGGATCCGCACCCTCGTGGTGACGAGCCGGTCCCCGGCGTGCGCCTCGTCACCCCCAACCGCCTGGAGGCGGCGCAGCGGGCGCCGCTCGCCGGAGAGACCGCCGGATGTGAGGTCGCCGCGGTGGCCGCTCGGGCCCGGGAGCTCACCCGCCGCTGGCACGCAGGCGCGGTAGCCGTCACCATGGGAGCGTCGGGCGCCCTGGTGACCGGCCCCGACGGGTCTCCCCTGCTCGTGCCCGTCGTCTCGCCCAGCGACGGGGATCCGTGCGGGGCCGGCGACCGCTTCGCCGCCGCTGCCGCCGTCGCCCTCGCCGGTGGGGCCCTGGTGTCCGAAGCGGTGGAGGCGGCGGTGAGCGCTGCCTCCGCCTTCGTCGCCGGTGGTGGAGCCGCCGGCGTGGGCACCGACCACTCCCCGGTGCTCCCGCCGATGCCCGCCACCACCGACGTCGAGGGGGTGGTGGCCCGGGTCCGCTCCCGAGGCGGCACGCTGGTGGCCACCGGCGGCTGCTTCGACCTCCTCCACGCCGGCCACGTCCACATGCTGCGCTCGGCCCGGGCCCTCGGCGACGCTCTGGTCGTGCTGCTCAACTCCGACGACTCCGTGCGCAGGCTGAAGGGCCCCGACCGACCGCTCCAGGCGCAGGACGACCGGGCGGCGCTGCTCGCCGCCCTCGACTGCGTCGACGCCGTGGTCGTCTTCGACGAGGACACGCCGGTGACCGCCCTCGAACGACTCCGCCCCGACGTGTTCGCCAAAGGCGCCGATTACGCCGTGTCCGACCTCCCCGAGGCTGCCACCCTGGCGTCGTGGGGCGGCGAGGCCGTCGTCGTGCCCTACCTGCAGGGCCGCTCCACCACCCGTCTGCTCGAGGAGGCCGTCCGCCGTGCGCCCTGATCCGAACGACTGGACCGTCGTGGTCACCGGAGGCTCGTCCGGCCTCGGCGCCGCCGTTGCCTCCCGCCTGACCGCCGTCGGCGCCTGCCCGGTGGTCCTGGACCGCAAGCCACCCGCCGTCGGGCTGGCGTACGAGCTGGTCGACCTGGCCGACTCCAAGGACACCGAGGAGGCGGTGCGGCGGGTGGCCGATGCCCGGGGTGGCCTCGACGCCGTCGTCGCCTGCGCGGGCATCGACGTGCCCGGCGCCCTCGGCGACGTGCCCACCGAGACCTGGGAGCGCATCGTCGCCGTCAACCTGTTCGGCACCGCCGCCGTCGTGCGCGCCGCCCTCCCCTGGCTCGAGGCCGGAGGTGGCCGGGTGGTCACGGTGGCCTCGACACTGGGGCACAACGCCGTGGGCGACGCCACCGCCTATTGCGCCAGCAAGTTCGGGGTCGTCGGCTTCACCCGGGCCCTCACCGCCGAGCTGCGCGACCGGGTCGGCGTCACCCTGCTCACCCCGGGCGGCATGCACACCGCCTTCTTCGACGAGCGCGAGGAGCGCTACCGGCCGGCGGCCGACGCCCGGCTGTGCCAGCCCGCCGACGTCGCCGCCGCCGTGGTGTTCGCCCTGTCGCAGCCTCCCGGCTGCGACATCAAGGAGCTGGTCGTGGCCGCCCCCTCCGAGTCGTCCTGGCCCTAGCCGCCCGGTTCTCTCGTTCTTTGTCGCGTCCGGCACCGTCACGGTGCTCAGCGCGACAGAGAACGGGATCGGCTCAGGAGCGGAGCAGCTCCAGTACGGCATCGACGTCGGCGAGATCGTCGAGCACCTGGTCGGCACCAAGGGCGGCCAGCTCGTCGACGGCGACGTTGCCGGTGCCCACCAGCAGGCACCGCGCGCCGGCCGCCCGGGCGCAGCGCAGGTCGTTGGGGGTGTCACCCACCACCCACACGTCGTGGGGAGCGAGCGTCCAGCCGCGCAACTCCTCGGCCCGGCGTAGGGCGATGGGCACCAGCGCCCGCCGATCGCGGTCGTCGCTCCCGTAGGCGGCGATCTCGAGGTCCAGCCAGCGGTCGAGGTCGAAGGCGGCGAGCTTGGTGGCGGCGTTTCCCGCCGTGTTTCCGGTGAGCACCGACTGGGCCACGTGAGGATCGTCATGGAGGGCGGCCAGGAGCTCGCACACCCCCGGGAGCACGCGGCCCTTCCGGCGGATCAACTCCACGGCGGCCGCCAGCTCCGACTCGAGACGCTCCACGACCACCGGCAGGTGGCGCTCGTCCTGGCCGGCCTCGAGGCCCATCCCGGCCAGGATCTCCAGGGCGATCTGCGGATCGGTCTTGCCGCTCATGGCCACCCCGTGCTCGCCGGGGTGGCGACCGACGGCGTGCTCGACGGCCAGGGAGAACACCTCGCTCGCCACGCCCCCGGCCCGCACCAGGGTGCCGTCGACGTCCCACAGCACCAGCCGACGCACCACGGCGGTCGAAGGTAGCCGGGCGACGTACCGGGGCCTGGCGGGCAGAGCCGCCGGCGGAGCCGGCTAGCTGTTGGGCGGGCTGGCGCTGATGTCGGCCAGTGCCGAGTCGGGGTCGAGCTCGCGAGCCAGGTCGCCGATCGACACCACCCCGACCAGGCGGTCGTTCTCGTCGATCACCGGGAGGCGGCGCACCGCCAGCTCCCGCATCAGCTTGGCGGCATCGGAGGGAGAGTGCTCGGCGGTGAGGCACACCAGCTCGCCGCTGGCCACGTCGGCGAGGGTGGTCTGGGCGGGGTCGAGGCCTTCGGCCACCACCCGCACGGCGATGTCGCGATCGGTGAGCACGCCCCGGGGCTGGCCTTCCTGGGTGACGACGACGTAGCCGATGTCGGCGCCCCTCATGGCCAGAGCGGCCTCGACGATCGACGAGCTGGCGGGAAGGCTCACCACGTCGGTGGTCATGACCTCGCTGATGCTGCCCATTGGCACGGCTCCTCTCCTGGCGGGTGGTCTGCGGTCCAGCGACGTGCCACTACCCACCTGCGGGCGCTCGACACCCCCCCTTTCCGGCGACCGGTATCGTCGTCGCGTGCCCGCTGCCCCTCTCATCGAACGTCTCGAGGTCCGGCCCTGGCGCATCACGCCCCAGCGCCGGGCGGTGGCCGAGTCGCTGGTGGGCGAGCACGTCCACCTCAGCGCCGACGAGGTGTTCACCCGGGCTCGCGCCGGGTTCCCGGAGATCTCCCGGGCCACCGTCTACAACACCCTCAACGAGCTGGTGGCCATGGGGGAGGTGCTCGAGGTCCGCCCACCCAGCGGGCCGGTGCGCTACGACCCCAACGGCGCCGACCGCCATCACCACCTGGTGTGCACCGGGTGCGGCGCCCTGTTCGACGTGCGCCCCGACGGGGTGGAGGCGCTACGCCTGACCGACAGCCAGCGCCACGGGTTCCGCGTCGACGACGTCGAGGTGGTGTTCCGGGGACGGTGTGCGACCTGCCCCTGACGGGGCAGGTTCCATTGACATCCCGAGGCCCAGGAGTTAGAACGGGTCTAATTGAGGGCCGGCCTGGGCGTCCGACGGCCGGTCAGCATCCGAAGATCGACATCGAAGCAAGCCGTTGCCACGACGAGCCTGCCGACGCACGCGAGAGGGGAAGCGCATGAGCGACCAGTCACCGGGCACCGCCAAGCTCACCAACCGGCAGGGTCACCCCGTCTACGACAACCAGAACCAGCGCACCGTCGGCGCCCGGGGCCCGGCGACGCTCGAGAACTACCAGTTCCTCGAGAAGATCAGCCACTTCGACCGCGAGCGCATCCCCGAGCGGGTGGTGCACGCCCGCGGCTTCGTCGCCCACGGCTACTTCGAGGCCTACGGCACCATCGGCGACGAGCCGGCCTCCACCTACACCAGGGCCAAGCTTTTCCAGGAGAAGGGCAAGCGCACCCCGGTGGTGATCCGCTTCTCCACCGTCATCGGCGGTCGCGACAGCTCGGAGACCTCCCGCGATCCCCGCGGCTTCGCCGTGAAGTTCAAGACCGAGGACGGGAACTGGGACCTGGTGGGCAACGACCTTCCGGTGTTCTTCATCCGTGACGCCATCAAGTTCCCCGACGTCATCCACTCCCTCAAGGCCGACCCGGTCACGTTCCGCCAGGAGCCCAACCGCATCTTCGACTTCATGGGCAACACCCCGGAGTCGATGCACATGCTCATGTGGCTGTTCGGTCCCCGGGGCATCCCCGCCAACTACCGGCACATGGACGGCTTCGGGGTGAACACCTACCGGATGGTCAACGCCGCCGGTGAGGCCGTCCTGGTCAAGTACCACTGGAAGACCCAGCAGGGGATCAAGTCCCTCACCCAGGCCCAGGCCAACGAGATCCAGGCGACCGACCTCGGCCACGCCTCCAAGGACATCTTCGACGCCATCGACGCCGGCGACTTCCCCCGCTGGGAGCTGTGCGTGCAGATCATGAGCGACGACGAGCACCCCGAGCTCGACTTCGACCCGCTCGACGACACCAAGACCTGGCCCGAGGACCAGTTCCCCCTGCGCCCGGTGGGCATGATGACCCTCGACCGCAACGTGTCGAACTTCTTCGCCGAGAACGAGCAGGCCGCCTTCGGCACCGGGGTGCTCGTCGACGGGCTCGACTTCTCCGACGACAAGATGCTGATCGGCCGCACCTTCTCCTACTCCGACACCCAGCGCTACCGGGTGGGGCCGAACTACCTCCAGCTCCCGATCAACGCCCCGGTGGCCAAGGTGAGCACCAACCAACGCGACGGCCAGATGACGTACTACGTCGACGGCGCCGGCGAGAACCCCCACGTGAACTATGAGCCCAGCTCGCTCGGCGGCCTGCAGGAAGCAGAGCCGGCCGGGCCGCCCTACGAGCCGTTCATCAGCGGCAACCTCACCCGCAGCGCCATCAGCCGGACCAACAACTACGGCCAGGCGGGTGAGCGGTACCGGACCATGCCCGACGACGAGCGCGACGACCTGATCCTCAACTTCGTCGACCTGTTCGGCCAGTGCGAGAACCACGTGGTGCAGCGGATGCTCGGCCACTTCCGGCAGATCGACGCCGACCTGGCCCAGCGGGTCTCCTCAGGCCTCGGCATGGCGTCCAACGGCATGGGCACGACCACTCCGGAGCCGCAGCTGTCCGGGCGGCCCCAGTCGCCCGAGGCCTAGCCAGAGGTGGCGGTGTCGCCCCGACTCAGGTGAGGGCGCCGCCGGCGGCCACCGTGGGCGGCGGCGCCAAGACCACCTCGCGGGTCACCTCTCCGCCGCAGCGGGCGCAGGGGTCGCGGTGCCGGCACGACGAGAGCCAGTGGGTGCGCGTCTCGTCGAGCGCCACCCGGAACGCCCCGGTCTCGGGGTCGTCGCTGAACGAGAAGTAGCGCTGCCACGAGGCGGAGATGGCGTTGGCCGGATCACAGCCTCGAGGGATGCGGCAGAACCGCATGAGCGCCTCGTCGATCAGCCACGTGCTGTTGCACGACTCCAGGCGCTCCATTGCTCCAAGCTACGCCAGCGCCTCGTCGCGGCACCAGAGGGCAACGTTGCGGTTCCTTGTCACATCTGCCGCCGAGAGGGCAGGAGATGTGACGACGGATCGTGAGGGCGACCAGACGGCGCCGTCAGCGACGTGCGCCCAGGCGCTGGGCCAGGGCCCGGAAGGCGCGGCCGCGATGGGAGATGGCGTTCTTCTCCTCCGGGCTCAGCTCGGCCAGGGTCCGCCCGTCACCGTCGTCGGGTACGAAGACCGGGTCGTAGCCGAAGCCGCCGGAGCCCCGGGGCGACTCGGTGATGACCCCGTCGCAGCTGCCCTCGGCGGCCACCTCGATCCCGTCGGGGAAGCACACCAGCGCCACGGTGCGCCAGCGCGCCCGGCGGTCGCCCACCCCCTCGAGCTCGGCCAGCAGCTTGGCGATGTTGTCGGCGAAGGTGGCGTGGGGGCCGGCGAAGCGGGCGGTGACCAGGCCGGGTGCCCCGTCGAGGGCGGCCACCTCCAGGCCGGTGTCGTCCGCAACCGCCGCCTGGCCGGTGGCGTTCACCACCGCCCGCGCCTTGATGCGGGCGTTGTCGGCCAGGCTGGCGCCGTCCTCCTCGGGCTCGGCCAGGCCCGGCGGCCGGGGCACGATCTCCAAGACCTCCAGCCCCGCGGCGGCACCGAGCACCGCCCTCAGCTCCACCGCCTTGCCGGGGTTTGCGGTGGCGAGGACCAGCCTCACCGCCGGGGTGGCGGCGGCTCGTCCAACAGCTGGCGCTGGAGTGCGGCGATCTCGGTGATACCCCCCGAGGCAAGATCGAGGAGGCTGTCGAGCTCACTGCGGCTGAAGGCCATGCCCTCGGCCGTGCCCTGCACCTCGACGAAGTGGCCACCGCCGGTCATGACCACGTTCATGTCGACACCGGCCTTCACGTCCTCGGCGTAGTCGAGGTCGAGCACGGGCACGGCGTCGACCACCCCCACCGAGATCGCCGCGCACTGGTCGGTGCTCGGGTGCGCGCGCAGCCGCCCCGCAGCGACCAGGCGGGCCAGGGCGTCGTGGAGGGCGAGGTAGCCACCGCAGATGGCGGCGGTACGGGTGCCGCCGTCGGCCTGCAGCACGTCGCAGTCGACCACCACCTGCACTTCAGGCATGGCGCTGAGATCGGTGACGGAGCGCAGCGACCGCCCGATGAGGCGCTGGATCTCCTGCGTGCGCCCGCTCTGGCGTCCTCGCGCCGCCTCCCGTGGGACCCGGTCGGCGGTCGAGCCGGGGAGCATGGAGTACTCGGCGGTGACCCAGCCCTTGCCCGAGCCACGCAGCCATCGCGGCACGTCGGTGTCGACCGACGCCGTGCACAGCACCCGGGTGCGGCCGAAGCACACCAGCACCGACCCTGCCGGCAGCTCGGTGTAGTCACGTTCGAACGACATCGCCCGCAGCTCGTCGTCGGCCCTCCCGTCGTGGCGGCTCATGGGCTAGGCCACCTCATAGCGCGAGCCGATCTCGGCCACGTCGACGGGCAGGCCGAAGGCGGCGCTGGCGTCGGCCCGAGAGCGGTCGGGATCAACGCCGGGCTGGAGATGGGTGATCACCAGATGGTGCACCCGGGCCGCTCGCGCCGATGTGCCGGCCTGGGCGGCGGAGAGGTGCTGGACGCGCCGTTCGTGTTCGGGCTCCAGCGACGCCTCGCACAGGGCCAGGTCGAGACCGAGGCCGAGCTCCGAGAGGGACCACCCCGGCCCGGTGTCGGCCGAGTAGCCGAGCGAGGCCCCGGAGCTGTCGTCGACCCGCACGGCGAGCGTCTCGGGCCCGTGGTCGGTGCGGGAGAACCTGAGTGCCAGCCCGCCCACGCGGGCGGTCGAGCCGTCGTGCACGTCGGTCCAGTCGAGGGCGGGTTCGAGCCGGCCGTTGACCTCCCCTGCGAGGCGCCGGACCTCGGGCGGCGAGAACACCCGCATCCCGGTGCGGGGCCGCAGGTAGCGGATGGCGTTGTGGTAGGGCAGCACGTCGACCCAATGGTCGGGGTGCGCATGGGTGAGGACCACGGCGTCGAGCTCGTCGAGGTCGATCTGGCGCTGCAGGTTGGCCAGCGTGCCCGGTCCGGCGTCGAGCCACACCGACACGCCGTCTCCCTGCACCAGGTAGCCGCTGCACGCCCCGCCGGGCCCGGCGTAGGACCCCGAGCACCCCAGCACGGTCACGGCCAGGCTCACCCCGCCGCCCTCCCCCGCGGCGGGCTCACCACACCACGGGCTCGACGGGACCGAGCTCCGGGCCGAGCATGCGGCGCCCGAGCGACTCGAACCACGCCACGTCGCCCGAGGAGAGGAACCGGTGGCACCCGGCGCCGGCCGCCGGGGGGCGGGCCAGGCCCGAGGTCCTGAGCAGGGCCTGGAGCTCGAAGGCGGTCTCGTCGGCCGACGACACCAGCACCACGTCGCGGCCGACCACGTCGCTGATGGTACGGGCGAGGAAGGGGTAGTGCGTGCATCCGAGCAGTAGGGCGTCGACCCCCGCCCTGCGGACGGGGTCGAGGAGGCGCTCGGCCAGCACGTGCACCTGGTCGGAGGTGGTCTCGCCGCGCTCGACGAACTCGACGAAGCCGGGGCACGCCGCGCAGGTGAGGTCCACGTCGGCACCCATGGCGGCCACCGCCCGCTGGTAGGCCCCGGAGGCCACGGTCCCCACGGTGGCGATCACCCCCACCCGGCCGTTGCGGGTGGCCGACACCAGGGCGCGCACCCCCGGCTCGATCACCCCGAGGACCGGCACCTCGACCTCCTCGCGCAGCACGTCGAGCGCAGCCGCCGAGGCGGTGTTGCAGGCCACCACCAGACACTTGGCCCCGTGCCGGTCGAGGAGGTAGCGGCTGATCTGGCGGGCGAAGCCCCGCACCTCGCCGAGCGCTCGGGGGCCGTAGGGATAGCGCCCGGTGTCGCCGAGGTACACGAGGTGCTCGGCGGGAAGGAGGTCGAGCACGGCTCTGGCCACGGTGAGACCGCCGAAGCCGCTGTCGAACACGCCGAGGGGGTCCTCGGTGCTCAGGACCGCCCCGAGTCGTCGTCGCCGTCGGTCCGGCCCCCGATGCGCACCCGGGCGCCGGGCAGGAAGCCGAGGGTGCGCTGGGGGAAGGGAATCTGGATGCCGGCGGCGTCGAGGCCCGACTTGACCAGCCGTGCAAGCGCGAAGCCCACGATTGCTGCGCCTGCAAGCGCCACTCCGGGGCTCTTGCGGACGAAGTTGCGGGTGTCGTCGATCAACTCGTCTGGGTTCTTGGAGCGCAGCTTCTGGGCGGTGCTGTCGATCGCCTCCGCCGCGCGGCGGGCATAGTCGCCATATTCGGG